>JBIKWL010000050.1:0-36738 GCA_044356335.1 Candidatus Sericytochromatia bacterium
CGCTCTCTGCCCCATCAAGGCACCGAAGCCACTGCCGCAGGTGTTTTCAGTATTATCAATGGCCGCGACGCCAACCACGATGGCAAAATTGCCCTCGGTGGCGAATTGATGGGCAGCGCCTTTGTCAATACCGCCGGTGATGCATTGAAACTGGCTCAGGGCGACAGTTTTGTCACCCCAACCGAAGCCCTCCAGGCCATTTTCGAAAAAGCCCAAAAATTCGCCCCTGCTGATGTGAGCATCAGCTACAACGCCCAATAAGCGCCCCAAAAGCGAATTTTGGCCTTCCTGAATTTTTGCTAGATCGTTTAAAAAGTCCCCTTCAATTGAGAAGGGGACTTTGTCATGTCTGATTCTCGGATATCAGTGCTTGAGTTTTTCGAGGTAATCAGGATAAAGCTGTTCAAAACAGGGGGGGCAAACCCCATGGCTGAAGCGCATTTGGTAATACTGCCGAAAAAAGACCTCAAAGCTACTAAAACTGCCATTGGGATTGCGAATTTGTTTGCAAGCAGCACAGACTGTTAAAAGATCATTCTGGGTCCCCCGCAAAGAGCCCGTATCAAACTGGAGAGAATGATCCAAGTAGAGATGTAACATGCGCCCCTGAAAATGCCCATGAAGATCGTGTAAAGCCGAGGTATAGACCCGCACATGACAATGGGACTGATCCGCGCGGATCAAGATCAACGGCGTTAACGCCTCAATTTGGGCCAGATCGGTAATCATCTCAGCATTTTCAGGCCGAGCAAAAGACAGCACAGATTCCAAATTCTGGCCTTGAATTTGCTCAAAAGACAGAGCAAGCAGTTTTTCGGCTGAGGGATTCATAAATTGGACCTGCTGTTGGTGGTTGAGCACCAAAATCGCATCTGGGGTGTTTTGCAGGGTCTGTAAAAAGAGATTTTGGCGCACGCGCGTGAGCTTTTCCTGGGCATGTTTGTAGAGCGAGATTTCGACCAGGGCATGTAATTCCCGCTCGCGAAAGGGCTTGATAATATAGCCAAACGGGCTGGTCATTTTGGCCCGCTGCAAAGTCTGGCTGTCGGCATTGGCCGTGAGATAAATAATCGCACAATCGTGAATTTTTTGGATCGCCTGGGCCGTCGAAATACCATCAATATCACCTTTGAGATTAATATCCATTAAGACCAGATCCGGCTCTCCTTGTTGAACCTGGCGAATGGCATCAGCCCCAGAATGCGAAGGCAAAAATACTTTATACCCCGATTCTTCCAAGCTTTCGCAAAGATCTTCCGCGATCATCGGCTCATCATCCACCACCAAAATCGATTTACCTTGATAATTCACAGCGACTCCTCCAAATACGGCAAAAGTAGACGAAAGGCTGTTCCCACCTGTTCATCGACCAAAATCTGCCCGCCGAGTTGGCGGCTCAGGCTATTCACCAATCGCAAACCAAGAGAATCCGGGCTGAGGGGATCGATCTGGGAAGGCAGCCCCACCCCATTATCCACCACGCTGAGTTCAAACACCCCCGCATCCTGCGCGCGAATGCGAATCCATATTTCACAGCTGAGCGAGACAAAGGTTGCCGGGAAGGCGTATTTGATCGCATTGCTGATCAGTTCATTCAGGATCAGGCCGCAGGAAATCGCCGCATCGACCCCCAGCAACAGTGGCTCGCAGTCATAGTGGAGCTGAATGGCAGACAGCCCCAAACCGTAATTGTGAAAGAGGTGTTGGCAGAGATCTTGGGCATAATCAGCCAAATTGAGCTTTTCCACTTGCGGAGAGCGGTACAACTTTTCGTGGGCCAAGGCCATGGTCAAGACGCGGTTTTGGGTTTCGCGCAAGACATTCAGGGTTGTCAGATCTTGGGTGCGGCGCACCTGCAAACTCAAGAGACTGGAAATAACCTGCAGATTGTTTTTCATGCGGTGATAGACGTCTTGCACCACACTGGGCAAAACCGGACCGGAGTCCAACACAGCCTGAGCATCTCTGTTTTTAACATGGATGGCCGCTTGGATCAGGGCTTTTTTTAAAGCGGCCAGAGCAGGACAAGGCCCCAATAAAAAATCATCCAGCCAACCAGCATCCAACCAAGTAATCGCTTGCTCTTCCAATTGTTCAGGCACAATTCCCAGCAGCCACCCCTCGGGTCTTGCCACTTTCCAAGCCTGCCAAAAGTCAAAATCAGCAGAGGCCGTCAAAGAGGTAATTAAAATCAGGGGATTTTTTGTATTTTCGGTCAAGAGCTGAGACAGCGGCAACTCCAAAAAGGGGATATCCAAACCAACCAAAGCCTGTCTGACAGCGTCAGGCAGATCTGTGCCACTACATATAACCGGCAGAAAAGACAATTGTGCCAAACTTCCAACCCCGGTGAACCCGAATTCTGTCTAAATTATAACAGCTTGCCCACTGAGCGCACGAAAATCCGACCAGAGAGCCTGTCCAAGCCAAGCTGCCTGTGTTAAGATGGGCGGTAATTCTGTCTAGAAAAGACCTTGCCCATGAATATTGTTTTGCTCTCTCCCCACTTCCCCGATCAACATTTTCGCTACGCTTGGCATCTCAAACAAATGGGGGCCAATGTCATTGGCTTGGCCGATGAGCCACCCCATTTTCTCAAACCCCATGTACGTGAGGCCCTGACCGATTATTTCTGGGTCTCCAATTTGGATATTTATGAAGATCTGGTGAAGGCCTGCGGCCAGATCACCTATGAATATGGCAAAATTGACCGGATCGAATCCCTCAACGAACATTGGCTCGAAACCGAAGCGGCTCTGCGCACAGATTTTAATGTCTTTGGGGTCAAAAACGACACCATTGCCCAGATCAAGAAAAAATCCGAGATGAAAAAAGTGTTTCAGGCCAATGGCATTCCCTGTGCCAAAGGCAAGGTGGTCTACAGCCTCGATGAAGCCGTACAGACCGCAGAACAGTTTGGCTATCCTGTCGTGCTTAAACCGGATATCGGCGTAGGCGCAAACCACACCTACAAGGCCCACAATGCCGAAGAGATCATTGGCATTTTTGCGAAAAAATCCAACGTGCCGTACATTCTCGAAGAGTTTATTGCCGGCCAGATTTGCAGTTTTGACGGGTTAACAGATCGCAGTGGTACGCCTGTCTTTTACACCTCAACCGTATATAGTTCAGGGGTGATGGAAGTGGTCAATAACAATGACCATATCTACTATTACACCCTGCGCAATGTGCCCCCTGATCTGAAAGAGTTGGGCATGAAGCTGCTGCAGCTCTTTGACGTGCGCGAGCGTTTCTTTCACTTTGAGTTTTTTAAACGCAGCAACGGGGAGTATGTGGCCTTGGAGATCAATATGCGGCCCCCCGGTGGTCCGACCGTAGACATGTTTAATTATGCCAACGATTTTGACCTCTTCCGCGAGTGGGGACATGTTATGTTGCACAATCATTTTAACGCCCAGGTTACCCGGCGCTACCACTGCGGTTATGCTGGTCGTAAAAACCACATTGCCTACCGCCATTCTCACGCCCAGATCATGGATGCCTGCGGGGCCTGGATCTTGCAAGAGGGCCAGCTCAGCCCCATTTTCAGACGGGCCATGGGCGACCATTATTATATTCTGCGTTCGGCTGACGAAGCCGAATTGCTGGAATTGATGCAGTTTATTCAAGCCCCAGCAGATTGAAGGCCCAAAAGAAACCCATGGGCTGGAATCCAGAACAATACGAAAAATTTAAAGCCGAGCGCTTTGCGCCCTTTGAAGATCTGCTGGCCCTGATCGACAAACAGCCCAATCTGTCGTTTGTCGATCTCGGCTGTGGCACGGGAGAACTGACAGCCCGTCTGCAACAAGCCCTGCCTGGGAGCTCCGGCCAAGGTTATGACAGCTCGGCGAATATGCTCAAACAAGCTGAGGCCTGGCAGAATGAGCAGCTCCACTTTGCACAAAAAACAATTGAAGCGGTAAGTGGCCCCATCCATCGCCAATGGGATTTGGTCTTTTCCCATGCCGCTCTGCAATGGGTAGATTCCCACCCAGTGCTGTTTGACCAAATCTGGCAACAGCTCAAACCCGGCGGCCAATTAGCGGTACAAATGCCCTCCAACCACAGCCATCTGACCCACCGGCTCTTGACAGAAATGGCAGCTGAAGAACCTTTTTACAGCGCTCTGCAGGGCTGGCATCGGCACTCGCCCGTCCTGGGCTTAGAAGCCTATGCTCAATTGTTGTTTGAACTCGGTGCAGAGGCCCAAGTGGTGATAGAAAAAGTCTATCCCCACGTGTTGAACGATGCCACAGGTATGGTCGAATGGGTCAAAGGCACTGCTTTGGTGCCTTACCTCGAGCGGCTCAGTCCCAAATTGGAAGCCCAATGGCTGGAAGTTTACACCCAACGGCTTGCAGACGCTTACCCTCAAACACCCGTCTTCTACGGCTTTCGCCGCCTTTTGATCTGGGCCCGCAAACCACTTTAACCCCCCACTCAAAACAATCGGTCTAAAAGAGACCGATTGTTTTCTTTTCATTTCTTCATCTTTTTAATTTTTTTAAATTTTAATTAATTCAGTTCTCAAAACAATTAATTAGCATATATGCATATATGTATAGTTATATATATGCATATATGTATAGTTATATATATGCATTAATGATTATTTTGAGAGCGGGGATTGTGCCCATGTCGATTCTGAAGCAGCGTTTGAGTCGTTTATCTTTGGTCTTTGGCCTGGGTCTTGTTCTGGGTGCCTGTCACACCGGCTTGGTACCTCCCCAACCACAGTCAGCTCCTGCTCAGCAACCGGACCAGCCTCAAACACAGGTAACGATCCCCGAGGTCAAAACCCATCCGGTCAGGCTTAGGGCCCGCTTTGACCGGGGTTTTAAAACCCTGTGCAGCAATTGCCGGGCCGAATACGTGCGCTTGGAGCTGCGTGGTCCCGGCCATGTCAGCACACCCTTGTATGCCATGGGCGCCGATCAAAATGGCTTTGTCAAAGTGCTCAACAATTCCCTGCAGCTCTCCGCCAACGTGCCCGAAGGCCCAAATTGGACTGCTGTCGCTGGGCTCTATGCCAATGCCGATCCCGAAGGAAAACCCATTTTAAAGGTAGGGGCGGCGTTTCATGTCCCGGTGACAGATCCCCAAGTTGAAATGGATTTGCGCGCCCTGCAAACGGCAGAAATCGTCAATGCCCTACACGAAATTGGCTCGCCCAAAGTCTTAGATCCGCTGCAATTAGAACAATACCAAGCCTTTACCGATGCCCTGCTGGGAGTTGAGCAGCAGCCTGATGGCACCTATACCATGAACCGTTTACCTGCGGGTCAGGACCCCACTCAATTTCTCGACAGCCGCAAACTGGCCCAATTGATCAATCAAAATACGGTCGCCGAAGTTAGCCAAACCACAGCACAGACCTTAAATCCCACTCAACTCAGCTCAATGCCAGAACCCTTTAAAAACTTCCGCGCCCGCGAAATGACTGCCGGATTGAGCCCATTGGTGATGAACCCAAATACCGGAAGTCTGTTTAGCTTCGATATTTTGCAGAACAGCAAACGGGTCTATGGCCTCAGTTCCGCTCTGGCTGCCCAACCCCTGCAAAACCTGTTTAACCCGGTGGACTTGGGACAGGTGCAAAATATCTATCTTTCATTGGGCCAAGCCAACCCCAACGGTCAAGCCCCTGTTCCCGTCATGTATGTCATGGAGTATACCGGAATCAACCGTATGACACTCAAAGCCCTGAGCCAAAATACGGGTGCCCTGGTCTGGAGCTATAACTTTAACAATACCGATAGCCTGCAGACCCGCTTTATTCCGGTCAGCCAGAGAGATGATCGCGGCACTGCCAGCAACGCGGATGATACAGATACGGTCTATACAGCTCTGCTGGCCGATCATTGGACCTATCCCGGCACCCGGGGTATCTACGCCCTGCGCGATGGCCAAATGCTCTGGCGCTTCTCCCACGATCAGGAATTCACAGGCTCGGGCGCCCTTTCTCGCGATGGGCAAAAACTTTATCTGATCACCCGCTCAGATCCCTTTACCAGCGCCAAGCTGATGGCCGTCAAGACAAACCCTGATCAGCCGCCAGTCGGCCAAAGTGCCTGGACCCAACCCGTGGATCTGGGGTTTGAGGCCTTTGATACCTCCACCCCCGCGATCGGCAGCGACGGAACGATCTATGTCAACACCGTCAATACCGCCAATCAACAACGTTTTGTGCAAATGCCAGGCCATTTGCAAGCCATCTCCCCCGAAGGTCAACTCAAATGGCGTACCCCACTGGCCGTGGCCTCGTTTTTTCCACCGATTATCTCACGTCAGGGCGGAGAAGACGTGATCTACACCAGCACAGAAGGGGCCAAGCTTCACGCTCTGCGTGCTGATGGCACTGAAAAATGGCAAATTTCACTGCCCGGCACGGTGGGAGAAGGCCCCACCGGTTCACCCACGGTAGGTCTGGATCTCGCGGGAGAAAACGTCGTCTATGTGCCCTGGGGCAATGGCCTGATCTACGCAGTCAAAGATCAGGGCAACAGCGGAAAAATCCTCTGGGCCAAAGCCCCGGGTGGAAAAAACAACCGCACGCTCTTGCTCAAAGACGGGGTGCTCTACGCCACAACCCTCGATGGCGGCGAAGGCCAATGGGTTCAGGTCCGCTCGTTTAAAGTCAATACCGCCAATCCCCCTGCCGATGCCCCCTGGCCCATGATGGGTGGCAATTACCAGGCCTCTGGCCGCAGTCAACTCCAGAACTAAGGAAGGAAACTCCCATGACCAGCATTTTTTCAGGACAGCTGTATCAGAATTTCGTCAAAGACAATAACCAATTGCGGCTTGAAAACTATGATGTGAATCGCTTTCAGCGCACAATTGAGCAAATGTCCAATCAGGGTCTGGCTGAAAAAGAACTGCGCGAGGGTCTCGAGTACCAACAGGCCAAAATGGCCGATATGCAGTCCAAGCTCAATGAACTCATCGAAAAGCTCAACAATGTCTACCGCCAATTTGTCGAAAACAAGACCATGTTCCGCAAGGTCAGCCAAGAACCCAAATACTATGGCACCAGTTCAATTCTCAACGGCCTGCCCAATATTGACAATCCCTCGGGACTGCCAGGGGTCTATCCGACAGGACCAGCAGGCATTTTGCCCTTTGACGATCCCGGCCGGATTCGCAATTACAGTTATAATCCGTTCTTTGGGGCCAAAGCCACCGATGTGAGCGACAAAACCCTCAACCGCACCTTTTGGGAAGAGCCCAACGAAATCTTGGAACGTGCCTATACCGAAAATGGGGCCTTTTGGAGTTCCATCGCCTATCTCTGGGGCTGGGATCTCGACCGCATCAACGCGACCTATGCCACCACCAGCAATAACAATACCTTACAGGTCAATGTCACGGCTTTGCAGCCCAACAAACCCCAATACCCGCCCCTGCGGCCAGGGGATCGCTTTCCACTCAACTGGCTCGACGGCCCTGGCGGCGCCCCCGCCGATTATCCGGCGATCAATTTACGCGGCCTGCGGCCAGGTGGGGCGGATTATAGCCACGCCACCGACTCAATTGGCACCGGTGGCGATCCCGGAGCAAGCACCGCCCACATGAACGTCGCTGGCCAAAACAGCGTCAATTGGGGCTGGGAATTTGACGATCTCCCCCTCTCTCTGGAAGTAACGTCTGTGTCGGCCCAGCCCGACGGAAATACCGTTCCCACCGGCTACCGGGTGGTTTATGATATCCCCCCGACCCACCCTTTCTATGAAGATCTCAAGGTCCTCAATGGCACCGAACCCCAGATCAAAGACGCCCCCACAGAAATGGTCAAAGAGCGCCTAAACAACGCGGGCTTTGACTATACTGGCTCGGCGTATTTTCCAGGCTCGAATGTGGTGGGTTTTCAGGTTGGCCCGCTCTTTCGCACCAGCCGGGGGGCCTGGGTCATCTCTCAGCCCGGTGAAAATGAATACTCTGCGCCGGGGTATTATACCCCCGCAGATGGCCCAATAGCAGCGTTTGACCTCTATACCTGCCTGCCCGGAAGTGCCCTCACCGAAAATACCCGCGTCTCCTTTCGCTACCGCTACCGGGTGCATCAAAATTCAGCCCAATTTGGCTCAACCTGGGATGACAGCGGCCCTGGGGTACCCAGCCGCTTTGGTTTTAGCCGCCACGATTGGTCAAGCAACCCAGCCCAGCCCGATGTCTATGGTGGTGGCAATACCTATGGCACTCCCATGCCCGCCACTTATCGTACAGTTACCAATGAAGCCATCAGAACAGCTGCAAACACACCGATCAGTCTGAGTTTGGGCACGGCCAAAAACCCCAATACCTTTGGCTCAGACTATATACAAACCGGCGGATTTGAGGAGCTTTTTGCCCAGGTCGTGCCTGTGGTGGGTCAACCCGACGCTGTGCGCGTGCAATTTCTCTTTCAGGGCGATTTGAACTCCCTCGAAATTGAAGTGACCGATTTTCAGATCGTGACCTACGATGGCGCTCTCAATACCTGGGAACAGGGCAAATACAATTCGGGCAATGTCAATCCCGTGATTTGGGAAGGCGATCCGGCCTTTACCCAGGCCGACAGCCCCTATGAAGTGATCAGCAAATATGTCCCGAATACCTACCAATTTACCCAATTCAATGACCAATACACCAACGCCTTCAGCGTCTCCGACCGCAACGATATCGTGCGCAGCCCCTGGGAATTTGGCCAATTGAATATCGACTCAGGCTCAGGCCTCAGTGGGGAAATGTGGCTCGACCTCAATGGCCGCCGCCTCAACCTCGATCATGACGCAGTGGTCGATCAGGTCACGCTCTGGGATGGTACCGTTGCCGCCCCCGTCAACAGCAATACAGATATTTTGCAAAGTGCCGCCGTGGCCAAGGCCTATGCCTTTATCGACGTGGAGCACCCCGAAGACGATTGCGGACCCAACCCCGAAATGGAAGTCATTGCGGGTTCAGGTCCAGGTAACCCTTTTGATCCCAGTGCCCCCACAGGTGGCATTCGCGTCGACTCCGTAGCCGGGTTTACGATTGGCGATCAGATCATGATTGGCGGCGCTGGCCCTTACACCATTATGGGGTTGGTCAATGACGCGGGCTCTCCCGCAGCCGTCTCCACCGACCCAGTTTTTGATGATCCCGCGATCCCGACCTATGATTACCGCGCCCCCTTTGCTGGCCTCCCCCCAGGACAGCGTCTCGGCACCAGCTTGCCAGTAGACCCTATCACAGATTTCCCGCTGACCATTGGCATGATCACTTACAATACCTACGCCGATCTGGCAGCTGCTTTTCCGCCGCCCGCTTGGCACCCCCATGCAAGCAACCCGATGAACCCGCTCTATTGGGCAGAATACTCCCAATCTAGCTCTCCGGCAGTTCCCGCGCGCCAAGAGGTGTATATCAATGTCGCGATTACCCCTCCAGCGGCAGGTGTCCTGATTACCCTGTTTAATGCCACACCCGTGCCCCCACACGAGGCCCAATTTGCCGACTCCGACCCTCTGAGCAATTTTGCCCAACGGGCAGTTTTGATGGGCGATGAGGTCTTGCTCGGTGAGGCTGCCCGCAACCCTGGAACAACCGGTATTGCTCCCCTCGACCCCGGTCGCACAGCCAATCCCACAGCTGGGGATCCCAATAATAACGGTTTTACCTGGGCCGATGCGGATTTTTACGCCAATTTTGGTGTATCAACCGAACATGCGCCCTTTCCCGGTGAAGCCTTTACTGTGAACAATCCCAGCCGATTTGTTACGGGCACCGAGAACGACCGCGGTATCACCACCAATCCAGATACCGCTGCTGCAGGCATCAATGGCACCGTTGATCGCGTGATGGGCTCAGACCTGAATATTGAATACAAGGTTTCAATTCCCACCAACGATGTCAATGTGCTGCGCAAAGAAAACAACCTGCTCTTCAATTTTGGCTCCATCGACGAACGCGACTGGAGCATCGATATCAACAATCCGTATATGGAATTCCGCACTGCGGGAGGGTATACCACCGTGCCGCGCTACCGTGTGGATCCCGGTGGCAATATCTTTGACGCCTTTGGCAAAGGCTATTACGAAGACGATACCAGCCGGGCCCAATACAGTGCCCAAGATGCCCTCTCTGTACAGCGGGTTTATACCACAGCAGGTGGAGCAACCCTCAATAACCAGGTCAGCAATGTCAATAAAAACTACGATATGAGCAATTATGCGGCTTATAACAATGCTGCAGCCGACTTTGAGGACTATGTCACCAGCCACAACCGGCTATCGATGAATGGCGACGATTATAACCTCTTTGACTATGTTCCCGATTTAAATCTGATTCCCGGAGACAGCGAAGGCCGCCGCTTTGGTGAATTGTATGTGGGCTCACTGCCAAGCAATTTTTATTATTACCGCGAAAACCTCGACAATGGGGCTGTGGGCACAGGCGCGCCATACACCGTCGACCGTGAGCTGAATGGCACCTTGCAGCGTTTTAATAACGATGGTATGGGCACCCTCAATTTTAATGGCAGGACACAAAACCTGGAGGGCCGTTACAATGCTGCCGACACGACAGTGGTTCACAACCCGAATATGCCTGCTTGGTCAGGCGTGGTGCTGGGGGTGGCAGAACAAGATGCCAAACTCCGCAATGCCCAGCGTACCACCACCTCGGCTTTCTGGCGCGGGTTCAGCGGCGCAGATGTGCCTCTGGACTATTCCCGCAACGTGATCCTGGGCCAGACCAGCAATGTGACCGGCCCGGAACGGGCCGTGGGGGCCTCTAACAGCGTCTTCGCCACTATGCAAGCCGGGGGATCTCAGATCACCCTACAAATGGCCAATCAGGTCAACCGCGCCGGCCATTTAATTATCAACGAATGGTCCAATGGGGGCGCACAGCCCCACGCCATTCCCCTGCCGCTCTTTGATGTGGCCAGCTTTCCGCTCAATACCCCTACAACATATACCTTTGCCTCCTACGGACCGCAAACCGTTACCCGCACGGGCGGCAAATACCTGGCCAATTTCCAGACGGAATTGCTCGATGGTGTCGATGGCCTGCGCGATGGCAATATCAACGCCGCCTTGGCAGGCACCCTGCTCAGCAATGCGGGAGGTGTGGTTTCAACCACCCACCCACCCGCAACCTGGGGCGCGGGCATGATTCTGCACGTTGATGATGCCAATGCCTTTGATGTCGAAGGACCCCGCAATGAAGTCTATTTGGGTACAGATGACACGACCCGCTACCGGGTCGTACATAAAAATGCCAATACCTATCCCCAAACGCTGTTTCTGGTACCCGTGAGCGGCGCTGTACCTGCTGCTTACCAAAGCAATATCCACACCGATCTGCAAATTCGGCAAATCGTCGGCGAGTACACCGTCAGTGTGGTGGATGCCGCAGGCAACCCCAGCGCCACAGGCGACCACGTGCGCATCAATTACGATGATCTCGGCACACAGACACCCGGCAATTTGGTCTCGGTCGCGCTGTCTTCGGAAATGGACCGTGTGGGCCGCGTGGCCCTGGGAGATCCACGCACACCAGGCGCAGATCTCGACAATCCAGTTACCCCCACTGTCGACGAAAGCCAACGCATTGCCCCCGAGGTCTTTCCCTCGCCCCGGGGCTACGTACAGGCCGATGCTCAGGTCAGTTTAAATCTGGTCAGCCAGGACAGTGATGGCAATCTGCGCCCGCGCAAGCTCAGATCTGTGCGGGTCGAAATTGAAAGCGGCGAGCAGCTGATTCCCAATAAAGTGACCCAGAGTTACAACACCACAGGCCCCTTTGACATCAACGGCACCTGGCCGATCGCCATTTACGAAGGTGAGACACAGCTCAATCCCTTTGTGACCAACGATTTGGAGATTCTGGTGGGCCATTACCAAGGCATCACCAACGGGGCCAATGCCACCAATACAGTCAATCCCTCGGTTGAGGTGACCGCCACTGATGGTTTTTCTGTCGGTGAAGCCATTTCAATCAATGGTGAACGCCGCCTGATCGCAAACATCACTGGCAATACAGTTCGGCTCGATGCGCCCCTGAGCAATGTCCCCCTGCATGGAGATCGGCTCAATTTGGGCAATGGCCTGGGCACCCGCGAACTCTCCCTGTTTTTAAACAAGACCTATGCCATGGCTGCAGGTGCGCCGGTTCGCGTGCATCTGGAATACGATGAGTACGATGTGGTGGGCTTCCCGCCCAGGGTGGATACCACTGCGCCCGTACGCACCAGCACCGAATCGATTGGCTTTGGCGACTCCGATCCCAGCCAGCGCATGGAACTTAGCAACACCAACACGGGGGATGGCAGCGCATTTAACCCCCTGCAGGTGGTTGATAGCACAGGCTTTAATGTGGGCGATGTGGTCAACATCAACAGCCTGACCCGGCGTATCACAAATATCATTGGAAATAATCTTACCCTGGATCAGCCCGTGACAACATCCTTGGGGGAAACCATCTACACAGGTACAATCTACCGTAGCAATTATGAGGATTACTTGAAGGTTGGACCAGGCCGCTCAGGCGGCAGCTTTGAGAATGACTTCACGAAAGAGCTGAAAAGGGTGATCGACAATCCCGAATACCAGGATATTCTGCGCTATGGCTTGATGAAGAACCTGTTCATCAGCGCCTCCAGCAATGATCCCTTTAACAATATCATTTCGTCCAAGTTGTACTTAAATTGGATGCGCACCAAACGCCAATTGGAGATCACCCAGACCTCGTTTATGGCCTATTTTAAATCAGCTTAAACTGACCCCACGTGGTCTTATGGCTTTTGCCTGGGGGGGGGCTTGCTCCCCCCCAATAAAGCCTGCAGTTCCGGAAGACGGCGCAGACGAAAGAATTCACGCCCCTGCAAAAGAGGATCTTTCTGCAAGTCAGGGGCCATTTTTAAGGCCCGTGTGAGCGGTTCCAAGGCTTGGTTCTCCTGTCCCAATTGGGCCATTAAACTGGCAATCTGCAATTGCAAACGGGCGTTTTGGGGCTCATATTGGCGCAAAGACAAATAATCCGCCAGGGCCAGTTGTGTTTTTTTTTGCAGCAGGGCCATTTCGGCCCTGAGTTTCAGCAATTCAGCTTTCTGGGTTGGGTTTAATCGCTGCTGAAAGGCCTCGGCCAAGACTGGCTCCGCTGCCTGCGGCTGTTTGAGCGCCAAAAGACTGCGGGCCCGGCCCAAAAGTGCATCGGGCTGGCCGGGTTCTTTTTTGAGAGCCAAAGCATAAGCAGCAGCAGCCACAGCCGGCTTTTGCAAAAGAGCTGCCAATTCTGCTTTTTCGAGTGGCTTGAGCTGCTTTTGAAGGTTTTTTTCAATAAAACGGTAATCATGGAGTGCGGCAGACTGGTTTTTGAGTTGCTGTTGCAGCCAGGCGCGGTTCCAGCGTGCATCGAGATGGTGGGGGTCGATTTGCAAGAGCTGGGTGAGATGTTTGAGCGCAACTTTGTTTTGACCTTGACGCAGCTCTATCCAGGCCAGATTGTAGAGACTATCTGTATCATGGGGTTCCAACTCCAGCGCCCGGATTAAATCGGCAATTGCGGCTTTGTCTTCACCAATCTGGGCCCTTAAAACACCCCGGTTGTACCAGAGGGAAGCATCTTGGGGGCTGTCTTGTAAACGCCGGGTATGGGTCTGAATCTGAGCATAAACAGCCTGTGAATCCTGATTGTGGGCCAAAACTTCCTGAACAGCGCCACGCTGAGACCAGCCCAAGGCCCCCAGGGTGAAGGCCGAGCCCAAAAGCAGCAAACGGGTCAGGGTCTTGTATTTCACTTCTGCCTCATCAAGATTTGGAGTCTCTGTTTGAGTGTAACCGCCTGAGAATCAGGGGTCAAGACAAGCAAGAAAAAGCACTGCCTAAAATCTTGATAATAATCAAAATCCCAGACAATCCATATCATCTTCTTACTTCAGATTTAAAACTAGACTGGTTCTAGTTGATCCTGAGGAAAAAAATATGAAAAACCATCTTTTACTCTTAAACTTGGCTTTGCTCGCATTCTGCGGGACGGGTTCGGTTTTGGCTGCTCCCAAGCCCTCTCCCAAGCCATCCCCACAACCGACGGCAACGGCAAAACCTGTGGTGACGACATCGCCACAGCCCTCCCCCGGGCATTCGGTTCAGCCTGAGGCGCCAAATAAGGCAGTTCAAACCCCACCGCTGGCGATCAGCCTGCAGGGGCTGGGTGCGCTCGCTTGGGGTAGCGGTTGGATACCCTCTCCCGGACTCATGTTGGGCCTGGAATACGACTGGGATCCCCATTGGGGGGTATTTGCAGGTGCCAGTGGGTTTTTGCAAAACAATGGCTTCAGCACCTATTTACCGCTCAGTCTGCGCTACCGTCACCCCCTCAACCCAGCACAAACGCTTTTTGCGGGTGCAGGCGGATTTTTGGTCTTGGCCCCTGGCGCGCCGCTTGTGCCCGGCGCTCTGCTCGAAGTGGGCTGTGAACACAAGCTGGACCCACATTGGTCCCTGAGCCTGAGTATCGACACAGGCCTGTCTTTTGGTACATCCATGGCCCTGACCACAGGATTGAGAGGAGGTCTGAATTTTAGACCATGAAAACACATCAACGCATCTCCCTAAGACTCTTGGCATGTTTGCCATTGCTCAGCTTTGGCTGTAGTCAAAATATCCCCTATACCGGTCTCGAACGCGGTTCTGGGGGACTGGTCTTTGGCCAGAACTCAGCCAAAACTGAAACCCAAAAGAATACCCCACCGATCATTCAAAATCTGACCGCCAACCCCACTGCCAAAGTGGCAGCTGAAGACAAGATCAGCTTCACAGTTGAAGCCACCGACGCCGAGAAAGACACACTCAAATACTTTTGGAGCAGTGATTCGGGCCAACTCTCAGCGACAGAAGGTTATTCGGTCTTCTGGCAGCCTGGCAAAGGCAAGAGTGGTGTTGCCACCGTTAGCCTGACGGTCAGTGACGGCAAAAGTGGTGAATGTCAGGCCTTTGTCAAATTGGCTGTGGAGGCTTCAGGCGCGGCTCAAGTGGGCCTGATCTCTCGCCTGAGCTGCGCCACCGGCAGCGGCGTGCGCGAAGAACTCTATCGCAACGAAGGACTCTAAACATGTACAAGCAAAATCTCCCCCTGCTCTCGCTCAGTTTGGCCTTAAGCGCCCTTTTGGCCTGTAACAGCACATCTCCTCTGAGTGGCCAGCGCCCGAGTGGTGTCGCTAACGAGGCCACCCTTGGCAACAGCCCTCCGATCATTCAAGCCCTGATCAGTTCCGCCGTGAGCCTGAACAAAGATGGCAACGCCACACTCAAAGTCGAGGCCTACGACGGCGAAGGTGACCCCTTAACCTATCGCTGGAGCAGCACGCGGGGCAGCCTCAATAAAAGTGAAGGTACCGAAGTGAGTTGGAATCCCCTTAAAAATGGCAATCCTGAAAAAGGCATCGGCATTGTAATGGTCGAGGTCAGCGATGGCAAATACACCACCCCAGGTGCGCTCAATATCTTGATCAAAGCCGACGGATCAAGCAAATTGGAGGTAGATACCCAGGCCAGCAACCTGCTCTGCAAAACAGATCCCAGCTCGGGTAAAGCCGTGGATGTCTTGGCCAGCGATGATCGACTGCCACCGCTCAAACTTGGCAGCAACACACTCGAAACCCTGAGTGTGACCCTCGATGGCGAACCCAATGAATGGCAGAATATCCTGCCCGTGGCGCAAGATGGCCCCCGCGATACCGGCAGCAGCGAGAGCAGTCTGGATCTGCGCGCCCTCTATCTGGCCCGCGACGCCCGCCATCTCTATTACCGCCTCGACACCTGGGGAAAACCCGATCCAACCCGGGTCCAAGATTACCGTCTGAGTATGGGCTGGACTGGCAATATCTACAAAGACGGTCTGCCCGAAACCACGGGCCTGGAAGTGGGCAGTGTGGTAGAGGGCAAGATCCCGATTGTGAATCTCACCAGCCTCGACAAGCTGTACGTAAGCGGCGTAGTGCGTATGAATAATGGCCTCGGCGATCGCACACGGCAGGTTAAATTGTTAAATGCCCCTGAGCCTGTGCCTTCCCCCACCCCCGCGCCGATCAGTGGTGGCAGTGGGAATCTCGTCGCCAGCAACGTTTTTAGCAATTTCTCTCCGGATATCAGCTATTTTAGTGATCCCAGCTGTCAGCCCAGCTTTAATCTAACCCAAGCTTATCGGCTGGCCGGGGTGGTCAATTACCACTCCACCACCCACAATGGCCCTGTGGAGATCAGCTTAAAGAGCGACAGCGGTCAGACCTTTGGTCCCTGGTCGGCCAGTGGCGGCACCGTCACCAGCAGTACCAGCGCCCGCACCTGGAGTGCCCGCCCTGCCAATGTGGTCCTGCCTGCTGGCCGCTATACCATACAAGACTCCAGCAACAGTACCTGGCTGTTTAACAGCAGCTCAGGCGGCTGTGGCATCAGCGTTGTTCAGGGCCTGGCCCAATAAAGATTGAATCAGAAAGTGTACAAAACCATGAAAAAATTACTTCTCCTCGGTCTCCTGGCGCTCTCACTGGCGGGCTGTGATCCCCGTCAAAACGTGGTGATCAACACCCCCGGCACAGGCAATCAAGAGGCCAAAGTCAACCGCAAGCCGATTGTGCAGCAGATGAACGCCAACCCCACCAATGTGAGCCGGAAAGAAGATATTATCAGCTTTAAGGTCGTGGCCATCGACGAAGACGGAGATATCTTAAAATACGTCTGGTCGGCCACCAAGGGCACACTCTCTTCGACCCAAGGGGAAATTATCACCTGGATGCCTCAAAAATCGGACGGCAGCCTGGAAACCGGCGTGGCAATTATTTCAGTGCTGGTCTCGGACAACAAAGGCGGCACAGATACCTCTTCGGTCAACGTGACGATCGACAGCTCGGGCTCGGCCAAAGTCGAAGGCAAATAACCCCAAAGCGTCGGTTTAAATAGAAGCCAGCTCTTTTTCGCGCTCCTGCTTGGAGCGCGTTTTGAGTGGGCGCATGACAATCTGGCCTGTGAGCAGACGCATGGTCTGACCAATGCGCTTCCAGATCGATTGGCGAATATACGGCACGCCATATTTCTGGCAGATCGCCTCAACTTCGGGCTGGGCCAATTGGTATTGGCGCAGGGTGAGTTCGGGCCAAAGATGGTGCTCAATCTGGTAATTCAGCCAGCCCTGCAAGAAATCCTGCCAATCGCGGCCCCCGGTAAAATTGGCCGAACCCACCACTTGGCGCAGATAAAACTCGGCTTTGTCGGAGACAGGCCCGTCAAAGCGGTAGACATCGTCACCGGTGTGGTTGGGCACAATGATCAAAAAGGTGTGCAAATTGGTGAAAAGCTCAGCCAGCACACTGGTGATCAGCACATTGATCGCCGAAGGCACCCCCAAGGGCAAAAACAGTGAGGGGATCAGGGCAAAGCGAAAGAGCGCATAGGGAAAGACACAGCGCAGCCAAAATTCGCCACTGCCTTTGCTGAAGGGCCACCAGAGCGGGGCCCCGTGAAAAATGGCGGGATGATGCCCGGCAATGCGCTCTTCGAGCCCTTTGCGCCCCGGACGCGAACGCTGCTGTTGCAGAATCCAGAGGGTGTTGGGCGCATAATAGGTCAATTTCCAAGTGACCATAAAAAACGAGGCCACTGCATATTTGAACCAAATGGGCGCCTTGATCCGGCGCATGAGTTGCACGCGGTCTTCGAGGATATCCGGGTCGAGTTTTTCGCCGGTGTGGTAGTGGTGCAAGACATTGTGTTCAAAGTCCCAGGCTTCGGGCACGAGCCAATCGGGCCAGTCGATCCAGCGCCGCCAGCCCCGCGCAAAACCTTTGCTGGTATAGCGTTTGGGAATATTGGGCACGCGGTCGTAGCCCCGGTGGCGAATGTGGTGATTGAGACAGCCCCAGCGCGCCATTTGACCCGTGCTGATCAGCAGAGCGCTGACGGGATTGGGCAAGAGCCAAGCTGTGGCATAGCCTAGAAAACTGCTCAAACGGCCCCAGCCCTCAATTTTGCGCAGGTGCTTAAAATCTGCTTCGGAGATATTGGCGACCAGGCGCTGGTGCAAGGCTTCGAGTTCGGCGCCAAAGGCCGCATAGTCCAGGTTTTCGAGGCTTTCGGGGATGGGGGGGGATGTGGTTTGCATGGCCTTCATGATACCAGATTCACAGGGGGAGAGGGGGGAACCGCTCCGGCTGCAGGGCCCAGGAAAGGCTGCAGTAGCGAACGGATTTCACGACAGTCCAGCCCCCCCATGCGGCGCAAAGACAGCTCGGCAAAATTCAGCTGGTTGGGGCCAGGGCTGCCCCCTTCGGGGATACCGGCCCCCAGAAAATAGACATCTGAAATCCCAAACTGCTCCTGCAGAAAGTCTGCATAAGCCCGCTGCAAAGGAGCAATGCTGCTGGCGTTGGTCAGATAGACCAGTTGATTGCTGCCCGGACGGGTCATGGGAATGGCATTCATAAAATTGGTATAACGGATATTCCTGCGCGTTTGCAAATCATCCGTTAAAGAATCATCTGGCGGTAGTTCGGGGTTAGGGGGCGATTCCAGCACGCCTGGGGCGCGTGTGACGGTCAGACCTGCGGCCTTGAGCTGATCTTCTATTTCGCGCATCACAGGCCGCAACACACGCGCCAATTCGCGATTGCGCTCACGCATGCGCCCCAATTCAGCAGCCTCCCAGGAGCCCGGCTCGGCCATTTCCAGTGCGGCTTTGAGCAGATCGTCATTGGCGCCAAAATCGTTGAGCATGATTTCACCAGGTCGCATGGGCCGCATGTGCATGTCAATATGGAAATCTGGCTGAGAAATAAAGGTGAGGCGTTCGACGGGAATTCCGAGGTCTTCGGCCAATACACCCTTGGTGATTTCCATTTTGGCCAGAAAGTCTATGGCCTGGCTCCGCAGGGCGCTGCGCTGCTCGGGGGCGACCGGTCCACGATTGAGGCGCTGTGCGGTATCTTCAATCAGGCGGCGGGTGTCGCCGCGCAATTGCTCAAAGGGCAGATCCAACCCCATGGCACTGCGTTGAGCAGACAGTGCTTCAGGCGTAAATACTGGGGACGGGCTGTTCTGGTCGCGCAGCTCCAGCAAGCGGGTGGAAGTCAAAAGACTGTCATAACCCACAATCGCATAAGCATCGCCATTGGGCAGGGTACCAATCAGGGTATTGCCCCCCTCGTTATAGGTTTGACTGACCCGGCCATTGGGGAAACGGGCAGCCAGAACGGCTGCACTGGGGCTATTCTGACTGGCAACCGCCCCCTGTACACCGGGTGTGGCTAAAACATCCTTGCGGTCAATACGCTCAATATTCGCAGTTTGTACGCCTTGGGTACCCACACTGCGCCGTCTGGCCCGGGTCTCTGTGCGCACAAAATCTTGTGTAAACCGAAGGGCTTGATCGGCCTGGGGATCTGTGGGCAAAAACACCAGGGTACCATCCTGGCGGGCCAGTTTGTCATCTTCGCCCCATTCAAAGACGTTCCTCCCCTCGCTTTCAAAAAACTGCAATTGTGCTTCACCCGTTGCACCGGTTTCAGCCGTTGCACCTGATATACCTAGGGCGGCCAGCAGCTCAGTCTGGGTATTTTCAGGCTGAACCATCCGCTCGCCATCAAGAGTTATGCCAATTTCCACCTGGAGATTGACCTGATAACCAAGATCGCCGGAAAGGGCGAGTAGGTCTTGGGCATAGCGGTTCTGAACATCTACCGCCTGGTTGTCATACCCCAGATAAAAAGGCATTTCAAAGCGCTCAATGCGGCTGCTGAGGTCTTCACTGGTCGGAGCGGTGGGGGTCAGATTGGGGAGAAACAGATTGAGGGCATTGAGGGTGCGACCCACTTCGATCTGGGATTCGGGTGTGAGGGTATTGCGAGTAGCCAGCAACTGGGGGTAAAAGTTAGCAGGTGCAGGCCTGATTTGAAGCTGAGAAATCAGGTCCAAAGCTGTGCGCTGCTCATTGGGATTGAGGGCGCTGAAGCGTTCGTTAAAATCACTTTGTTGGCGGGGGGTGACATTCAGCAGCAGCTGCTCTAGGGCTTGGGAAGTAGCTGTCTCAACAGTGGGGGGATTGATGTCGTTGCGTACGCCTGGCTCTGAAGAAGGCTGTAGCAGTGGAGAGTCGCCCAATACGGCAGCGGCCTGTTGAAGCAATTGCTGTGACTGCAACAAAACCTGCTGCTGCAAAACCATTTGCTGGCGCTCAGGGCTTTCAAGGGGCAAGCTGGCCAGTTGGGGCGCAAGCGCCTCTAATTGCTGTGTCAGCTGATTTATGGCTGCAGGCAGGTTTTCTTGCTGATAGCGCCGCAAAATATCCAGAGATGAAGCATTGGGGCCACTTTGGGTCAGCTGCTTTAACTGCTCTAGGGCAGTACTGAGCTGTCCAACACTGCGCGAAAGGGTTCCAGAGTCAGCACTGCCCAAAACCAGTACATCATTGAGCCGGTTTTGCAAGGTGGCCTCTGGCTCAAGCGCTCGAAACGGAGCCGCATCAGGTGAATTCGCTGCTTGAGGGCCTGCTGTACGGATGGGCGTTAGCCCCGTACTCACAGCAGGTTGTGCTTGTGTACGTTCAAATTGAAGGGGGTTTAAAGTGCTGTTGCCGATTTTCATATCTGAATTCCCTTGGCTCAATTGCGCAAAAAAATGACAAGACCCATGCTAAAAAATATGACTGTATTTTATCGCATCTGGCGAGATTTTATCGCATCTGGCGATAAAACAATGGTGCCTTTTAAGCCTGTGCGCCGACCAGATATTAGGATTTGATTAAGATACACCTGTCAGCCGGATCCCGTTCTATAATTAAAAAATACCTTTTTTGCGATGCCTATTTTAGAAAAGTCTGAGGAGACGCATTTATGTCCACCGTTTCGAACACCCCCACCCCCGTCATTACACCCCAGACGCCATTGGCCTTTCCAGCCAAAACAACTGCGACAACTCCCGCTGTTGACAGCAAGCCAACCCCTGAAACAACTGCGATTGCTCCCCAGGATCAATTGAGTTTTGGCTCTTTGAGCGGCACCCAGGCCAATGGTGCGCCCCACTTCACCGAATACCAAGTCAAACGCGGTGACACCCTCAGCAAAATCGCGCAAAATCTCTGGGGCAGCTCCGCCAATTATATGGATATCTATGAAGCCAATAAAGATCTGTTGCGCAACCCCAACGATCTGCATGTCGGCATGACACTCAAAATTCCCACCCCCTCCAACAGCGTGGACTTTCCGATAGGCAAACCTGTTGAAACCCCGCCTGTAGAGACAGCCCCAACCACTGAGCCCCCGGCCACAGAAACACCCCCAGCGGATCCCCCAGCAACAGATGCGACGGGCACAAGCGAAGCTTCCCCAGTCGCAGAAGGCCCCCCCGCCGAGCCCCCTGCTCCGCAATTCACAGAGGTGACAGTTAAACCCGGCGAATCGTTGAGTATCCTGGCTTTGCGTCATTTGGGCGACTCTGAACGCTATCCCGAAATTTATGAAGCCAATAAAGATATCCTCTCAAGTCCTGAAGCCGTCAGAGCAGGCATGACGCTCAAAATCCCCACCAGCACAGCCAAAGCCAGTGATGAAACGGGAGAGGCCAGTGCGGTAGCTGAAGCTGGCCCTGTCAATACGGAGGGCATGACCCCCAGGGCTGCAGAACTGTATGAAGCCTTGAAAAAGTACCAGACCCACCACGCTGAATTGGGCAATGCCAACCGCACAAAGACCACCGACGCCGAAATGCGGGAAATTGCAATTGAATTGGACAAAGCGGGAGAAGCCTTTGGTGTCGATCCCAAAATCATGATGGCCGTCTATGCCCATGAGAGCGGTGGATTTAACCCCAGAGCCCGCAGCAACACAGGAGCAGGCGGGTTAGGTCAATTGACTGGGATCGCCATTCGCCAGGTTCATTATATGGCGGGCATGGCAAAAGGCCAGCGTGGCAGAGAGCCTTTTACCCAGTTCCGCGACAATTTTGTTCAAAGTGAAACCAAAATCAGTCAACGCTATGACATCAAGCAGAATATCTGGACCTCGACAGCCTATATGGCCTATGAAATTAAAGACCGCAACAATGGCAACGTGGAGCGGGCTTTGGAGCGCTACGGCGATCCCAATGTCAGCACCTACGAAAACAAAGTGAACAGCGAATACAGAACGCTCTTTGGCACAGACCTTTTCTAAGCACCCAGCCGAACCAATTTATTCAGTAAGTCTTCCATTGTAGCATCGAGGTTCTCACACAGCCCCGAATGCAGGGGTGAAAGTTGAACGATGGTGCTGCGGGGGGCCACCAGCCAGTGCAAACGCTCCCGCTGCGGGACAGGGCCTAAAGGACCTTTGCCTTCGCAGATCAGGGGAATGGTCTTGAGATAGTCTTCCAACATTTGCAGATCGAGTTGGGGCGCAAAGGCCTTGAGTCGGGGAGAATCCAGTTCAATCCGGGCTTGCAAATAACGCTTGGCCTGACAGGCCAAGACAATTCCGACGTTGAGAAACTCCTGCCGTTCAACCCGCGGCATGACGCGAATCACCGCATATTCATAACTGCAAATGGGCATGCTGGGCTTCCTCGAGAAATTTACGCGGACCTTGCAGACGGGAGAGAAAATAATCCAAATAAGCCTGTCGATGCTCCTCGACACTCTCAAAGGCGGGCACATCTCCCAGCCACTGATCGGGAATCAGATCCAGAATCGCCCGCAAACGCTCGGGAGTCAACAGCGGGGCCAGTTTGGCATCGGCCTGGGTCAATTGGCTGGCAAACGGTAACAGCACATGGTCTTTGATTTGGCTAAACGGGCTCAAACTGCGGGCTTGGTAATCTTGCCAATGGTGGTGAAAAAACAGCGCTGCCCCGTGATCAATCAACCAGAGATGCTTGTGCCAGATCAGCATATTGGCATTGCGGGCCGTGCGATCCACATTCGAACAAAAGGCATCCAACCAGACAATCTCTGACGCCAATTGAGAGTCCTGCTGCATGGGTTTGGGCACAAGCGGGTCAAAGGTAATCGAGCCTGGCAAATAGTCCAGGGCCAGATTGAGCCCCGCACTGGCCTGAATCAGCTCTTGAATTTCAGGATCGGGTTCGGCGCGCCCGAGTACCGGGTCGAGTTCCATTAAGACCAACTCGGGCATACGAAAACCCAACATGCGCGCCATTTCACCGACAATCAACTCAGCCACCAAGACGCGCACGCCCTGGCCCGCACCCCGAAATTTAAGTACATAGGTGCCATCGTCATCGCCTTCGACAATCGCAGGCAGCGACCCCCCTTCGCGCAAGGGCGTCAGATAACGGGTGACATGAACAGTTCTAAGTTGCATCTGAGAACGCCTTTCAGTGAGGGCTGAGCGCATAACGCTGTAAGGCCTGCTGATGAGAGAGAATATGCTCTCCATCCGCCCCAAAAACTTCAGGCCTCAAATTGGCCAAACGTTCTTGAAAAAGCGAGGGAAAAAACTCGCCATTGGCAATATTCAAATACGCTCCCATGTGGTGAAAAGAGTGAAACCACAAAGGCGGGGTATAGACAATATCTCCGGGCTGCACCCCCTCATAGACCAAAGCCTCGGCCATCACGGAGTCGTCCAAAAGATCGGCATTTGGAATAAAAAGCACAATCCCTGGCGTGCTGGAGATCAAGCGGGTCTTAAAACGCGTGTAATAAGCCGGGGAAAAAAAACAAACACTGGTTTGACTTCCCGCTTGAGCAAAGGTGGTAAAGGTATCATAATTATGGGCATGGAAATTTTTGCTGCGTTTGTGAATTTTTCCATCTCCACGGGAAACACTGAGTACAGTATTGAGATAAATCCGTTGAAAATGCTGCTGTAATAAGCTCGAATAGGGAAAAATAGTAGGAGCAACAATATTTCTCCCCAATTCGCTGGAGGGAAGAACATCTACCTGCACACTGAAAAGGTTCTCGGTATTGAGGTTTTCAGAAGAAATAATATATTTATAGAAAAGGGCCTGGTATTCTCGCAAAATCGCCTGGGGATCCACCGCTTGAGAAGAGGCGATTTTCAGACGCGAAAAAGCGTCAACCAATTCATGGTAATTTCGGATTTCCTGTTCCCCCTGGTGGGTACCAAAGAGATTAAAGAGGTTGATTTTTACCTGCTTAAAAATTTCCAGGGTTTTCTGGTAAGCCTCTTCATAAGTAGGCAAGCCATTCACCACAAAGGGGATGTCTGCATGCAGCAATTCCAAAACAGTTGCTCCGTTTTGAAAGTCTTTAGCGGTGATGCGTTTGACGGATAAGATCGGCTTTTACCCCCGGTTTTTCTCGCTTTGTAAGTATAACATTGATTGGGTAGTGGCTTTTTCTTCTAAAAAGTCAGAGAAAGCCACTCCCGAAAAAGCCCTGCCGAGGCCTTATCACAAGCTATTTTCCATGCTACATTGAATCCAAATTCGATCCAAAATCTTTGCAAACGAGGCAATCGCATGGCCAAGAAACCCGTTCAAGCTCCCAAAGCAACACCCAAAGCGACACCCAAAGCACCCGCAGCCAAACCTTCCGCATCCCCCAAAGCCGAATCTAAAGCCGAATCCAAAGCTGTCCCGCAAAGCAAAGCCCCAGCCCAAGCGGCAACCAAAGCTGAAGTTACAAAAGTAGCCGTTAAACCTGCGACCAAAGCGGCCCCCAAACAAGCAGCCAAACCTGCCGCCAAAGCGGCCAGCAGCGCGCGCCCACCCCGCACCGAGGCCCCCAATCTCACGCCGACCTTCGAACAGCATTTTGATGAAGCCGACAAAGCCTTAACCCAGTGGATGATCGACCATCCTCGCGAAGTGATCAAATACCGTCAAGACTTTATGCAGCAATTGCTGAAAAAGCGCTGCAGCTACGGCGAAGGCGGCATTTTGCCCGTGACTCTCTCACCGATGTTTCTCAAACACGACTCCGTCAAACTGATCGCCGACGTGGCCGAGACCCTCGATCGCACCCTCGACAAAGCGATAAAATTGTATTTCGAAGATGAGTATATCCAGAGCTATTTCCCCTACCCAGACATTCCCCTGGAGTGGATTCACTGGAATTACCGCTACAGCAAACCCACGGTACTCAACCGCCACGATGCCCTCTACGACGGCAAAACCCTTAAATTCATTGAATTTAACACCGACAATCCCGGTGGCCGGGGCTGGCTTGATACCTACGAAGATCTGCTGATCAACTCTCCACTCTACAAAGAGCTGATCGCCGACTATGCCGTGACCTCCGATCGGCCGATGTTGTACGCATTAAAAGAGTCTCTGCTCAAATGTTATCGCGAATGGGGCGGCACCAAAGAGCGTCCCCGCGTGGCCTTGGTTTCGTTCAAAGAATTCCTCTCGGGCTCTGATAGCGAGATCGTGCGCGACTACCTGATCGAACACGGCATCGAAGCCAATTTTGTGGACCCCCGCGAATTTGAATACCGCAATGGCAAGCTTTATTCTGGCAATGTGCAATTCGACATTGTGAATATGTGCCTGCGCTTCACCTTCTTCAAGCGCTTCCCCCGCGAGATGAAAGACTTCCTCAACGCCCTGCGCGACGGCGCCGTCTGCTGTGTGAACAATTTCCGCTCAGCCCTGGGCTCGCAAAAAGAAATGCTCTCATTCTTGAGCAACGAAGAAAACCACCACTATTTCAACGAAGAAGAGTCCAACTGTATCAAAAAATACATCCCCTGGACCCGCAAAATGGACGAGACGATCACGATCTCCAAAGATGGCCAAGACATCTCACTGTTTAATTATGTGATGAAACACCGCGAAGAACTCGTGCTCAAACCGACCTGGGCTGCCGGTGGCTACGAGGTCTATGTGGGCCAATTCACCGAGCGTGAAAAATGGGCCAGCGTCATCGAAAGCGCCATGGGCTGCCCCTGGTGGATCATTCAAGAGGCCGTGGAAATTCCCGAATACGAATTCCCCGTGATCAAAGGCAATCAGGTGGTTTTGGAGAAGAAAAACCTCAATCTCAACCCCTACGTCTTTGACGGCAAATACGCAGGTTGCCTGGGCCGCATCTCTGAGTCCAAGGTGATCAACGTCAGTGCCGGGGGCGGCATCATTCCCGTCTTCGCCCTCAAAGAAGGCTATGAAATGAGCCGCTAGGCTCTCAGGCAGAACTGTTGACTCAAAGGCTCTCAAAGGCAAAGAGGGTTAGCAGTTCAGAGCATGAGAGACCGTACCTGGGTATCTGGGCCGCTCATTTCGCACATCGTGTGCTCCGTGAGCTACAGCACCTGCGGTGCTAAGTATCTATGCTGTCCTAAGCCGTAAAGTCGGCAAAGCCGCCAACGGCTCAGGCAAGAGCCTTCTAAGCATCATCAATGCTGTCCCTATCCGTAAGGCTCGCAAACTCGCCAACGGCTAGGGCACCTTTGGCTCTGCAAGAAGCTGTTACGAGTCACCCCGCCTTTGTCCATCCTGGACCGGCGGGGTTCCTGGTGCCCATCTTACCCAGGTAGGTCTTTCTCCTGCTCAAACTTTCCCTCACTCAGCAGATGTCATGAAGACGGGGCCTCTTGTCATCCCCAACCCTCCACGCCTTTAAGCCAGACAGCCCCAACCCAATCCAACCAGCACCCACCTCACTCCCCCAAGCCAGACAGCCCCAACCAACCCAGCCAGCACCCACCTCACTCCTCCAAGCCAGACAGCCCCAACCCAACCCAGCCAGCACCCACCTCACTCCCCCAAGCCAGACAGCCCCAAACCAATCCAGCCAGCCTTCAAACCCGGTGACCCCAAGCAGGTTTGTTTTGTAGCCATTCCCTCCGTGAGCTTCTTCGTCTTCTCCTGGTCTTCTCCTGGTCTTCTTTCCGGCAAGCAAGGTCTTTGTCAGGGAATGAGCAAAGGAGGGTCTTTGCGCGCGACTGAGCCAGGAGGGTCAGCCGAAGGAGCGCGCACGACCGCAGCCCCCACACGGATGTGGGGGCGGAGGCTCCCTCCGTGCCATTCCCTGACAAAAGAGCCCCTGTTCGCAAACAAGTTCGCAAACAAGCTCGCAAACAAACCCACAAAGAACCCCCAGCCCCCTCAAAACAAACCGCCCCCCAAGATTTACAAAGCATTTACAAAACACCACACCCCTTTCACATTTCCTGATTACACTGTAAATAGCAAACGTGCGAAGAGGTCACCCCTCATGATTCAAGTACATATGATTGACGACGACGAAGAGATGCACGACCTGCTCGGCGATTATTTTGCAGACGAAGCGATTGAATTCAGCGCTTCCCCCACGCCCAATAAAGGCCTGGAATATGTCCGCAAACACCCCGTCGATCTGGTCTTGCTGGATTTTATGATGCCCGAAATGGACGGCTTTGAGACCTGTCGGCAGTTGCGGAATCTCAACCCGCTTTTGCCGATCATCATGCTCACCGCCAAAAAGGACGATTACAATCGCATTGTCGGTCTCGAACTGGGTGCCGATGACTATATCGCCAAACCCTTTAACCCGCGTGAGTTGTTGGCCCGGATCAAAACCATCATGCGGCGCTTTGAGCGCAGCCAGCAATTTTTGCAACAGGCCCCCAGCGAAAACCAATTGTTGTCTGAGGCCCATGACTTGGTCATGAATCTTGATGC
The DNA here is from genome assembly GCA_044356335.1 of Candidatus Sericytochromatia bacterium. Lineage (GTDB taxonomy): Bacteria > Cyanobacteriota > Sericytochromatia > UBA7694 > UBA7694. The sequence goes on from JBIKWL010000050.1 coordinate 27,585, forward strand.
CCGCCAGGTCTTGCACCAGGGCGAGGCCCTGGATCTGACCACCACTGAGTTTGACATGTTACATTGCCTGGTCGAAAATGCCGGCATTGTCTTGACCCGCGACGCCCTGATGAACAAAGTGCGTGGCCTGGATTTTGACTCTTTTGACCGCACCATCGACGTCTTTGTCTCACGGCTGCGTCAGAAATTGGGGGACAACCCGCGCAAACCGGAGATCATCAAGACCATCCGCGGCGTGGGTTATTTATTCACCAAATGATTCAGCCCCTCTTTCGCAAACTCTACCTCTATGCGGTGGTCAGTGTCTTTGCCGCCATACTGCTGACGGTAACGGCCATGAACCTACTGTTTAAACGCGATGAAAGCCACATGCAGCGAATGTTTCTCGAAGATCAGGTGGGGTTTATTCAGTTTGTGCTCAAACAATCGGCGCAAAACCGCCCCGCAGACATGCAAAAGCAAATTAGCGAAATTGGCGATTATTTGCACTGGCGCATCGCCTATTGGCAAGGAGATCGATTGCGGATCTCGACCGGTTTGGCCCAGCCCTCCCCCTCGCCCGAAGAGCTCAAACAATTAAAAGCCAGCGGCGGCACCTTGATTCTCGACAAACAAAAGCCCCCGCGGGTGCTGGCCTATCTCGACCCGGGGGCCCCCAGCAAAGGCTATTTGCAATACGTACCGGCTTTTGCTGAAAAGCCGATGAAGCCCCCCCCGGGGCCAGATTTTCCGGGCTTTAAGGGCCCGCCGCCCCGAGGCGCAATGTTACCTCCTCACCGCCTCGCCGAGAGAGAAAACCGCCCGCCACCGCAGCATATCAACCCGATCTGGATCTCAGGCGGCCTGATTCTGCTCTTTCTCGGCCTGCTGCTGATTCCCTTTGTCCTGTATATCCTCCAACCCTTTAAAGAGCTTTTTGCCTCAATTGAAAAAGTCGCTGAAGGGGATTTTTCCCGCCCGATCAACATTGGGCGCCAAAAAGAGTTTCAGGTGATTGCCGATGCCTTTAATCACATGATGGGCAAAATTCAGACCATGTTGCAAGAAAAGCAGCGCCTGATTGCCGATGTCTCCCACGAATTGCGCTCGCCGCTGGCACGCATGCGGGTCAGCTTGGAATTACTCGCCAAAGAGGGCAAAGGCAAAGCCAAGTATATCGAGCGCTCGATTCACGAAATCGAAGAACTCGACAGGCTGATCAACGATCTGCTCGATGTCTCGGCCCTGGAACTCAATGCCCAAAACTACCCGCTCGAACGCTTGGAACTCGGCCATCTGGTGCGCGAGAGCCTGGAGAGCCACCAATTTATTCTGGCCGAGCAGCAACTCGAGGTGGTCCCTGTTTTCCCCTCGGAAAGTGTGTTTATCAACGGGCGACGCGATCTGCTGCACCGGGCCCTGAACAATCTCTTTTCGAATTTACTCAAATACGCGCCGGAATCCTCCCGGGTGGATATTGAAGTCTTTGCCCAAACAGATCGGGCGGGCATTCGCCTGCGCGACCGGGGGCCGGGCCTGCCCGCCAGCGAATTGGAGACCATTCTCAAGGCCTTTTACCGCCCAGATAGCTCCCGGACCCGCAAAACCGGCGGCAATGGCCTGGGGCTGGCGATTGTAGACAAGATCATGCAATTGCACAAAGGGCGGGTTTCGTTCTCCCTGCCCGAAGACGGCGAAGGCGGGGTGATCGCCACATTGGAATGGCCGGTGATGCGCAACCCACGCACAGATCGGCTCGAAATTGGGGCTAAGAGTTAAATTCGGTTAAATAATTATCATCTAAGTGCTTATAATTAGGTTAAAAACACAATCTCCAGATTATCAATGATTAAATTAAGTTAAAGAATATATTTTTTCTTGATTTATTCATTCAAGGGAAAGCTATATCAATGGCGATAGAAGCCAAAGTTCAAGTGTTATAAATTCTGGAGGAAGTTTGAATGTCTATTGCCACTACGATGAGGTTCAATTCTGTATCAACTCTTCAATCTGAGTTATTTACATCTGCTCCTTCACGACTCTCACCCTTTGTCAGAGACATACAAAACCAGAATTCCCCCATGATTTTAGAGAATCCTGCGGAATTATTCGCCCCCAATTCAGCCACTGGAAATGCGCAGAATTCATTTGATTTTGTCGAAACCTCATCCGAAGCACCCACACTGGAAAACATCCGCAGTGGGCAAATTATGGATGCGGATCAATCTGGCGAAAGTGTGAAGCAAATTCAGGCCATGTTGACCAAAGCCGGATTCAAAGTCGAACCCACAGGTGTTTTTGACGCCAACACAGAAAAGCAAGTCATCGCTTTCCAAAAAAGTTGGGGCATCTCAACGACCGGTAAAATGGGCCCCACCACACTAAAAGCACTCGATACAGCCCAATTGGGAAGCAGCCCATTGGCTCGGGCCATTGCAAATACGGCCAGATCAATGGCTGAGGCTCGTGGAACTGTCGGCCAGTGTTACAATGCCGTCGCAAATGCCATTGAATCACATATTAAACCCTTTTTGTCTGGTGGCCATGCCTATATGGCAGCCAATCAATTTGCCAACCACCCCCGTTTTCGCGAAATCCCTGTACCGGCCAATATGAATCAATTGCCCGTCGGAGCCGTTGTTGTTTGGGGTCAGGGGAACAGTGAAAGTGGCCATATTTCAGTTCATTTGGGTCAAGGTCAAGAAGCCAGTGACCATGTGGCCACTCAGATGCAAAACCATTACGGTGGAGCCAAACCCCGCATCTTCTTACCCGTTTAAATTAAACTCATTCATTTAACAACTGTCGATGCGCTTGCTGAGTCCCGGCACTGTAGAGCAAATCGGCAGTTGTTTCTGTGTGATAACGACCTTGCAAAGGGTCGTGACCATGGGTCTCAAGCTGCAATTCTTGCTGAGCATTGGCATACAGGCTTTTGATTTCCGCCAATGTGCCAAAGGCAATCGAGGGTAAATGTGAAACCGCTTTTTTGTCGGCCGTAAATTGTTTCCAAGTCGGATCTAAAATCAATTCCCCTTCTGGGGTATGAAGCACGATAAAGGCATGTAATTTATCTACAGAAATCTGTTGCTTTGAGTCCAACAAAGTCTTGCCCTGTGGGCCTTTGGTATCCGTAATCGCGAGACTGACCGGCAATCCTTTTGCTTTTAAATCCTGGTACCACAGCGCAGCAAAGTCCATGCAGGCCCCTTCTTCTGAATACCAAGCGGGCTCCGAATTTCCTGAGCGTTCAGCAATTAAATCCTCTAATTGCTGACGCAGAGCCCCAGTATCCAATGTTTCGATGAATTGAACAGGCTCAGCAAGCTTAGCGGCAGCCCTGGATTCAATTTCAAGTTTCTCTTCTGGCTGTGTCGAAATGTCTTGAGCAAAGACGATTTCCGCATCGCTTTGACGCGGCTCATGAGGCAGCGTTGTCCCGATTGGAGCAGAGAAGGGAGCAGACTGTTTGGTTGGGTTAATTTCGAAAGACATACCTATATTTGACCACGAGATAAGACATTCATCCAAGTAAAAACAGTTTATGAGCAAAGACTAACTGTGAATCAGTTAAAAACTCAAAAGCCTGTGTTAAATTTGCAACACAGGCTTTTGAATGCGTTGGATAATTATCGCCTAATAGCTTTTACCAAATAAATTACGGTACTCCTGATACACTTTCTGGGCATAAGTAGGCACATAAGGATCACCGTAACGCTTGAGCATCAAGGTGGTATTGGCTCCCCAACGATCTTTCATCAGCGCCAGATATGCCACTGAAGTCCAAACATTATTTTTGATTTTAGTGGGGTTTTGGTAAGTTGCTTCAAAAATGGCGCGGTGCTGATTAAAGGGTCGCTGTCCTGTTTTGGCAATGCGGATCAATTCCAACATGGCAATGTCTGTCAATTGTCCCAATCCCAGAGCACCTGTAAAACTGCGCGCCTTGGGGTCGATGCCAGCGCTTTCGTGTTTAAATAAAGCCAACATTAATTTGGGATCCATTTTAAAAGCTTTACAAGCCGCTTCCAGTTCGCGGGCAATTTCACGTTTCTGTTGTTCGTTTGCTTTTGTACCTGTGCGTTTCATGGCATCGTAAAGACTTTGGGCAACCGGGCTCAGTTCACCTGCGCGTGCTTTAGCTGGCGGCGAAACCGCAGGTTTATCCGAAGCCGTTACAGAGCTTAAAAGCAACGCTTGGCTCGAAGGTCTTTCAACAAATTCAAATTGAGTCTGAGCCTTGCTGACACTGCTGGATAACGGAAAAGAATCAGTGGTTTTTATATCAAAACCTTCTGAAGGATGAAAGGTGAAATCTGTATTTTTATCAGCCTGTAAATCTTGAGCTAAAATGTATGGATTCATGCTTTGAACAGGTGTTTTTTGCGAAAAAGCGGGCAGGGCTGAATATTCTGAACGGGAAACTGTGGCTGACATATTCCGTATCACCTCTTGAGAAATTTTGATCTTTGCATTACATAACACATCCGTGTTTTCGGGATCATCCTATTGAAATATAATCAACTTTAAAAAAAACGTTTAACTGCTCTTAACTTCTAGATATTCAAGCTTAACAAAATAAATCTATTTTTATTGTTCTTAACTTTAAATCCGTATTTTGTTGAAACTTTATTAAAAATAATGCTGGTTTCAAGCGAAATAAACAAAGAACAAAATATAATCAGATCTTAAACCTCGTCAGGCAAGAAAAACCTGTGTCAGTGAATATAATAATGATGCTGTTCTTCACCCAATCTAAAAGGAAATAAGAAAAACATGTCCGAACCACAGGTATCAGCCAAAACAAATACGCCGGTCAATTTGGTCAAGGCGGTGCTGGCACCTTCGGCTCAGACGCAAGTCCCTGCGATGCATCCGCGCTTTAAAAATGACTCAACTTTGGCGGCTGTTGCCTCTGGAAAAGAGTCTTTACAGTCCGGAGCCCGTGGCGAAGCCGTTGAGAAAATTCAACAAACGTTGAATGATATGGGTTTTTATGCCGGAGATCACAATGACGGCATCTTTGGCCGGCAAACAAGCACAGCCGTGAAAAATTTCCAAAGCCATTGCAAATTACCCCAAACAGGGGTGTTGGATCAAAAAACATTTGAACAACTCAATAAACGGGCCCCAGAACCAGGCAAAAAATTATGGGACTCTCCCGCGAAAGACAAATATGCCCCCGCCAATGACCTGGGCAAATTGGGCAAGGCCCGTGCGGTGGTGGATCTGTCTGAACACCGTCTGTTTCTCTATGACGATCAACAGCAAGTCAAAAAAATCTACTCCATTGCCGCGGGAGACCCCAATAATCCGAATGGGCGCGGGCAAAAGACAGGTACGGGTGTGCGCAAAGTCTTTGAAAAAATTGCCGACCCTTCGCCCTATGCAAGGGCTGCCTGGCCTGAAAGCCAAGGCAAAGCCTTTGGCACACGGCTCTTGGATTTACATGCCCTGGTTCAAAAAACGGGAAAATGGAAAGATACCGTGGAAGAAGTACACGGTACGTTTGCACGTTCTTCGATTGGCACCGATGCCAGTAGCGGTTGTATCCGTATGCAAAACGAAGATATTGAAGAAGTCTTTAAACACTTTAAAAACGATGATTTAATCAAAATTCAGGATTAGAAGTGTCTTCATTTTTTTAAATAACACAAAATACTTAAAAAAATCAATAAAACTAATTTTCCCATAAGGAGAGCCGAATTCTATGGTTCATTTTGAAACTTCTCGTTTTTCTCGTTTGCCTACCCCCCCCCAGAAAGCCACTGGCCCGTTGGCGCCAGAGAAACCAGCAATACCAGGGGAAAATACCGATCCAGCTCCTTTGGCAACGCCTTCATCACAGCCCACAGCCCCAGTCGAACAAACCGATTTTGGCCAGTATGCCGCAACGCCCCTCACGCCCCAATTATTTGAGTTTCCGGACAAAACAGCCTTGACTGATTGCCCCGATCCCAACACTCCTCTTTTCGAGTCTCCCGAGATTGTCCCATTTACCCTGGATTTGCCGACCCCACAAAACCCGCTGACCTTGCCCATGTCTCCAGCGTTACCGAAAATCAATACCGAACACCCAATTTTACGCCAATTGAATCAAGCCAGTATGCGCGGAGGCCGTAATCACAGCTGCGTAGAAACCGTGCTGACCAATCTCGATCGCCTCGGCGTGAAAACCTTTAATGGCGGTACCACAGATGATCGCAATAACCCGCGCGGGGCGATGGTACAGATGCTGAAGGCGGGCAATTGGACATCCGTTGATCTCCCCGGTTCAAGTGAGCGGACGATCAAAAGTCCGGCCTACGGAAATGCAAAAGCACATGTCTTGCCTGCAAACGCTTATCTGAAACTTGCACGCGAAGGCAAGATTCCCAATGGCGCAGTGGTATTCCAGACCCAGCACGGCTGGGGCTATTCGGGCGGATCGCGTGGTAACGATATGGGCATTGTCCGCAATGGTCAGATTTTCAATTATGCCAATATGGGCAGCATGAATGTCTATGGTAATGGTCTGAAGGAAGTCGTCGTGATGGTGCCACGCGGTGCGATGAAGTAAAGCCGCCGTAGGTAATTTAGATTCTGATTCTTTTCATCAGCGTTTGCCCGACACAGTGAGCATTTTAAGCGCCCAACGCCCGCTCCTGGCCAAGCACAATAGTGCTAAAATCGGAGCAGGATTCCCTCCCTGAAAGGAGCCTGCAAGCGTGCCCACACATCTCTCACCTCCCCCCCAGCCCCTGAAATTGACTCTGGGCTTGGTCCAACTCAATTCTGGCGCACGCACCTTTTTGCCTTATACCGCAGGGCTCTTGCAGAGTGTCGTGCAAAAGCAAAGCCCCCGGCCCGAACGCTATGCCTTTTTGCCCCCGCTCTGGCAGTCTCGGATGCCCGTGAGTGAAGCTGTGGAACAGCTCAAAAGTGCCGATGTGGTGGGCCTGAGCCTCTATGTTTGGAATACCCAACGCTCCTTGGCGATTGCCACGGCGCTCAAAGCTCTCAACCCCGCTGTGTTGATACTGGCAGGCGGCCCCCACGTACCCGACCAGGCCGAAGGCTTTTTGCGCGCCCACCCCGCCCTTGATCTCTGTGTGCATGGCGAAGGTGAAAGCGTCTTTCTACAGCTTTTAGAGGCCCTGCCCGAGCGGCCCTGGGGCGGCATTCCTGGTTTAAGCTGGCTTGATACCTCTGGCCAATTCCAACACACGCCCCGTGCCCCGCGCAGCCGCGATCTCAAGGCCCAACCCTCGCCCTATTTAAACGGCGTCTTTGAGCCCCTCCTGGCCGCACACCCGAGCGAAAAATGGTCAGCCCTTTGGGAGAGCAACCGAGGCTGCCCGTTTACCTGCAGCTATTGCGACTGGGGATCGGCCACGGCCAGCAAGGTACTGACCTTTGAGATGGAGCGTCTTAAGGCCGAATTGGAATGGTTTGCCCAATACCAGATGGATCTGGTTTTTTGCTGTGACGCCAATTTTGGCATTTTGCCCCGCGATCTGGAACTGGCCCAATATGCGGTAGACGTGCATGCCCGCACGGGCTTTCCGCGCACCTTGGCGGTGCAAAACAGCAAAAACGTGACCGAACGGGCCTACCAAGTCCACAAAACCCTGATCCAAGCGGGGCTCGATACCGATGTCACGCTTTCGGTGCAATCAGTACATCCCCCTGTGCTCAAGGCGATCCGGCGTGAGAATATTTCTTTGCAGCATTACCAAGAACTCCACCAACGCCTGAGCGCCGATGGCATTCGCACCTATACCGACGTGATCATTGGCCTGCCGGGCGAGACCTACGACTCCTTTGCCGAGGGCATCAGCCAGATGATCTCCGGCGGGCAGCATTACGCGCTCAAATTTTACAATGCCAGCCTTTTGCCCAATGCCGAAATGGCCCAGCCCGACTACCGTCAGCGGTATGGGCTGCGCAGCAAAATCGTGCCCACCGTCTATTTGCACAGCCATGCCAGCGATGCCCCCGATGGCATTCAAGAGCTGCAAGAATTGCTGATTGGCAGCGACAGTCTGCCCGAAGCCGATTGGGTGCGCTGCATCGTCTTTGCCTGGATGACCGACCTGCTTTTTTTTGGCAAACACCTGCTGCGCCCGGCCCTGCTCTACTTGCAAAGGCAACACAAGCTGAGCTTTCGGGCCCTGCTCGAAGCGTTTATCGCCGTGCCCAGCGATTGGCCCATCTTGGCTGAGGTTGCAGCCTTTTTTCAGGCCAAAGGCCACGCCATTCAAGCTGGCGATTACGAGTATTGTCGGGGCAATGGCCCTGAATTTTCGGGCATTTGGTGGTCAGCGGATGAATTTATCTTGATTCAATTGATTGCCCAGAACCGGATTGGCCTGTTCTTCAACGAGACCCAAAGCTGGCTGGAGACCTGGCTCTTTCAGCAGGGAATCGATCTGCCAGCCTGGCTTTTAAGCGATCTGATTGGGGTCTGTCGTCTGAATCTGCAATTGGCGTATAAAGTCGAGCCGATTCACGCCCCGTTTCAGAGCAATTTAGTCGAGGTCTGCTTGGCCCTGCAAGAAAACCGTGATCTCCCCTTGCAAAAAGAGCCGGGTCTCTGGGTCAAGGACTGGCCGGGCGCGCCTTTTCGGGTGCGGAAGCAGGGGGAAGCATCGGCTTAAATGGACCCAATTGGTGCTGCTCAGCAGAAAAAACGTCTGCATAAGGGGGATAAGGCACATCAAAGGGCTTTTGCTTGCGATCTGGGTAGTCTTGTTCGGGAGATGCGAGCAGGGGACGATCTAAGCTGTTCATAAAAGCGGCAATGTCAAAGGCCTCTTCGGCACTTAAAACCGGTCGCCCCAACGGCATATTGGCCTGAATATACCGCGCAGCGATGCTGAGGCGATTGAGATTCGAACCTTGCCCATAGCTCTGGGGCCCAGCCACAGGTGGAAAGGTAAAGCCCAATTGGGGCGCTTGCGGATCTTTGTAAAGCCCCTCTCCTTTGGCGCCATGGCAAGCCGCACAGTGGTATTGGTAAAGTTTGGCTCCAGTTTGGGGATTGGCAGCCCGATCCAAGAATTGAATGGGGGGCAGCAGGGGCTCTTGCAAATCTGCACGTTTATCGGGTTGGGGAGCGGCATCACTGAGCCAGGTCAGATAAGCCGTGAGGGCAGCGCTTTCACGTTGTGGCAGAGCTTTGCCATTGAGACTG
>JBIKWL010000320.1:0-3048 GCA_044356335.1 Candidatus Sericytochromatia bacterium
CCATTAAAAATTAGTGACCGCCTTAAAGCTGCGTTAAAAGATTCTTTTTGAACACTGGTTAGATCATATTCAAGCAAGAGAATGCCCACCCGAGAAGGTTTAATTTCATTAGGTAAAATATGTAAAACTAAGGGATAAATTGCAATCAGCTTTTTTTGATCTTGAGAAATTAGGATCTTTCCTGCCATTTTTTCTTTTACAGAGGCGAAATGAGACCGATAATCATAATTTATTGTTTGAGTGATAGAAGTTCCTTTAAGTTCATAATTACTTGACAAACGAATGATATTTTGATCATCTATTTTTACCACTAAAGAGAGATTCGGATCACTGCCAATTTGACTAATAATTATAGTTTCTATATCGTCAATATTGCCACCCTCTATACTATTTTTACGCTCCATATAATCTAATATTCTGGCTGTTTGTCCAGCATAAATTTTCAGATAATTTTTAGCATTTGTTGTTTGCGTATGGGAGGTTTCAATAATTTCTTGACGAAACGATATCAGCCCGAAAAAACCACCACAAGTAATTAAAATGATAGGAATTGAAAATCTTATCGGTAGGGGAAAACGTTGGGGCATAAATTTTAGGGAGTTGATAAGTTAGCGTTCTTAATAAACTGATCATCTAGGATTGTATTTATATCAATATCTTTGGGTAATAATTTTTTTTCTCGCATAATGTTGATCAGTTTTTTGCTCCCCTGGACAAAGGAGGGATTATTTTGATTGAATAATTTTTGATTTTCTTCTAAGTTGAGTTGATCTATACCTTTAAAGGAATTCAAAATTGTGTCTGGTGTTACTTGTGTTCGTTTGGCGATGCGAGTTGCTGCTTCTTGAGGGTTTTCTTCTAAATATTTTAAGGCTCGAAATCGGCCATTAACTAATGATTGAATGCTTTCAGGAGAATTAGCGATCGCGTCGGTACTCACAACCAAAACATCTACAATTTCTCCCGGAATCTGACTACTATCAAACAATACTTTAGCCCCGGCTTCTAATATTTTAGCCACGGGAGGCCCAAAGGTAACAACTGCATCTATTTTTCTCTGTTTATACGCTTTTTCATGTTCTAATGGCTCTACAGAAACAATCTCAATATCTTTAACAGACATCCCATTTTTTTCTAGTGCCCGATCTATAAAAAAAGATCCCAAAGCAGTTGGTTCTAGTCCGACTCGCTTTCCTTTTAAGGCTTTAATATTAGTAATCTCGGGTTGTCCTAAAATTACATCTGCACCCCGGGAAACATCCATAATTGCAATAATTCTAAGATTTTCTTGGGTGGCGGCGATAGATAAGGCTTGATCAATTGATAATCCCGCCCCTTCAATTTCATTATTGCGATAGGCTCTAACTTCTTCTGTTCCTGAAGGATAATCTACCAATTTGATCGGCTGGTTGTCATAATAACCGAGATCCTCAGCTAAATATAAGGTTTCATATCCGGGCCAGAGATTCATCCCAATCCGTAATGGACTGGAGGATTGAGGGGTACAATTGACCAGGGCGATCGCTAAAATTCCGGTCATGAAACTGAAGATTAAGTATTTTAGATATTTTCGCCATTGTGGCTTTGTTGCTCTTTTCATTTAGTTTTTCTGCTGGGCTAATATTTAACTATTTGATCTTGGTCGTTGAGAATGGGTAAATGGCGAATCCGGTGCTGTTTGAGCAGGTTAATTGCAAAAAACAAATCCGTAAAAGCCGACTCATAGAGGGTGACAACTGGATGGGCCATGACCTCCCGGACGATCAGACTCTCTAAGGAGCGTTTCTCGGTACTCAGGCGTACCACATCTCTCTCGGTGAGAATGCCTAATAATTTCTGATTCTCAGCAATTAGGACACAACTTGACCGAGCTTCAAGGTGTAATTCCTCTGGCCGGTTATTGCCGATGGTGGACATCGAACAAACTGTATGCAGTCCACTCATTTGCGAGATCGCATCCCTAACGGCCGTATCCGGTGCAACAATCAGGGGATTACCCACGATGGCAGATGTTGGTTCCGTTTGGGTGATAGCACTTGCCGATGTCAATGATGTCAACGATGTCAACATGATCTGAATCAGGTTAGTTAGTTAGGTAATATTATTGGGCAAGGTAATTTCAAAAATTGCCCCTTGAGGTTGATTATTTTCAACGATAATTGTGCCACTATGAGCTTCGACAATCATTTTACAAAAAGCTAATCCCAATCCGATTTGAGAGACACCTTGCATCAGAGTCCCAATTTCATATTTCTCGAAAATACATTGTTTTAAATTATCGGGTACGCCTTGCCCATAATCAGCAATTTTAATTTTTGTCCCTCCTTCGGGGAGATGTTCAGCAATGACGATAATCTGACTTTCTTGGGGAGAGAACTTAATAGAATTAGAGAGTAAATTATCTAAAACTCGCTGAAACATCGCTTGATCTATCTTAATCGTGCCATCAAAATCAGGAATTTGGGTGATGATTTCAATCTTTTTCTGAGAGGCGTTAAATTCAAAATCTTTAACCAATTTCCGTAGCATATTTCCTAGATCAACTGGGCTGAGATTGAGAGCAATTTTACCCGATTCTATCCTCGCCATCAGCAATAAATCATCAATTAAGCCTGATAACTTTTGCCCTGATAATTTTATTTTAACTATTTTCTCTTGTTTTGCCTCTGGTGATAGCTTGGGATAGGTCAACATCTCCAACCCTAACAAGATCCCAGCTAGGGGATTTCTAAGATCATGAACTAACATCTTGACCAGATCTTCTCGCAATTTCAGTAGGGTTTGTAGATTGTCGTATTGTTGCTTAATCCGTAGCATCGAATGAACTCTAGCGCGAAGTTCCAGACCATTAACGGGTTTGCTCAAAAAATCATCAGCACCGGCACTTAAACATAGAGCCAGGTCTTCTTTCTCCGTTAATGCTGTCACCATAATAATCGGAATTGATTGCCATTGGGGATTGGCTTTAATCCGAGAGCAAACCTCAATCCCGTCCATTTCTGGCATCATCACATCTAATAAAATTAGATCCAGTGGGATGAGTTCTAG
>JBIKWL010000051.1:0-36716 GCA_044356335.1 Candidatus Sericytochromatia bacterium
GCCTTTAGCGCAGTGATCAAAAATACCACACCGGCGATTCGCAATCCCACACCGGCTGCTTATCCACTCAAAACGAATCAGGGTCATGGTTTACATGGGATTTGGGCCAGTGCAGAGCTGGCCAAAGAGGCCAAATTGGATGCTTTTGCCTATTATGAGATCGACAGCAATGAGAGCAAAGTGGGTTATGCGGATATCAACCGCCTGACCTATGGGCTCAATCACCGCGGTCAGTATCTTGATGGCTTATTGAGCTCAACTCTCGAAGCGGATTACCAGGTGGGCAAAGTCAGTGATTTAAGCGTCAATGCCTTTTTGCTCTCGGCGTCGGGATTTGTGCATCCTGGCGAGTTCCATTTGGGAGCAGGGGCTGATTTTGTCTCTGGAAATTCCCCTGGCGCGACAAACAGCAACAATGCCTTTAGTCAGCCTTATGGCAATAACCATGCTTTTTATGGCTATATGGATTATTTTCTCAATATTCCCGTTAACAGCAAAAATCTGGGACTCAATGATTATTATTTTAAGATGGCATGGGCCCCACAGGGCTTGCCGCTTGAAATTGCCTGTGATTTGCACCATATGGCAGCCAATCAAACCTCAGCCAATGGTCAAAATGTTTTTGGCCAAGAGGCTGATCTCACTTTGACCTATAAACAGGAAAAAAATCGCTATATCTGGGGCCTCAGTGCCTATTTACCGGGTGGTCTGTTCAGATCAGCTGATTTCTTTGGCCCAGCCAGAACCGGTCTGTCTTTTTGGTCATATCTTCAAGCCATAATTCATTTTTAAGTATCCAAGTTCAGCATGGGTACTTCAATCAGAAGGACTTCAGCAGCTTCGGTTGCTTTGAGTTTGATTTCACCTATTTCCCAGAGACCCATACCATCCCGTTTCTGAAGATTTTCTTCGGCCACGCTGACTTTGCCCTCTAAGACAAAGAGGTACATGCCGTGAGTTGGCTTATGGGGCGAATAGCTGATTTCCTGGTCAGGGTCCAAATCGACCCGTGAAAACCAGGCATCTTGGTTGATCCATACGCCTTTGCCATCTGGTGAGACCACTGTTTGCCATTGATTCTGGCGCCCTGCTTGGGAGAAAAACTGCTGTTCGTAGCGGGGCTGAATATTCTGTTTTTGTGGCAAAATCCAGATCTGCAGAAAGTTGACCGTTTTTTCGGCATCGTGATTGAACTCCGAATGAAAAACCCCTGTGCCTGCTGACATGATCTGCACGTCCCCGGTTTCAATCACCTTCACGCTTCCCATGCTGTCTTTGTGGGCCAATGCACCCGCGAGGGGAATGGAAACTATCTCCATATTTTGATGGGGATGTTTGCCAAATCCCTGACCGCCTAAAACCTGATCGTCGTTGAGCACACGCAGAGCCCCAAATTGAATCCGTTCGGGGTGAAAATAATTGGCAAAACTGAAGCTGTGATACGATCTGAGCCAACCTTGATCGGCGTGGCCCCGGCTTGCGGCGCGGTGAAGTACTTTTTTCATTGATTTGTCCTCCAAATTTAATAATTCAATATTAAACTATTTGATATTGAATTACAAGACCTTTATCCTTTGACCCAGTGTTTGTAACGCTTTAACTTGAATGCAGATCGAAACTCAGCCCAAGATTTAGCCCAGAAAACGGCTTTTGAGTTCGGGTGTGGGAATCCGGCAGGACTCACTTTGGCCAAACCACTGGTAGCGGTTGTTGGCGATCAGGTCATAGACCCCGTTGCGCAGAAAAGCCGGTACCCATAAAAAGTGGCTCAGCCAACGATAACCATGTAAATATTTGGCGATCTTGAGTGCAGCCGTGGAACGGGTAAAGCTTTGGCCTGCTTCGATCAGAATCAGGCTCTTAAAGTTTTGAGTGGGTAAATGGTGTTGTGCTAACAGGGCCTGCCCTGCCTCGGATTGCAGTGAAGCAAAACGCAAATGCCCTTGAGGATCGTGATCAATCATAAACTGCACACTGCGATTACACAAATTGCAAATCCCATCAAAGAGCACAATTGCATCAGGACTGTCAGACATCGTTTTCTCTGACCAGGCGAAAGCCGGTGAGACGCACACGGGTTTCTGGGGCCAGATAGCCCCGCGCAGCTTGGCGACAGGCGTTGGTGCTGCAAAACCAGCTGCCTCCACGCATGACCCGACCTTGGCCGCGTTCGGGGCCTTGTGGATCTTGGGTTTGGTTCAATAGATAAGCTCCATAATGATCTTTGCACCATTCCCAGACATTGCCATACATATCGTAGAGGCCCCAGGAATTGGGCTGTTTTTGGCCCACCGGATGGGTCTTAAAATTGGAATTATTGTTGTACCAGGCATAGACATCCAGGGTACTGGGGTCATGGCGCTCATAAAAACTTTTCATGCTGCCTGCGCGAGCTGCATATTCCCATTCCGCTTCGCTGGGCAAGCGATACTTTCCCTCTCCGAGTGCATTCAGGGCGGGCAAAAAGCGCTGGTTGATGTCCAACCAAGAAACATTTTCGATCGGCAATTGGGGGCCTGTAAAATCTGCTGGGTTATTCCCCATCAGCTTTTGCCATTGGGCCTGGGTCACAGGGGTGCTCTGCATCCAATAGGACTGACTCAAGGTGACAGAGTGGAGGGTCTCATCGCTTTCTCGGTTGCGTTCGTAATCTGGAGAACCCATCAAAAAACTGCCAGACTCAATCCGCACGAAACTCATCCCCAGTGAGTTATGGAGCGGAGCAAGGGTGGGCGGACTCACTTTGAGTGCAATTTGATTGGCCCGGCTCATTTCTTCTTGTACCTCTTTCCAAATCCGTTCAGCCTCTTCACGATCGAGGCGTAAATGGTTTTTGAGGCCACGAATTTCGGATTTTTGCGCTTCGTTTAAGTCGTTCCAACGAAAAAAAACAGACCGGATTGCATTGCGGTATTCTTCTTCTGATTCGGCCATCAGGTTCCGAGGCTGAAAATTCAAGGGGATGACTCCCAGGGCCGCAGCCCAGGTTTCAATGACCCAGGTGGAGTAGCGATCGGGCAACCCTTGGTTTTGATTCAGTTTATCTATAAACGGGGCTTGCCATCCATCTGTCGTTTTTTCCAATTGCAGCAAATCCACTGGAATGGCTTCATCCAAGCCTGTCATAATTAAATCAATCGCCTTGGGTTCATCCGGACAGACATCCATCAGGATCGCTTTTAAATAGTCTCCCTGCCCCAAGAGGCCTTTGCCCTGGGAATCCAAAAGGTCTTTTAAAATATGGCCGACCAATTCAGACATTTTTACTCCTATTTTTCTACAGTCGAATTAAGCTTTAATTTCTTCTTCCCAGTTTGCACCGACCTTTATCAAGTCGGGGCTGTCTGGGTGAAAAATTCCGGCAATTTTTGTTTGGCAGTCAGGGCAAGTGCCTTTTGTCAGATCATTGCGCAAAATGCGGTGCCAATCCCGCTCGATCAGACTGCGCTGACAATTCGGGCAATAGGTTGTTTGCCCGTTGCGGTCGTGAACATTGCCGACATAGACATGGTGCAATCCCATACTCAAGGCCAGTCTCCGAGCCCGATTGAGAGTTTCCTGTGGGGTGCGAATCTTGTCCTGCATTTTAAAATCGGGGTGAAAAGCCGTAAAATGCAGCGGGACTTCAGGACCGAGCTGGGTCACGAGCCAATCACACATCCGTTTGGTTTCGTCCCAACTGTCATTTTCTCCGGGGATCATCAGATTGGTGATCTCAAACCAGATGTTTGTCTCGTGCTTGAGCCAGCGTAGCGTATTGAGAATCGGCTCCAAATGGGAGAAGGTCAATTTGTGGTAAAAGGTTTCAGTGAAAGCTTTGAGGTCGACATTGGCTGCGTCGATATAGCGGTAGATATCTTTGCGGGCCTCAGGGGTGATATAACCTGCTGTTACCAAAACACTTTTAAGGCCAGCTTCGCGGCCCAGCCGCGAGATATCAATCACGTATTCACCAAAAATGGTGGGATCGTTATACGTCATCGCAATGCTGGGGCAATTGTGTTTCAATGCAAGTTGGACCACCTGTTCGGGCATGGCTGAGACGCTATTTTGTTCAACCAATTTGGCTTTGGAAATATGCCAATTCTGACAAAAGCGGCAGCCCAAATTGCAACCAGCAGTCCCAAAGCTCATGATTGCGCTGCCTGGCAGAAAATGATTCAGGGGTTTTTTTTCGATGGGATCAATCGCAAATCCTGTGGATTTGCCGTAAGAAGCGGCATAAAGTTTGCCACCGACATTTTGACGCACATAGCAGAAACCGGCTTGTCCTTCTCCCATGCGGCAAAAACGCGGACAAAGCGTACAGAGAATTTTTCCTTTCTCATCGGTTTCCCACCAGCGTGCTTCGGGGGTTTCTGGGGTGATCAACTCAGACATTGTCGACTCCTTGCTCGCGGAGATACCTCTTAATTGTACTTGGAAATTCGGCAAAAACCCAGCCACTGCTTTGTCTATGCTCGAGCTCAAACGCTCAAAAAGAGACAAAATGGTATGATACTTAGCAGCTTGATTGCTATGGAATAAGAAGATAATGTCTCCCGAAGCAGAATGGTCCCGACAGCACGATACCCGTCTACTGAAAGAAATGGTCTTTCTCTTTCAGTCGATATATTTTTATTTGGAACACCTCGATACCCGTTTGCATGTTTGGGCCTCAGAACTCAGGCCTTTGCTGGTTTTATTGCCCGATCAGCGTGAGCGTCTGTTGGTCTTGGAGCAAGAGTTGGAGTCTTCCACCAGCTTGCTGGAGGACCTACACAGGCCTGAGTTCTCTTTTCCGGTCGAACTCCAGTCTCAAATGCAGGCTTTGCAGCTCTATTATGCCGACCTCGATGCCTTAGAACAGCGTCTGATGGGCTATTTGCAGCAATTGGAGGGCTTGGAGCAGGAGTATTTGGATATGGCAGAAACCCATCGCCAAACTCTGGACGAAGTGGTTGTTTTGAACCAAGCCGTGTTGGCAGGTGAGCAAGAAATCGCATCGCTGTCTCTGCGCAATCAGGTATTGGAGCAGAACTTGGCTGAACAGGTCCGACAAAATGATGAACAAATTGAAAACTTGAACGAAATCATCGAGAAAACAGCCCGTGAAACCTGGACTTTGCAGAAAAACCATCAAGAGGCGGGGGTCTCGTTGGTGCGGATTGCCCAAGTTAAAAATGAGGCAGAAAGCCAGATTCAGATTTTGCAGCGGCGTCTGCTGGCGCTGGAAAATGACAATGCCGAATTGCTCAAGGGAATGGCCGAGCAAATGAATTCGCCCTTGCCTGTTTCTCAGCCGGTGCAAGAAAAAGAAAAACGCAATCAAATCAGGTACCAGACCTGTCTTGAATTAATCAGCTTGCTTCCCCTTTCGTCGGCTCTGGAGCAGAAAAAGCTGATTGAAACCCTTAAATCGGGATTGCATATTTCCGACGCTCAGGCAGAGTCCTTGCAAACCCTTGTCGATGCAGGGTTGGGGCATGTTAATCAGGTTTTAAAACCCCAATTTCAGGCCATGCAGCCTATTGGTTCTTTGCATCCTTTGTCGGTTGGAATGGTTTGGGTGCCTGAAGGCATTTATCCGATTGGCGATGATTTACATACCGCTGAACGTCCGGCACATAGCCTCAAAAATGAAGGTTTTTTGATTGGCGTTTTCCCTGTCACCAACGCTGAATTTGCGCAATTTATGGCTGACGGGGGCTATCAGCAGGAAATCTATTGGTTGCCAGAGGGCTGGCGTTTGATCCAGGCAAAAGCAATCAAGGCCCCTGCTTTTTGGAATACCCCCGGTCACAGCTCGGGAGAAGATTACCCGGATTATCCCGTGGTTGGGATCAGCTGGTATGAAGCCAATGCCTTTGCCACTTGGGCGGGTAAACGTCTGCCTACCGAGACGGAATGGGAGATGGCCTGTCGGGGCGTCGAAGGGCGTATCTGGCCCTGGGGGAATGACTGGGAAGCGGGTTGGGCCAATACTGCGGAAGCAGGTATTCTCAATCTCTCTCCAGTGGGTTGGCACCCCAAAAGCCGAAGCATTCATGGTTGTCATGATCTGATCGGCCAATGTTATGAGTGGACATCCAGTCTCTATTTGCCCTATCCCTATCACCGGGAACAGGCCGAAGATCTGTTCCGCGCAGAACCACGCAGTTTGAGAGGTTGTGCCTGGAGTGCGCGTGGCCCTTATTTTACGCGGGCCTCTTACCGATTCTTTCAACCACCTGAGTATCGTCACAGCGATATTGGTTTTCGCTGTGTACAAAATGGGGGGAACAATTTAACAGAGGGGGACGTCATTTGAACGTCACACAAATTACAAACGAGGATTCAATGCATGTCTTTTAAAAAAGTTCTTCTCTCCCTTTTGGCTGGATCTGTTTTTATCACGGGTTCGGGTTGTACAGCCGAACAGCTCAATTTGGCCGTCAACTTGGCCAATCAATTTCTAAAAGATTTGGAAAGTGGCAACAGCGCCAGCATTGATCTGCAATTGGTCGCCGAAAGTGGGCAAGTAACAACGGTCTCCAACAGCGATGTCGAAGATGTGCGGATCGGGGGCCGCAAGGTTAAACACCGTTTTAACGCCAGTGGAGAGTTGCTTTTAGAGGAATTTAATCTTTCCGATGGGGCCCAGGCTGAAGCCGAGGTCTATTTGCGCGGTTACCAACGACCCGTGATCGTGGTCATTAATCCCGAAAACCAAAAGCGCAACAATATCCGCATCAGTGCCCAGGTTTCTGTTGCCAGTACCGCTCAGCGCAAGGTGGTTTTGGATCAACGTGCCACAATTACCCAAGTGGCCAAAAAAGATGATTTACAGGAATTTTTGCGCAATGCTGTGGTCTTTGATCTCGGCTCAGAGGCGGCAGCCAAACTTCGGGGCAAACAAATTGTCGGGGTCTGGCTCGATGGCGATCGCATGCCCCAAAACCAGATCAAGGTCAATACCAATGGCAATGTCTTGATGCATACCAGTGCTTTTCTGCGCTATTTTATGGGGCTCGATGCCAAAGGCAATTTCTTGAGAACCGATGACAGTCTGACCACTGTGAGTTTTCGCAACTCAAATGCCTATAAAAAAATCAAAGAGAATTTGCGCAAAAAAGTTTTGCGTGAAAAAGCCCGCTATGTGCAAACCCGTGTGGTGACAGAAACCCGCGTAGTTGTGACCAAAAAGGTTGTGACCGAACGCCGTTTTGTCACTCAGCAAATTCGTGCCATTCCCGTCTCGCAAACAACGCTGGATAATCGTTTGCGTTTACAATTGGCACTCAATCGTTTGGATGCCCAAAAGCGCGCAGAAATTGAGCGTAAAGCCCAAGAAGAGAAAGCGCGCTTGGCCGTGGCGGAGCGCCAAAAATTGGAAGCGCGTCTGGCTGAATTAAAACAGCGCCAGGCAGAGCTCAATGCCCGCCGTCCCCAGTCCAATCTGCAGGTGGTTCGGGTTGGCAATCAGACCTTGGAAAGCCGTCAATTGGCAAGTATTCGTGGTTTGGCTGCCACCAAGCTGGCCCGCGACAGCAAAGTGTATAAAAACCGCACCCTCTATGTCTTAACCCGCAGCCAATCTGGCAAAATGCAATTGTTTAAATTTGTGATCAAAGGCAAACAGGTTGAAGTCTTGGCTCAACGTTTGGAACAGCGTTTGAATTTGGCCAAACAGCGTGCTGAACGTGCCCGTGAGCGCTTTAGCAATGCCAAAGGCTCTGTCAATGTCGATGAATTATTGGGCCAAGTTGCCGTTGACGTGGATACCCTGGCTGATTTAAACGAATCCGGTGATCTGGTCTGCGAAACCCAGGTCGAAGATTTGGATGCCAGCAGTGAAGCTGAGCTTTCTGTTGAGTTGGTCTCTGCAGAGGGCGCTGAACAGGCGATTATGGAAGAAGAGATCGAGACTGAACTGGGTGAAGAACTCTCTGATGTTTTGGTCGATGCCAGCACTGAGCCTGACGAAGATTTGAGCGTCGAATTGCTGGCTTCAGATATCACTCAGGCTGCATCTGAAAGCAATGTTTCGGCAGTGCCTGAAGAGAGCATTGTAAGTGAAGATCAGATCAACCTGGCCTCAGAGGTACAGGCCTCTGCCCAGGTTTCCGAAGAAGTGGATCAATCTGTAGAGCAAAACTTGATCGAAGAAATTCTGGTGGCCCAAGCCCAAGAAGAATCTTAAGCAAGAACGCGCCTTTGCCCCCTGGAGCTTTGCTTCAGGGGGTTTTGGTTTGGGGCTTGGTTTTTTTATAATCCGTGCGCAATTTTTGAATGCCAGCCGGACCCTGAGCCGTAAGATAGGCCATCAGCTGAGCAATCGAGCCTTTTTGCTCTTTGAGTAGATGTTCAAACAAACCCTGTTCTTGGTCGTAGTGGCGATAGGCCATGATCATGGCATTGTTCCACTCGCGCTGTTCAAAGCCGGCATAACCTGCACCTTTGAACTTTTTCACGGTTTCCAGTTTAAAGCGGGTTTTCATTTCTTCGATCAATTGGGCTTTGCGTTCGAGTTTATTGGCGCTAAAAGCATCTCCCTCATACAGGGCCTTGAGTTGATCGTGTAAATTCCCAATAAATTCAGCGAACACTTTTTGGTTGCTTTGAATCGCATGCCCCTCTTGGTATTGTTTGCTGCCTGTGCCATATTTCTGGGCATAATAGGCCAAGGCCCCATGATAGCCTACAAAACTGGCCAGATTTTCGTTAAAACTCACATCCCCAGGAATCCAAAGCGAAGCATGTACGCTTTCATGAATCACCGTGCTGACGAGGTAAAATTCGCCATACTGAAACATTGTAGAGAGCAGAGGGTCTTGAAACCAACCGAGAGTACTGTAAGCAGGAGAGGGCCGGAAATGGGTTTCAAATCCCTGGGCTTCAAGCTTTTTCTGATCCTGCAGCCCCATCTCTTTGTCATAATAGCCTTTGTAGGGTACCGTACCGACCACGGGGAACCACCAGGTATATGATTCCATTTTGAGCGGCGGAGAAGCGGTTAAAACCATGACCAGGTAATTGCGCTTCAGATCCAGGTATTTTTCGTAATTGCGGGTGGGTTTGAGCCCCAATTTCTGCTCTGCAAATTGTTTGACCTCAGCCACCCGTTTAAACTGCTGTTTGAGGGTTTGGGACACACGCGCATCTTGTTCTAATTCTGAGATGGGTTGCCCGCCAAGCAATAAAGATACCTGACCCCTGACCGACTGCCAGAGATAGAGAGTGGTATCTTTCCAGATCAGGGCTGCAACCGCTGTCAGTGCAATAAGACCCAAGCCCGACCACAGAGCCCATTTGAGAATGCGCTTAAACATGCCCTTAATGGGAGAGTAGGGCCTGAATTTTGGTAATCAGCATATCCATGGCCACGAGGTTATTGCCACCTTCGGGAATAATGATATCCGCGAAGCGTTTGGTGGGTTCGATGAATTGTTGATGCATGGGCCTGACGGTTTCAAGATATTGGCTTAAAACATATTCCAATGAGCGACCACGTTCGAGCACATCGCGACGAATCCGGCGAATGATGCGCAAATCTGAGTCGGTATCGACAAAAATTTTGATCCCGAGCATATCTCGGATTTCTTGATAGCCGAGTACGAGGATGCCTTCGACCAGAATCACTTTACGTGGTTCAATTTTTTCGAAGCCAATTCGGGCAAATGTTTTAAAATCGTAAAGGGGTTTTTCTACGGGTAAGTTGTTTTGGATTGCCTGAAGATGCTCAAAGAAAAGTGTGTTATCAAAGGCGTCTGGATGATCAAAATTAAGCTTCATCCTCACATCAGCGGGCAAATGACTCAAATCTTTGTAATACGAGTCTTGCTGGATATATGTGACGTCTTCTGCGCCCACTGCTTCGAGCACATTACGGGCCACGGTTGACTTTCCTGAGCCGGATCCACCGGCCACTCCGATAAAATGTATATTGTCCATGTTTTTCATTATACAAGCTTGTTGATAAGATAGAGGGATAAGGTGTTATTCAGACTGAACGGCAGTCTGAAAATCGAGCATAAAATTAATGAGATTATAGATAGCAAGATGACGGCTGAATTTAGCGCTGATAGCTTTAATCCAAATTATGTTGAGGAATTTTTGGACAGTTTCTCACATAAATGCATAGAGTTTGGGTATTATTGCGACCAATATATGCGTTCAGAAATTAACTTGGGTGAAATCACCCGTCGCCTCTCAGAGGCCACGGGTGAGGGAGAGTCGTTTTTTAGCCTTTACCACGCCATGATGACACCCCAACAATTTCATCGCTTTGAAGTCATGCAGCGTTCTTTGGATCAAATGACGACCCAATTGATTGAAACCGAAATCAAACGCAATCAACAAACCATCCAAGAAGCCCTGCGCAAGGGCGAATATTTTATTGTCAATATCACTTTTAACAGCATTCACTCTTCGATTTATATGGCGTATAACAATCCCGGTGAAGAGATGAAAGTACAGCGCGACGCCAAATTGGCAGATTTGCATCAGGAGCAAGAGTTAATTCAGGCTCTGATGAAGGTGCTTAAAGCGATTGAGACCCGGAATAAACCCGCAGATTATAATGAGGTTGAGCGCCACAAGCTGCAGAAAGCCTATCAAATTTACGCGGAGTATTTTAAAAAAGTCGACTATTCTGCATCCAAGACAGCAGGGGATGCCCGGGCGATTGGCCTACTGGAAGAACATGTGGCCTATTTGGAGCAAAATCGTTTTTTTGATATGCGCTATAAAGCCTTGGACCATGTCTCAATCTGTGCCAATTACCTCAAAGAAATCGCCAATCCCCAACAGCGCCAAGAATTAGAGGCCTTGCGTGAGCGTGTTCGCCCCCCCGACCCCAAAAAAGAGTTAAAACGCCTGTTTGAAGAGGTCGAAAAAGCCGATGGGGAAGCCAACGTCTATTCTGCTGTTGTTGCATTTAATAATTTTGCAGAGGAGAACAGCGCCGAACCTTCTGTGCATGATTATAAACGGCGGATGCGGGTGATTCTCAAGCAAAAGGGCATGATGTAGCCCTTCCGGGCTAACCGATGCGAGAAAGCTCACCTGTGG
The DNA here is from genome assembly GCA_044356335.1 of Candidatus Sericytochromatia bacterium. Lineage (GTDB taxonomy): Bacteria > Cyanobacteriota > Sericytochromatia > UBA7694 > UBA7694. The sequence goes on from JBIKWL010000051.1 coordinate 11,032, forward strand.
GGGTGCGTGAGCCCATCACAGGCTCCAAAATCTGCCGGGTAAAGACATGTTCAAAACCATAGCCCTTGAGGCGATTGTGATAATAAAAAAGCAGACGCATATCTTGAACATGGATCTGGTGTCCCCCGTCCAATACCACCTCTTTGGAGTAGAACATCTGTAAATAGCGAATGGCTTCATTGACGATTTGCTCAGGGGGTTTTGTTTTGAGGGTTGTGGCCAAGCGCAAAACCCCATTTTTCTCCTGTTCGGAGAGGAGCTTTTTAAAGCGATCCACAATCTGAATCAGCTCCGTGCGCTGAATCCGGGCCTCCCGTGCGCCAATGCGGATCAATTGGTAGAGATCGAGGCGGGGGTTAATATGTACCAAATAGCGAAACATCACATAGGCAAAGAGCTGGGTCGAGAGGATGACGTTGTTTTTGAGATAGCTTTCCGCCACCCTTCGGCCAGCTTCGCGGGTGTACTCATGGTCGCGGTTTTCGTCCATGCTGATTTCTCCGGCCCAATTCCGCACATAGCTGGTGGGGTCAATCGTCCGCCCCTGTTCATCGTATGATTGGCCTTCGTCATCGACACGATTGCCAAAGATGTCCAAAGGCGGGCAATAGCGAATAAACAGACTGGCGTCGAGATCGAGGGTTTTTTTGAGATAGCTAAAGGTCTTGATAAATTTGGAGGATTCATCGTCTTCGATGATATACCTGGATTTGCCCTGTTCTTTGAGAAAGTCGTCAATCAAGGTCTCAGCCTCCAAGACCAGATAATAATTGATCGTGCAGGGCACCAAATAGATATTGGGTTTGTCTTTGCCTTTGCGCAGATTGTTGATATACGCTTCCAAGCCCGTGCCCATCAGGCCCAGTTTGAGTTTTTGCTCTATTTCTCCCGCCCGGCTGCGGGTGCCGCCCGGAAAGAAGAGGCTGTGAAAGCCGCGTTCCAAGATCACCAGCGAGTAGGTCTTGAGCACGGTTTTGTAGAGTTCGTGTTTGAGGCGGCGATCGAGGCGGTAGGCGCCCAGATTGTGCATAAAAAAGCTCAAGATGCGGTTGGTAAATAGGTTTTTGCCAGCACCATAGGTCACAGGGGGCAGACCTGATTTAAACGCTGACCAGCCCACGGCGATCGAGTCCATATTGCTGCTGTGGGTGGGCACAAGAATCACGGTGCCTTTTTCTGACAATTTACGCGCTGATTCGACGTGGCCTTCGATCATGACCCGCTCTTGGAAGCTATTGCGTTTGCGCCAATTAAACTGGGGGTCAAAAAACAGCGACATCACCGCAGGCACCATGCTGGTGGCAAAGCCATAGACCTTGGGATTAAAATGCCCAATAATGTCGCGGGCGTGTTCTTCGGCCAGTTCCTCCAGCAATTTGCGGTGCTCTTGGGGGCCTGTGCGATTGAGCGAACGGTAAATATTCTGCCAATGCGGCACTTGGGGGTGCTTTTTATGTAGGCGCATAAGCTCTTTATAGGCGGCGTCGTTGAGCATAAACTCAGCGCTGAAATCGGTAAGCACCTTTTCCAGGGAGCGCTCAACCACTTCCGCAATAATCGCTTCTTCGTTTTCCTGCATCTGGAAAATGGGTGAATGGGTATTGATCGTCATGGGGCTCATGCAGCAGGCTCCTCCCAAAATCTCTCATCACATCATACCACCCGTCTGGTTCAAGAACCAGCAGGCGGAAAATGACGCGGCGCGTGAATTTAAAGCTGTTTAAAGCGCTCAAAGGCCGCTTTTTCTAAATGCTCCCGTTGGGCAGGATCGGCAATTTCGATCAGGGCTTTGGCCCGTTGGCGCAAATTTTTGCCATAGAGGTCAGCTACGCCGTATTCGGTCGCAATATAGTGCACGTGAGCGCGGGTGGTGACGACCCCAGCCCCTTCTTTCAGGCAGGGAACGATGCGAGACAGACCTTTGCTGGTGCTGGCTGGCAAGGCGATGATGGGTTTGCCCCCTTCCGAGAGCGAAGCGCCACGAATGAAATCCATTTGGCCCCCCACCCCTGAATACTGTTTATAGCCAATGGAGTCGGCACAGACCTGCCCTGTTAAATCGACTTCAATGGCGCTGTTGATTGCCACCACTTTGGGGTTGCGGCGAATTACATCCGTGCGGTTGACATAGCCAATATCCACAAACACAACCATCGGATTGTCGTCGACAAAATCGTAGAGGCGGCGCGTTCCCATCACAAAGCCTGTGACTATTTTATCGGGATGGACTTTTTTGCATTCGCCTGTGATCACCCCTTTCTCAACCAAATCAATCAGACCATCGGAAAACATTTCGGTGTGTACCCCGAGTCGACGGTGGTTGTGTAAAGCCGCTAAAACCGCATCTGGAATAGCTCCAATCCCCATTTGCAGGGTTGAGCCATCTTCAATCAAATTGGCGCAGTGGTGGCCAATGCGTTTTTCTACCTCACTGAGGTCATGGTGTGGCGTTTCGGGTAAAGGATCGTCGACTTTGACCAAGGCATTGATTTTGCTCACGTGAATAAAACCATCGCCATGGGTCCGCGGCATATGGGGGTTGACCTGGGCGATCACATGTCGGGCCGCATGTACAGCGGCCCAAGTGCAGTCGACAGAGGTGCCCAGTGAGCAGATGCCGTGTTGGTCTGGGGGAGAGACGTGAATCAGAGCGACATCCAGGGGCAAAATCCCTTTGGTAAACAAGCCTGGGACTTCACTCAAAAATACGGGCACATAGTCACCCCGGCCCTCTTGTATTGCTTGACGGGCATTGGGGCCCACAAACAGGGCATTGGTAAAAAAACTCTCGGCGTATTGAGGGGCGGTATAAGGGGCATCTCCTTCCGTGTGCAGGTGGACGATCTCCACATTGCGCAATTCATCAGCCCGGCGCACCATGGCATTGATCAGGCTGTGGGGGGTGGCTGCCACACCTTGGATATAGACCCGGTCACCCGTTTTAATGACGGAGACGGCATCATCGGCAGAAATAGCGTGTTTCATAGTTTAACTCCGATTGTTCCTGAGGTTTGCAATCATGGTAGCGTATTTTCATTTGGCAGGGCATGACCGGGATCAATTTCTCACTGATGCCCCAAAGCAAAAGCCCCCGGCTTGCGCCGAGGGCTCAGGTGTCTCAGTGAGACAAATTTAGAACATGTAGCTGGTCACGACAGAAACGTCATGTGCTACGGGGCGGAACTGCCACAGGGCGTCAGCCAAGAGCATGCTGTATTCAGCACGGATGTTCAGGGGGCTGCCGGCTACGTTATTGTAGGGCAGAGAAACAGTCAAACCTGACTCTTTGAACATCTGGTTGGGAGCGCCAGCGTCGGTGGAACCACCAAAGCTGTCACCCAGAGACTGACGGGCGGCCAAAAGCAATTTGATATTGTCTTTGCCTTTGCCCATGTTCAGGAAGGGAACACCAATGGTCAGACCGGCGTTACCGGCAGCCAGGTCACCTACGTTGAACAGACCGCGAGTAGCGAGGTTGGCACCCAATTGGATGTCGAAGCCGCTGCCGCCGAGATCGTTGAAGAGCAAACCGATCGAGTGACGATCAAAACCGATGAAGGATTTGTTCACGCCGACGGTCAGACCGAAGTTTTTGCTCCAGCCCAAATCCAGAACGCCTGAAACTTCTTTACGGCTGGCGTTGCCGAAGTCCAGCATATTGTCGTTCAGGTAGCTCATGGCAGACAGGTTCAGACGAACAGGGAACACTTCTTTGAAGAAGTTCAGGTCGAGACCCGCAACCATGTAGCCATCACCATACTGGGAAGGCAGAGCCAGGTTGTTGGCGACCAGGCGTTTGCCGTTGGTGCCTGTTTTGCGATCCAGACCCTGCAAAACTGCGCCAGCGAACAGAGCTGAATCTGTATTGGCGGTTTTGAAGTTGGCGTCTGCACCGTTGACAGCTGCACCACTGCTCAGGTTGCCTGCAGCAGCTGCGGAACGATCAGTCTGAACGGAACCGTAGTTGGCACCCACAAAGAACTTGCCCCAGCCCCAGCCAGCGCCAAAAGAGGCGGAGGGAGAAGTGGCTTGGTTGTAGTTGTGGCTGTCGGGGTCGACCATAGAGGCATTCAGACCACCGGCCCAATAACGGGACACGCTGTTGATATAAGGATTGGTGCTGTTGGCATTGCTCAGAGCAATATCAGCGCCGCCCCAGCCCACGAGACCATAACCACGGCCAGTCCAATTGTTGTTGCCGAAGTGGTTGCTCAAGCCAGAGTTGGGGTTGAAGTCTTTGCTGAAGTTCATCAGACCGACTTTGAAAGCGGCACCCATGTCTTTGTCATCCATACCGCCAGCTGCGAGGTAGGCTTTGCGGAAAACAAAATTACCGCCACCAGCGCCACCTTCGTTGACGTCATGGCCACCGTTGCCGACTGCTGCACCACCGGCAGAGCCGAGTTCGAACATGTCGAAGCTGGTGACAGCCATCAGGCCATCGGTCAGCGTGGCAGAAACGCTGAGGTTGCTGCGCACGCGGAAGGGCACGAGGTCGTCAATGGTGACATTGGCACTTGCAGGGCTGTTGAAGGTCTTGGGCAGACCAGCAGCGCGTGAAGTTTGGCCGTTGTTGTTGGTATAAGTTGTTTTGTCATCGGTTGCGGGACGATCAGAAACGACCAGGTCGGGGGCTGCGCCGACGACTTTGGTGGCGTTCTGGTTGCCAGCGCCGAAGAGGGGAGACGCTTTATCGGTACCATCGGTGACGGAAACGCGATCGCGGTAACGGACTTCAACTTTGCCGTGGACTTTGACGCGCTCAAGCATGTCAACACGCTTGGCCAGTTCCATGTGGCCTTCTTTGAGCATATCGAGTTCTTTTTTGAACTCCATCTGCAAAGCGGCGATCTGTTTCAGGTCGTCTTTGGTTGCATATTTGCTCAAATTAATTTCTTGAGGTTTTTGGTTAGCAACGCTGGAATCCACGTATTTCATGACCTGGTACAGAGCTGCAGCCATTTCATAGCGGGACAGGGTTTTGGAACCGCGGAATTTTTTGTCGGGGAAGCCACTCATGACTTTGTATTTGTCAACGAGGTCTTGAATTGCGTTAGACGCCCAATGCGTTCTATCGAGGTCGCCGCCGTTTTCCATCAGCATGCTTTCAAAAGTCACTTCGGCCTTGGCCGGAGCGGTGAAAACAGTGAGACCGGAAACGGTAAATGTGGCAGCAAGTGCGAACATTGCTGTCTGCTTAAGTTTCATTCGAATGAATCCTCCAAAGTAAGTTAAAAAATCTGGCAAAAAAAATGTGGTGTGTGTCATCTGATTCTGGGGTAACGTTTTGAAACCGAAGCTGGAGTGGCCGTGTTTCCTCCATTTTGAGCTGCAATGTTAACCAAATTCAGATTGTGTTGTAGTCTGACCACCAGTTTTGACAAGACGCCGGTAACCAGCACTTTGTTCCCTTAAAATTGAATTAAAAGCAAACAAACTTTTGGTTCCGCAAAAAAGCAAGAAACTGTCTTAAACAGTTTGATACTGATTCATGCGCACTATACCTTATTTCATATTTAAGTGTCAAAGCTGGCACAATGGCGCGTCTGTCTCTGTTCCATTCTTACGATCTGAGCGGCGTAATTTCTGTGATAGGTATCATCAAATCTGTGAAGCGCTGTATAATGAATGGACTTTAATAGGTGGCTTAAACCTGCCTGTTAATGCCTGACAGCGCCTGATAACACCCTCCAAAAAGGGAACTTGATAAGGTCGTGAGAAAAGGCCTATGGCCAAAAAGAAATTAGCGCATACGCGCCCACTGGTCTTGCCCGAAAGCGTTGGGCCCTTCGCCCATGCCAGTGAAGCTGAGTTTGCCCGCTTGCTCGACTTTTATCAGGTGGTGTGGCATTACGAGCCCAAGACCTTTCCGCTCAGCTGGGGTGTCGACGGCCTGCCCGTGGAGTGTTTTACCCCGGACTTTTATTTGCCCGTTTCGAATCAATATATCGAGGTGACGACCTGTAAACCGCGTCTGATGGCGAAAAAAAAACGCAAAATCAGGCTCTTAAAGGAACTCTACCCGCATATTAAGATCCGACTGATTCAGAATAAGGATTTTCATCATCTCATGTGGAAGTATTATCAGCCATGAACACCAACCCAAACGCCAATCCCGACCATGAAATTTACCGCGATATTGCAGAGGTCTTGATCTCAGAAGAGCAGATCCGGGCCCGGATCGCCGAACTCGGTGCCCAGATAGGCAAAGACTATCGGGGCAAACTGCCGATTGTGGTGGCTCTGCTCAAAGGTTCAGGCATTTTTATTGCCGATTTGGTGCGGGCCATACCCTTGCACTTGACCATGGATTTTATGGGCATTTCCAGCTACGGGGCCGGAACAAAGTCTTCGGGGGTGGTCAAAATTACCAAAGACCTCGAAGAAACCATCGAAGGTCGCCATGTGATTATTGCCGAAGATATCATTGATACCGGTTTGACCTTGAGCTATTTGATGAAGATGCTCAAGCAACGCAACCCTGCCAGTATCAAAGTGTGCACCCTGCTCAATAAACAGGCCCGCCGCTTACTCGAAGTTGAAAACGTGGGTTATGTTGGTTTTGAGATCGACGACCATTTTGTCGTGGGGTATGGTCTGGACTATATTCAAAAATTCAGAAATTTACCCTGTATCGGCGTGCTCAAACCCTCTGTTTATCAAACATTTCAGGTAGAAAACTAATCCTAAGAAGGTCTTGCTCTGGCCCGATTTATCCCCCACGAAAGTGAAAGTCTAAAACATTTTGGCCAAGGTGCTTTGCCCCTTTTCCAGAGGGGCAAGGACTATGGGGTTTTGAGTTGGAATGTCTTTAAGAGCAAAAAAAAAGACTGGGCCCAGGACTTTGTTCGTTTGCACAGCATTTACGACATTTTACTTTTGCAGGAAGCCAAACTCAATCTCTCTGCCCCCCCTTTTGAAGATTATGACCCTGATTATAGCTGGGTTTTTGGTGAGAGTTTTGTGCTTGATCGCTGTGGCAGTTCCTGTGGGGTTTTAACGGGCAGTCGGATTCATGCCGATCAGGCCTTTAATCGCCACGGCCCGATTCGTGAGCCCCTTTTAAATACACCCAAAAGCAGTGCTTTTGCCTATTATCCCATTTTGGAAAGTGCTGAGCGCCTCTTGATCATCAATTCCCATTTGATCAATTTTCGGACCCTGAAAGCATTTAAACAGCAATTGGGGCAAATCACGGAGGTGATTTCCGAGCACATGGGCCCTGTGCTCTTTGCCGGTGATTTAAACACCTGGAGTGTTTCGCGCAAAGATGAACTTTTGAGCGAAATGGACAAAGCAGGTTTAAGCAATGTGGCCTTTGCCAACGAGAAGCGCAAATTTTTGCTGCTGGACTATATTTTTGTCAGAGGGCTTTTGGTGAAAGAGGCGCATTTGCTTTATGATATCCGCAGTTCGGACCATTTGCCCCTGGCGATGTGGTTTTGTTTGGTATAGGGTTTAATTGATATAGGGTTTAAATGTTGTAACCCAGTAAAAAAGGGCAGGTTATACCTGCCCTTTTCGTTTAAAATCTTGATTTCCCCGATTACTGAGGCATACGTCCGCAGACAATCATATTGGGCATGGGTTTGACACCCCGATCCTCAAAGAATTTAACCCGTTCGGTAAACTCCGTGTAAGAAGCCTGGAAATAAATCGTCGTATTTTTGAATTGGTTGATGGCCGCATCGAGCAAAAGACCATCTACACCCAATGTCTGAAACTCGGGGTGAACCACCATTTCAGGGATCCAGGTGGTGGATACTTTATCACTCAGAGCCCGAACCCAGCCGATCATTTCGCCCGAGGCCAAGGTGGCGATGGCGACATAGGTTGAATTCCCAAAGGCCTGACGAATCATGTCTTCATCCAGACCCGGGCGCCCGCCGCCAATCAGATGATAGAGATCAATCACGTGATTGGGGTTTACTTCGCTTGGATTTTCATGCAGTTGGAATTGACTCATTGTGCTCTCAATTTCTTGCTCTTAATCGCTCTCAATAATGACCTAAGAATGTCAACTCAAGTTAGCGTTACTAAGTTAGCATTTCTTAAGTTGGATTCAAGAGCTATCTTAACACAAATCAGCCCGTGCGAACAAACACTTGGCCCGTTTAAAGTGGCAGTGATTCAGCCACTTTTTTGAGCTCATCGGGGTGTAAATCGCCAAAGGCCACGGCGACATTTTTTGTGCCGTTGCGCGAAAAATAATTATTGGGGGCTTGATAACTCAGGTCTGAAACTTTTTTAATCAGGCTCAAACTGGAGGCCCCTGCCAACAATGTCACAAAGGCATTTTGCTGGGGACGAATGGTGATCTGCAGATCATTTAAACCGTCGGTAAAACCCATCAACTGAATGCGGGCCCCAAAGAGGGTAAAGACCTGAATATACTTTAATTGAAAGCCAGCTGGGATATAACTGGGATAGTTGATTTTAACCTTTTCTTTTTTCTCTGCTTCAGCGACACTTGAATAGCTCAAAAACGTGTTTTTTTCTTTGCCGCTCAGATTGACTTTATTGACCCCACTGGGGGCTTGTAAGGGTTGTATCACAACCGGTTTATCTTGTTTTTTAAAGGTCAGGTAATAGGCTTTGGAGTAAGGGGGTTGATCTGTGCCCCAATAGCGCTCCTCGCGCAAAACCTGAAAGGTTTCTTTTTCGACCCAGTATTTGCGCCGGGGAGTGAGAAAGCCATTTTTGGGTATAAAATCCAAGACCCATACTGGATTGAGGTTGGCAAATTCTTCTTGTACCTCTAGAGCTGTGTAGTTCTGCTTGAGCAGATTTAAATTATCCGTGAGCTGCCCCAGAATGATGCTCTCGGGCATGTCAGAGGTGTCTTTTCCGCCTTCGTGTAAAAAGAGTTTTTCATCGGGAAAATAGGCGCTGTTGATACCATTGCTCATGTGAAAATGGACATCTTTGATCGTCATGGGTGCTATGAGTTGCAAGGAATAATTTTGGCGATTGGCATAGCGAATCATGGCGTTGGCCTTGAGGGGGTCACTATTGAGACGAGAGACCTCTAATTCTTTTTCGCCTTCAAAACCGATACTTGAACGGGATTGCAGGGCCTGTTCTACCACTTCAAAGGCTGTCAGGGCTTGTGCCTTGGGCAACCAAGTTGTGAGTGAGAGCGCAACCAAGGCCGCAACAGAACCGGTTTTGAGCAGAGACTGGGCGCTGAAAAAAGAAATGCGTTTCATGTTAGGACTCTCTTTTGAATTTCAAAATTTCGATTTTAGGGCAATAGACAGACAGGGAGGGAGAAAGGTTCCTCTTTGCCTGAAAACTAGCCTGAAAACTCTTCTTCATACTTATATTCTCTGACCATCAGCGTTTCAATTGCTTCGCGCGGGGATAGATGCCCTTCGAGAATATGGTAAATGCCTTCTGTGATCGGCATTTGAATGCCCATCTCCCTGCTCATATGATACACGCTACGGGTGGTGGGAACGCCTTCGGCGACATATCCCAAACTATCCAGCACGCTTTGCAAAGATTCTCCTTGGGCCACGCGGTAACCCACTTGGTAATTGCGGCTGAGATTGCTGGAGCAGGTCGCGATCAAATCGCCCATGCCAGCGAGTCCCCTAAATGTGGAGGCTTGGGCCCCCTGAGATAGACCAAAACGGGTGATTTCGACCAGCCCCCGGGTCAATAGCAGAGATTGGGTATTGTGTTGAAAACCCAATCCACCACTCATACCTGAGGCCAAAGCAATGATGTTTTTAAGCGCGCCAGCAATTTCTGCGCCAATCACATCGCGGTGACCATAGACGCGAAAACTGGGAGAAATCAGCACATCTTGGGCTGAACGGACCACTTCTGCAAAAGGGGATGCCACAACTGTTGCGCCAGGATGGCCAATCAAAATCTCTTTGGCCAAATTGGGGCCCGATAGCACGCCCAATTTGCGAATGCCGGTTTCTTCACGAATAATGCTGGAAATGCGTTTATAGGTGGAATGTTCAAAGCCTTTGATGCAATGAATCAAAATCTGGTTTCCGCTCAGATAGCTGCCCATATCGTGTAAAACCTGTCTGACGCTGGCAGAGGTCACCACCAAAAAAATCAGCGGACTGGATTTGACTGCTGTTTCGAGATCGGTGGTGGCTACAATATTCTCGGATAGCAGTGTTTCTCCGCTGTATTTGGGGTTACGGTGGGTGCGATTGATTTCCTCGGCATTTTCAGCATTGCGCATCCAAAAGGTGACTCGCGCACCGCTCAGGCTGAGCAAATGTGCCACCGTGGTTCCCCAGCTCCCGCCTCCAATTACTGCTGCAGATAAAGCGCTCATATCCCCGTTCCCATGTGTAAAAGAATTGAGGGGATTATACTGGAACTTCTTCGCGCCAACAAGCCGGATCGGGCACAAAGAGCGTTTGGGTGAGGCCATAAGAGGCGGCCAAACAGCCTCCTTTGCATTGGTCATTGATCGGGCAGGTACGGCATTTGCCTGCCATATATTGGCGCCGATTGTCCAATTGCTGTAAGAGGGTATTGTTTTGCCAGATATTGAGCAGGGTATCGTCGAGCAAGCTGCCTATAGGTTTGGAGAGCTTGCGGCAAGCAAAGACGTCGCCATTGGCGGTCACTGAAATATAGTCTTTGCGAATATAACAGCAGACATCTGTTTTGACATTGTCTGGAAAGGCGCGTTCTAAATTGTTGATCAGGGGATCTTTGATCACGACTTTGACATCGGGGAAAAGGGCTGCTGTATCCAGCAGCATTTCGAGCATTTCTTTGAAGCGAAGCCCATCGGCGTAAGCATAAGCGGGTAAGTTGTGGGCATCTCCCTGGGGGAAAATACGCGAAAAATTGACTTTCTCAAACTTTTCGCGGCGCGCGAGTTCAAACATGGCTTGGAAATGGGCCTGGGTATCGTTGTGTCCCTGCATCAGGGTATAAGAGACTGAGACGGGTTGGTCTTCGGCCTGCAATTGGCGAATACCTTCCAGCGCCTTGACGAACTGCCCTTTGCCACGAATGGCGTCATGTACTTCGGCATTGGGACCATCGAGGCTGATCTGTACCAGATCGACAGCTCTAACCGAGACTGCCAGGGCATTTTCGGGTGTGATCAGGGTGCCATTGGTGAGCATGACCGTGGCGTAACCTTCGGCCAAAATTTTGGAGAGCATTTCCATCAGATCTTTGCGCAGAAAGACTTCTCCCCCAGAAAGACGAATCAGGATCCGGTATGTTTTGCCCAGATGGCTGTGCAAAGCTTCCAGATCCTGAAATAGCCGTTCCAGACCCACTGCGCTTTCTTTGATGACTTTGCGACCATGGTAACAATGGCTGCAGCGCAGATTACATGCATCGTTGACTTCGTATTGAATGACAAACGTCTTGCGAGGAGCAGGTTTTGCCTCGCTGGGAAGAACCTGCTCCGTGAGATTGAGAGACATGAACTTAAGCCCCTTTGGGGAGCTTAACAACCGGGATCGTCTTCCCCATTTTTGGTTTTGTTGATTTTTTCGCACATTTTGCAGGCCATGTCTTTTTTGAAGGCTTCTGCTGCTGCGGGATCCGATTTTTTCAGGTCTTTGTATTTTTTGGCGGCTTCAGACAGGGCTTTGTCGTACTCAGCTGAACTTTTGGGGTCCATAAAGAGTTTGTTGAACATTTTTTCGCCCACTTCGGGGCCAAACTCTTCTGCCAACTTGTGCATGGCATCTTTGAGCTGACCGACATCGTCTTTCTCATCGTCACCGAGGACATTGCCAATTTCGTTGCCCAGTTTGGCTTCTTGGATTTTACCAGAAGCATCTGCGGTCATCCCATCTGATGCAACGGGTTTTACGTTGGCAGAATCTGTGGGGGTGCTTGGGGCTGTAGAGGTGGAGGGGGCATTGGGCGCTTTCTCCGGTGGTTTTGGCGGCTGGTTTCTTGGTACTTCAGAAATCGGAGCTTGTGAATTAGGGGTTACAGGACGGTTGACTTGCATTTAAATACGGGTCTCCTTGCATGTTATCTGATCTTATTTATTCCACAAATGCAGCAAAAAAATGGGACTGCGATCAAAAGTTAACCAAAAATTAACTATTGTCTTGCTGCTTGAGGTCGTTGAGTGACTTCCGTTTAACCAATTTGGTCTCTTTCTTGGGGCAATTGAATTTTTAATTCACGCATAAAGCGCAATTCATCGGGAATGGCTTCATCTTGGACCATGCTTTTGTCCAAGTCCAAGGCTCGAACCGGTGACTTGGCTGGGGCAACAGGTGCTGTGGCTTGTTGTTCCGAAGCCTGTTCTTGAAAGCGGACCACGGCTGCTTTGAAGGCATCTAAATCTAGCAGGGGGGCTTTTTGTGTCGTTCCCTCGTTAAATTGTTGGATCCGATCGACATAAATCTGGTAGGCCTGATCGAGTCGCTCCCGGCTCACAAAACGGGTGATTGTTTTAAATTGTTCTGTGAGAAAATCCAGCCCACCTTTGCTTTCACGGCGATCGATTTCTGCGAAAGTATAGTCAAAAATATTGCTGGGATTGACCGTTGTTTCACCAATTTTTCCAGTGATATTTTCGACAAAATCGGGCTCCATCAACATCGCTTTAAAGCTTTCAGGTAATTGATTGTAGAGGGTCTCTCCAAATTCTCTTTTGAGGACTTCTGGATTTCTGCGAACCTGTTCAAAAAAGGCCTTAAGAGCATGCTGGTGTTGAGCGGGATTGCCTGCCTGTTCGGGCAATGCGGCCCAATCTGCTCGGGCTCGGGCTTTGCCCAAGAGCATCCCCACGGCCTGCACCACTGCCCTGTTTTTCTGACCGTTGGGGCCTTTTAAATGCTGATGCACAGTGGGCGGAAATAAGGCCTGTTCAGCAGTGGGCCAAGCACCTGTGCCCTGCTGTTTAAAGGCCTCGATTTTTTGACTGGCCAGGGCCCGGGCCGCAGGGGATGAATCCGGTCGATTTAAGATGGTCTGGGCGCGAATCAATTGATCCAGAACATAACCGGGTTCTCGGGGGGAAGAGGCATATTGGGTGCCATCGACCCTGAGCAATTCATCGGCATCAGGTAGAGACGCTGCCAAGCGGGGTGTAAATTGGGGTTTTTGGTCCACGCCGCGAAAGTCAGCCCACCAATCGGCTATTTTGTCTTTAAGTTTAAATTTATCGCAGAGTGCTTCAGCGGCAAATCCCAAAGCTGGGGCCAGAATTTTTGAAAAGGTGGTCGTTTTATCGACCACTCCTTTGACATACTGCCGGGTTTCACTGGGTAAATGTCCCCTCAATTGGAGCAAGGCATTGCGAATCTGATCGTCTTTATAACCCGCTTTTTTGATCAGACTGACCATGGCCTCTTCTTTGCCTGCATAGGTTTGGGTGGCTGCTGCCATGAACATAAATTTGAGCAATGAGGCTTGCAACAGGCGCTCAGGTTGATAGGTAAACATGCGGTAGGATTCGGCAAAATCCTCTTCATCATTGACTTGGGCATAGTCTGAAACAAAGCCCTGTTTGCCAATGCCCTGCATGGTCTCACCCATCACATTGTTGCGGTTTTCTTCTTCTGAGGCTTTTCCGTCCCAGCTGATTCTGCGCCAGTTTTCGAGAACTTCTGTACCTTCTTGTAGGCCGTGTCCGAGTTCATGCACAATCACCTGTTCGGTGAAGTCTTTTTGATTGCCCCCGTCGATAATGCCAAACCAATTGCCCACCAAGCTTTCCAGTGTGCTTTGATCAAATCGCTCACTCAGGCTGCGATCGAGGCCCGCAATCTGGGTGTCCAGGCGTTGGCGGGTAGTGGTCTGCATTTCTCCGACATTGAGATAGCCTCTCAGGATATGCCCCAATTCGGCTTTTAACATCAGCGGTGCTTGCCCCAGATCCAGACGCCCCTGTAATTCCGTCAGGCGCTGCAGCAATTTGCGCTTTTGCGGCACACTCAATTGGGTATCGTCTTCGATGATATCGCGGGCCCCTGTCATGCGCTGTTGCAGATCAAAGGCCTGCAGGGCAAGTTTGGTGGGGGCATCCATTTGGCCCGTACGATTGAGTTGGCGTTGGGGAGAGCGGGAATAATTCAACAATTCTTGTACCGAGCCAATGGCCCTGCGCTTTTCGGGACTGTCTCCCGGACTGTTGACCAGACCCAAAAAATCCTGGATATGTTTCTCTTTTAAAAGTTCGCGGGGGCTGCTGTGAATGGCGCCATCGTGTAAGACAATGCTGCCAAGGGCCTCATTGTGGTAGGCCACTTTCATTGCTCCACTGAGCATTTCAATTGCACTGAGATAGCCATCTTTGCCTGCCAACACAGCGGGATTGAGCGGTTCTGCTCGCACAAAGGTCAAGGGACCCCCTTGGTGGTTTTTGCTGGCAGCGCGAAAGGTCTCCAGGGGTTGGGTTTGGCGAATTTCTGAAAAGGCATTAAACACGGAGAGCTTGGCCTGGGGACTCCAATTCTGACCGGCTTGGGCTTGAAAACGGGGTGGCGCGGCACCTGCCGCTGAGAACATTTCTTGGGTTGCGCTGTCGACCTGTTCAAGCAGGGCTTCTTTGGCCAATTCTTGGATTTTAGCAGGCGTGCGTTGGCTTTCAGGCAATGCCGTTAATTTGGCCTCGATCTTGGCCAGCCACTGATTGACATGGGCGGCAGGCAGATTGCGAAATTGGTATTGCATGCTGGCAAAATCTTTGAACCCCAATTCTTTGGACAGGGTTTGCAAACGCGGTTGCCAAGCTGCAGGAATCGGGGCTGCCTGACTGCTGTCATTGCTGGTGAAATTGCGCAAAAGCGAGCGGGCGTCTTGTAAGTTGCGCATCATTTGGGCCGGTGTCGGCGTTGCAAATTGCACTCCTTGTGGATTTAAAGAAGCCTCTTGATAGGCCCCCATTTGCGGTAAAACCGGCCCGATTGGGTTGGCTGTTGTCGCGGCGCCGGAAGCTGCTATTCCCCCTGGAATGGTGGGCATGGCAAGGGGACCCGTTCCCCTTGGGGGGGTAGGCCAGGCCTCAAAGGGACTTCTGGTGACACCGGATGATGAACTCATAACCAACCCTTGATTTTACGTGTACTCCTTTTACTCTATTCCACAAATCAACAGAAATTATCAAAAGGCTTAAAAAATTTAAATCATTTTTAATGCAATTTGACCACAAATAATTGACCCAAATTCGACAAAATCGATGAACTGGCTCACAGAGCAGAGACTTTGGGTGTGTTACAATGCTGAGAACAATGGCTTAAGCAGCGAGGATGCGTCTATGCTCTGGAAACGGATTTTGATCAATTTGGGAATTGGTCTTTTGGTGGGCGGTCTCTTCCTGGCCGCAAATGAAAAGATGCCGACCTTTAAGCAGGTCGAGTTGATGCTTTACAATACCCGCTTTGAAACCTTCAGGGGCATGCGTCCCACCCCCGACGATGTGGTCATTTTGGCCATGGATGAAGCCTCTCTCGAAGAAGTCGGCCCCTATCCCTGGCGTCGTGATGTACATGCACGGGTAGCCGAGAAACTGATCGCCCTCGGTGCCAAGTTGGTTGCCTTTGATATTATGTTTTTAACCCCCTCCCAGTTTCCCGAAGCAGATGCCGCCTTGAAACAAACTTTGGCCAAACATTCAGACAAAACGGTCGTTGTCAGCAAATTTGAATTTGGTTCGACCTCTCGGATCAGTGGCTCGGGTGCCACTGGCGGTAACGATGAGCAATCCGTTGATACCAGTGAATCCGCTTCTTATAGCCCTCCAATCTTTGAGTCCGATGCGGTGTTTGGTTTTGCCAATGTCGATGAAGGGATGGTCGACACTCAAATTCGGCGGGCGCAGATTGTCTATAATCTGGAAACAGATCAGCTTTTGCCCACCACCATGACCCTGCGTAAAAAATACGAACCGCATTTTACTTTAAGTATGTTGCGTTTGCTCGACCCCAAAAAAGCGGATGCCCTGATCGACAAATACGCGGATCAACCGCTCTGGATCAATTTTGCGGGGCCCCCTCAGAGCTTTAAAACCCTGTCCTATTACATTGTTCACAAACTTGGTCAGCCGGGCTTTGACGATAATTACTTTCAGCAATTGGTCAAACAGCGTCCCAAAGACTTTTTTAAAAATAAAATCGTCCTGATCGGTGCTTCTGCAGAGATTTTGCAAGACAATAAAAATGCGCCTTTTGTCTCTGCAGGCTCGACCAAAATGCCCGGTGTCGAAGTTCACGCCAATCTCTTTGAAACCCTGCGCCAGGATAATCCGTATATTCAGGCACCCAGCAGTTTGAATTACCTTTTAATTTTGGCTTTTGCAGTGGTGACTGCTTTGGGGCTTTCGTTCTTGGGACCCCTTGGTGGACTGGCGATGGTGATTGGCCTGATGGCAGCTTATTCTGTTTTTAATGTCTATTTCTTCAATTTTCAGCGCCTGTTTATTGATTGGTTTGCACCGATGGCAGCGATGGTGGGCAGTTATACCGTGAGTTATGCCTATCGCTACTTGGTCGAAGAGCGGGAAAAACGCCGCATTCGCAAATTCTTTAAATCGTATGTTTCTCCCAAACTGGTCGAAGAATTGCTCAAAGATCCCTCCACGATGCCCAGCCTTAAAAGTGAGCGGCGTATGGTCAGTGTTCTCTTCTCGGATATTGCTGGTTTTACCTCGATGTCTGAAAGCCTGCCTCCTGATGAAGTGGAGCACATTCTGAATGAATACCTGACTGCCATGAGTGAAATTGTCTTTAGCAATGATGGGACCTTGGATAAATACATCGGTGATGCAGTTATGGCGATTTGGGGCAATGTGGGGTCGAGCAATCCCAAAACTGATGCCTACAAAGCAGTGAATACCTCGATTCAAATGCAGCGTACCCTCGCGCATTTACGCGAAAAATGGCTTTCTGAAGGTATGGTGCCCCTGCAAATTCGCATTGGCATCAATACGGGAGAGGCTTTGGTGGGCAATTTTGGTTCTCCACAAAAAATGGACTATACCGTGATTGGCGATGCCGTTAACACTGCAGCCCGCCTTGAAGGCCTGAACAAAGAGTTTAACTCCAGCATTTTGATCAGTCAAAATACCTATGACTTGGTTAAAGATCGTGTCAATGCTCGCCACTGTGGCAATGCCAAAGTCAAAGGCAAAGAAGAAACCGTGTCGGTTTTTGAGGTCCTGGGTTGGAAAGACGAAGACGGTGCGGCTACCGAAATTCGCGATACCAAGTGGATCAAAGGCACACAAGAAACACAGTGGAAGTAATCTAGCGTGGAAAAAATAGCTCAATACGATATTTTGGGTGAGTTGGGCCGAGGGGGTATGGGCGTTGTTCTTGATGCCGTCGATCCCCGTCTGGATAGGCATGTCGCAATCAAAATGATCGAATTGCCCCATGACCCCAATATGACGCAACAAACCAAAGACGAATTAATCGAGCGCTTTAAGCGCGAGGCCAAAGCCAGCGCCAAGCTCAACCACCCCAATATTGTCAGTATTTTTGATTTCGGCGAATATGAAGGCCGTTATTACATGGTGATGGAGTTTTTGCAAGGGCGCAACCTGGCGCAATTACTCAAAATTCACTCCCCTCTCTCTGTGCCTGTGGCGATCAAGTCGATGATTCAAACCTGTGACGCGCTGGACTTTGCTCATTTTCAGGGAATTATTCACCGCGATATCAAACCTGCCAATATCGTCATTTTGGACAATGGCACTACCAAACTCACCGATTTTGGTATTGCCCGCCTGGAGTCTACTCAGTCGGATTTGACCAAAGCAGGTTCGATTTTGGGCAGTTTATTGTATATCTCACCCGAACAATTGATGAACCCCAAAGATGTCGACAAACGTGCAGATATCTATTCTTTGGGTGTGACCGCTTATGAGATTTTAACCGGTCAATTGCCTTATAATGGCTCCAATATTGGCGAAATCGTCATGAAAATTATGCAAAGTGAGCCTCCACGTCCGAGTGAACTCAACCCACAAATCCCGGCTGAATTGGATGGCATTATTTTTAAGGCCATGGCCAAAACAGTGGATATGCGCTACGACACAGCCAAAGATTTTGCCGCTGATTTAGGGGCTGTATTACAAAATTTGACAGGTTCTTCAAGCTTTGAGAGCGCACCCATGCCCAGCGTGGATCTGAGTCATACCAATCGGGGGATTGAACATGTGGTTAAACACCACGACAACACTCCCACCCAGTATGGCGTAGGCACATCTACGGGTAACGCATCCACGTTGAGTACGGGTACCCTGAATATGGGGATGAGTGGAACTCCCACTCCGCGCAGCAAAGAATTTAATTTGGTCGAAGGTATCGATGACCCAACGGCTTTTTCAGCTGTTTTGCGTATTTTGCGCGGTTGGAAAGTCGAAAATCTGACCACCAATACCATGCTCGAAGCGATTTATAAATATGAGGGCAAGAGCCAAGGGTTGATCATCAACAATTCGGTGATTCTCTTGATCTATAAAGGCCTGATCGTCGGTGCCATGGTCAACAAACCTGAGTTATCAGGTCCCGCCGCTTATCAGCACATGGCCTCCTGGCAGAAGTTTGAAATGACCCAATGTATGCCGATGGAAAAAGAAGAGCCCTGGCTGGTGCTTCTGGCGATTATGGTGGGGGCCCATACCCTGATGGAACACAATCCGATGTGTTCCAAGGGAGATGTGACCAAAGCGATTGAATTGCAAAAGTCCAAGCGCTTCAGTGGCATGTTAAAGGTAATCGAAAAACGCACCCTCAAATGGCTGGGATTTCTCGATGGACAGCAGGTCTTTTCGATCGCCATGCCTTATCCTGCCGGGAATTATGATGGAGAGTATTTTGACCTCAGCATTTATGCTCCCCGCTTTAATCTGATCGGACCGAGTCTCCGCAAATTGCTGGTCGAAGCCCAGTTGCAAATCGTGAGCAAATCGATCAACCGCCCT
This sequence comes from Candidatus Sericytochromatia bacterium, assembly GCA_044356335.1. Classification (GTDB taxonomy): domain Bacteria; phylum Cyanobacteriota; class Sericytochromatia; order UBA7694; family UBA7694. The sequence continues at coordinate 29,924 of JBIKWL010000051.1, forward strand.
GTTTTGGCCCATTATGCCGGAGCCAAAGAAAAGCAACTCACATCAGAGATGATGGAAGAGGCACTGCGCAATACCGATACCACCACCATTTTGCCCAAAGATGCAACCTTTGAAATTGGTAACCGCACGATCAAGTATTCTGATATTCTCAAAGAGACCAATCATTTTAAAGCAGTGGATTGGCTCTTGTATGAATTTATGTATGGTCTCTCGCGCTCATCGGCATTTTCATCCCTCAAACGCCGTTTTACCTGGGCCTGGCAGTTTAAAGCGCTTAAATTTCTCCAGCCCGTCAAAATGGGCAGTTTCAGCGCCACTTTTGATATTTTGGCCTATAATAATCAGGATCAACTCACTGCACTGTTTCGCTTTGAAAATGAGATCAGCGAAGAGACGCTCTCGAATATGGTCGAAGATGTTCGCAGGATCAAGATCGAGCGGGCCCAAGACGATATTCAGGCCGCCATGTTGGTGGCCTATCAGCCCCTGTCTGCGGGCGTTTTGGCCAAGTTCAATCAATTGACAGCCAAACCCGGTTTGTTTGGCATGGGTGAAAGTGAACGGGGTTTTGTGAAAATGGGTTGGAACAAAGGCTACTTTTTGTTTTTGGCCCAGTTTAATGAAAATGGTGGTGTACAACTCATGGCCCCTTCTTTGCCGGTGGATGCCTGATTTTATCCCTGCTGCCCTGCTTATTTTGGTTGCACAGCAGCCCTGTTTGCAAGTCTTGATTGGCAAGCGGGCTTCGGATCAGCGCAGTTTTCCCGACCATTGGACCTTTCCGGGGGGGAAACTTGATCCCGAAGACGGGCCTGAATCAGAGTTGGAATCCTTTTTGAGCTGTGCCCTGCGCGAAACAGCTGAAGAAGTGGGTATTGTGATTGATGCTCAGGCCAAGATCCATGATTTGGGCTGGCGGGTCACTCCTCCCTTTTCGCCCAAACGCTTTGAAACCCGCTATTTTTTGCATGAACTGCCCGAAGCTGTCCCGGTGGGAGTCTTGAGCCCAGAATTGTCAGAGGCGATCTGGATCGAGCCTGCGGTTTTGCTGCAACGCTGGCAAAGGGGGCAATTGCGACTGCCTCCCCCGATCCGGGGGATTTTGGCACAATTGGCAGTCTTGGGGCTGGATCTCTCGGCCCTCAAAAATTTGGCCAATGATCGTGAGCAGCTCTATGCCGATTTAGAACTGCACCCAGGGATTGAGGTGATTCCGCTGCGCACGCCCACTTTGCTGCCAGCTACCCATACCAATTGTGCCCTGATCGGTGGGCCTCAATTTTTGATTGTCGATCCGGCTTCGCCCTATCCCGAAGAACAGGCCCTGCTGCAAGCGCGAATTGCGGCCCGTCAGGCGCGGGGGGAGCAACCTGTTGCAATTGTCTTGACCCACCACCATGTCGATCATGTCAGCGGTGCCCGTGCTTTGAGTGAGGCATTGGGACTGCCCATCCAGGCCCACGCTCAGACCTCTGCTCTCTTAAAGGACCAATTGGAAATCAGCCAGGAGATTTCCGATGGCTTTCGCTGGCAATTGGGCGCAGATCCTGCCACGGGTCAGAGCTGGGAAGTTGAGGCTCTGTTTACGCCCGGCCACGCACCGGGCCATCTTTGTCTGATCGACCTGCGCCATCGCGTGGCCCATGTCGGGGATATGTTGGCGGGGATTGGCACAATCTTGATTGATCCCTCAGATGGGGATATGGGGCAGTATTTGGACTCACTCAAAAAACTAGAGGCAGCCCAGCTCCACTCGGCGATTCCCTCACATGGACCGGTTTTACAAAACCCTTCCGCCAGTTGTCGGCAGTATTATATGCACCGCCTCAATCGCGAAGAAAAAGTGCTTGCAGCTTTGGCCTCTGGCCCACTGACAGACAGGGCTTTACTCGAACAGGTTTACGTCGATACCGATCCACGGGCTTGGCCCTTGGCCCGTCGCTCACTCCAAGCCCATTTGCTGAAGTTGAGACAAGAGCAGCGGGTGATCCAAATCCGAGATGCTTGGTCATTAACGGATTAGCCCAGGTCTCTCAAACCGCTCTCAATCACAAAACCCCGCGAACGCGCGGGGCTTTTGTTGTAGATGTTTTGAGCTTGTGCAAGCTCAATTAGGGGTTGAGCAGAGCGGCAATAAATTGATCCCAGCTGGTCTCTCTGGCAAAGCGGCTTTTGAAATAGCCGGTATTGGAGATCATGCCAAAATCAGGAGGCATTTGCGTGGGGCCTACTTTGGAGGGGGGCAAGAAGATCGACAGGCCGTTCGCGGCAATGCCCTCTTTGTCTTTGGCTGCGATCATCAGGCGTTTTTTGAGTACCTGTTTGACGCTCAGTGCGGATTGTTGGACAGCTTGATTGGGCACCAGGCGCAGCAGATTATTCAAGAAGGTGATTAAATCGCGCTGGCCGGTATTGGGGGAGTTCACCAATTCAGGCACCTGATCGTAGGCCGCCAGAATTTGGGCCTTGTGAGCAGGCAGAGCGCGGATCAGGGTATTGCTGAGTACATTCATGCTGGTTTTGAATTCGCCCATATAGCGCATATCCAGGGCTGCCAGTGCAAAATAGCCGTGTTGCGGATTGCGCACATCGGCGAAGGCTACCATTTGGGCGCCAATTTGCTGGGGGCTCAGGGGCTGGGCGGAGAGGCGGGTCAATTCGCGGGTAAAATTCACCACGGTGTCTTGGGTTGCTGCCACACTGTCTTCGGAGGCAATCACGACTTTGGCCAGATCGCGCAGTTCATATAGGGCTTCGACATTGCCCATCAAACAGGAGAGAAAGTTCATGACGTCAAATTGGCGGCCTTTGAGGCCCTGGCGCACGGCCGTGCCAAAATCGCCCACGCTCATAATTTCACGGGGATTGGCGCTGACCTTGTGGTCATCGGTGCCAATGCCAAAATAGCCGCCGCCATGGGCGAGAATGTCAAAAATTTTGACTTTGCCGGGATAATTTGAAAAGGCCCAATTGATGGTCTGGGAGAGGGTGGCCGGATCATTGGAGTCAACTTCTTTGGTATTGGGTGTGAGATAAGAGACGGCAGAGCCAATTTGCTGAGGTTTACCATCGTTCATGAGATAGGCCAAGAAAGAATTATCGGGACCCTGTAAATCAGCAAAGGCCAGATAATAGCCGCGTTCACTGACACTTTGCTCCATGGCATCCAGCATCAGAGCACCGGCTTGGGAGAGATGGTCATCCATGGCAATATAAGAGAGCATGGTCACCGGGCGTTCGCCACGGGCGGGCGGCAATTGGGCTTTGACGGGTCTTAATGGTTGAGAGAAGCGTGTCAGTGTTGCTGGATTATTGGCGGGGTTCAGACCCAGGGGCACTTGGCCAGAACAAGCGGTTAAGCTGAGTAAAAGCGGCAATGTGGCGGCAAACAGGGTTTTGACTTTCTGAAACATCTCAAGAACACCTCTACGTTGATCGGGGATACCTTGGTTATCGCATCAAAAAGGCCTTTCTGACCTTAATAAAGTTAAGTGAAAAATATTCTTTGTTTAACTTGTCTTCAAGTTTTAAAGTGCTTCTTGGACAAAGGCCAAAGCACTTTGAAGCTGGGTGTCCTGCTCTGATCCCTGTTGAATACCTGCTTGCAATTCAACTTCGAGATCAGGTTCGATCCCTTTCCCATGTACCGCTTGTCCAAAAGCTGTGAGGTATTTGCTGGTTGTCAGTGAAAGCCCTGAATCATCGGACAAACTCTGTAAACTTTGGACCAGGCCTTTGCCAAAGGTTCTTTGCCCGAGTAAAACGGCCCGTCCCTGTTCTTGCAGGCTTCCTGCTACAATTTCTGCTGCGCTGGCGGTGCCTTGATTGACCAGAAGCACCAATTCTTTACCAGAATCCAAAAGAGGCAAACCTGTGACTGTGTGCAAGGTCTCTTTATTTTCTCGATTGACCACCCGCACCACATTGCCCTGGGGCAAAAACAAGCTGCAGACTTCAATGGCATTGCTGAGCGTACCCCCTGGGTTGTTGCGCAAATCCAAGATCAAGGCCCGCATATCTTCTTCTTCTAAAGCTGTCAGGGCCGTTTGCATTGATTCTGGCACCTGATCTGAAAAAAAGGAATTTAGGCGAATATAACCGATTTGATTGGGTAACATTTGATAGCGCACAGGATTGAGATCGAGAATTTCGCGTTGTATACGCAGATTAAAGCGGGTTAGGCTCGGGGGGCGCTCAACCTCCAATTGAACCCAGGTCTGCACTTCGCCCTGTAATAATTGCAAAGACTCTGCAAAACTCAATAGGGCCGTACTTTTTGCTTCGATCTTGCGAATCAAATCTCCCGCTTGTAAACCCGCCTTCCAGGCGGGGGAATGATCGAGCGCACTGATCACCTTTAATTCACCATTTTGAACCCCTACTTCAATGCCAATACCTGCCACTTCACCCGTCTTGAGCTGTTTGATTTCTGTGTATTCCTGCACATTTAAATAATAGCTATACGGATCTCCCAGGCTGGCCAACATACCACGGGTGGCTGCTTGCCAAAGGCTGGTCTCGGATAACGATTTGAGTGGTTTGCTCTGCAGAATCAGCGCCAACTCTTGCAAACTGGCCATTTCACGGCTGAGGCCTGCTTCTGCCCGCGGCAGATTGAGCCCTGCCAGAAAAGCGAGGAGCATTCCGGCCAGCAAGGGCGGTAAAAAGGGCAGATGGGGACGGAATTTAACAGTCACTGCCAAGTAAGAGGGTCACGGGCCCATCGTTGTGGATTTCGACATCCATATGGGCCTGAAAAATACCGGTGGCCACGGGCACACCGGTTTCGCGCAAATAGCCCACAAATTCATCGTAGAGCCGTGCGGCCAGTTCAGGTTGAGCTGCCCCTGAAAAACCAGGGCGGCGGCCTTTGCGGGCATCGCCATAGAGGGTAAACTGCGAAACGGCCAAAACACCTCCGCCAATGTCCAACAATGAGCGGTTCATTTTGCCTTCTTCGTCTGGAAATACCCGCAAATTGATGCATTTCTGGGCCCAAAAGCGCAGTTCGTCGCTGTGATCGTTGGGACCAATGCCTACCAATAAAACCAATCCGGGGCCTTTGACCTCTCCCACGAGTTGTTCTTCGACACGCACAGCACCATAAGAGACTCTTTGCAGCACCAGACGCATTATTTTGCGGCGATCCGTTCACTCATCAATTCAATTGCTTTTTGCAATTGTACATCGAGGCTCTCAGAATAGGGTTTGTCGAGCACTTCTTTGGGAACGGTCACCAGGATGTCGGGATCAATGCCTTTTTTGTTGATGTCCGTGCCTTTGGTCGTGAGGTATTTATTCGTGGTAATCGCAATCCCTGAGCCGTTGCTGAGGTTGTGAACGGTTTGAACCAGACCTTTGCCAAAGGTGCGTGTGCCAATCAAAACAGCACGTTGATTGTCTTTGAGTGTGCCTGCCACAATTTCAGAGGCACTGGCACTGCCGCCATCGATTAAAACAGCCATGGGGGTGTTTTTATCGAGAGCAATTCGTCCGCTGGCATTGAGTTTTTCTTCTTTGCCATCGCGATCGACAATCCGCACAATTGGTCCTTCGCTGACAAAAAGGCTGCCAATATCTACGGCATTGGGCAGGAGACCGCCCGGATTGCTGCGAATGTCAAAAATCAATGCCGACATTCCCTGCTTTTTCAGTGTATTAATTGCATTTTTCATCTCTTCTGGGGAATTATTCTGCATAAAGGTAGTTAAACGCAGATAACCGATGTTGTTTTTGATCATCTTGTATTTAACGACTTTGTTTTCGATTTTTCCGCGGGTAACGGAAATATCCAACGTCTTTTTGCTGTCTTCGCGGTAGATCAAGAGTTTGATTGCCGTGCCCTCTTTGCCGCGAATTAATTTAACGGCGTCATCCACCACCATGGTCTCGGTGTTTTTGCCATCAATCGCTTTGATCCAGTCTCCGGCTTTGAGACCGGCCCGCCATGCGGGGGTGTCTTCGATGGGGGCAATCACGGTCAGTTTATTGTCGCGGGTGCCAATTTGGATGCCAATGCCGCTGAAGCTGCCCTCGCGCTCTTCGTTCATCTGTTTAAATTCGTCAGGGGCAATGTAGCGGGTATAGGGATCGTCCAACATGCTTAACATGCCATCGATCGCGCCTTTGACCAATTTCTGGTCGTCTACTTTTTTCTCGACATACTCCATTTTGACCAAATCATACACTTCGAGAAAAACGCGGAAACCGCCAGATTCAGCTAAAACAGGCTGAAGGGTAACCCCGGCGGCAAAAGAGGCGGCCATCAGTGCCGAGAGCAGAGCGGTTTTTTTGAGTTGACTGAATTTCATAAGGTGAGGCGACGATCCTTTCAAACAATCCATGGTTCTATATTAGCACCCGCTCTGGCGTTTCTGCAGCAGAATCTAAAAGGTCTGGCTTGTCTATTTTTCGATTTGGGGCAAGCGATAACCATTGGCAAATGGCACTGTTGCTTCGATTCCATTGCGTACGCAACGCTCAACAGCTTCGGCCATTACGCCCAAGAGTTCCGGCAATGCCTCTAATTCTGATTTGGGTAGGCGGTCCAAGACAAAGTTCGACAAATTTCTGCCAGGCAATAGTGGGCCAACCCCGATTCTCAAACGGGCAAACTCTTCACTGCCGAGGCGCTGAATGATATTCTGAATGCCTTTTTGGCCTCCCGCACTGCCTTTGGCCCTGAGCCGGGCCCGGCCAAAATCCAGATTGACGTCATCGGAGAGGACGAGTAAATTTTCGTTGGGAATATTGTAATAGGCCATTAGGGGCTGTACGGCTTCGCCGCTGAGGT
>JBIKWL010000168.1:0-10770 GCA_044356335.1 Candidatus Sericytochromatia bacterium
CACCGGCCCATTTATTGTCGGTGTATTTGGCAACCACGCCGCCAATCACCATACCGGCATGGGGGCCGCCCAAAGCGGTACCGACCAAATAACCCGATTTATCGCTGACTTTGGCGAGCACCAAGCCTATCGTGGCCACACCGGCCACAGCACCTGCGCTCAGGCCGCCCCGGCGCACACCGCCGGTCACTTCGGGGGAGAGATCAATCAAGGGTTTGCGTTTGAGTTGTAAATCGCTGGACGTGCTGATATTGAGGCTCTCACGGGCTGCGGGAATGGTTGCCTCAGATGCCGCTGGGGGGGAAACTGGCGTTTGAACGTTTTTTTGAGCTTGAGGGGTAACCGTATGAGCGGGAGTGTGGTGTCCAAAGGGAGCAATCATTTGAATCATATTCTTCACTTAATCCTTGCATAACCTATATTTAACCTTTAGTCTATCAGGAGATGCTTGGTCTGAAAATGCAGCAGATTGTTGCAGCCCTAAAAGGCATGCCAAGCCAGCGGGGCTTGGGCTTCGGAGAAGAGATAGCGAATCGCGGGATCTTCTTCTTCCTGCATGCCCAAGGCATAGGGCGGCGCGACAGAGGGATTGCCTGGGTAGCGCTGGCCCTCAAAGCGCAATTTGTGGCTCTGGCCCCGGTGAAACAGCAGCAGATCCCGCCACCCTTTGGTTTTGCTGGTCAAAACCACGATCGGAATATCTGCCACGGTAAAACGGGTCAGCAATTGCCCTTTATGTGAAAACAAAAAATAAGTGCAACCGCCACTGCCACAGAAATAGGGATTTTGAAACAAAACAAAATGCTCAACCTTGCCATCGCCATTGAGATCCTGTGCTTCATACTTAAAGCGGCGGGCCGAGGCGGGCATGCTCGCTAAATCCTGTTTGAGCACCTGGCGCACGCTCTTTTTAACCAGTTCAGGTACCTGGGTTTGCTTGGCCTGGGCGGCGTGGTTCCAGAATAAACAGGGCTGAATCAAGGCGAGCAGAAGGATGCGTTTCAACATGCTTTATTACCTTAAGAGAAGATGATTTGTATTCTACCTTTATATGAGGTAGGAACGTGACACTCCCAATACCCATTCGGGCACAATGTCCACTGAAATGGACGGAAATTCCCAGAGCGTCCTTTAAATCAACAGTCGAATACGCTCTTTATGTGCTGGAGGGATCCAACGATCAACATAATATTTTATTTCCTGACGGGTATAACGCATACTAAAATGCATCAAAACAATATATTTACTTTCAATTAAATCAATATATTTAACAATATCACGAATATGAATATGCTTTCTGCTTTGAGCCTCTTCGTAGTGATCTTCGCTGAGGAAGGTGCATTCCGTTAATAAGACTTCACTTTTAAGGATTTCGGGGTGCCATTCAAAAACCTGAATGGTCGAGTCGCCCACGTATGTGATTCGCGGAATTTCGCAGGAAGAGGATATCGCTACACCTTTTTTCTTTAATGCAACCAACTCCAAAGAAGAGAGTTGAGCGTATTCTGGACGCAATTTTTGGCGCGTTTCTAGCACTTGGAAACCCACAGAAGGAATGCGATGATCTGTTGCGAACATATACATCACCATATTGCGACGAAAAGGCAATTTCATGCCTGACTCGACAGGAATCAGGGTATATTTACGGCGGGCCTGCTCCAATTGAGCATGGGCCTGAATCATTGCATGAATATGGGCTTCTGCTGCCGCAGGCACATAAATTTGGGCTGTCTCCAATTTTGCCAAATTGCGATGGGCAATATAATAAGGCAGTCCCAAGCTATGATCCCCATGAAAATGAGAAATAAAAACCTGTGGAACAGCCACTAACTCCATCGGACATTTGCCAATATCAAAGCAAATATTGAGTTCATTCACTTTGACATAGGTTTCTATGGTGCTTCGTGAATAGCCATTCAGAGTCAAAGATCCGCAGTTGAGTTCCATTATTTCACTCAAAACCTAAACCAGATCGAATTTAAGCAAAATCCGAAAAGGCATTCCCTCAGGCAAATCTGGGCTTCTGTGTACTTGACCATATCCCCGACTATCTTTGTTTAATCTCCCTTTGAGCCAAGCAACATCAAAACAATCCAATTGGTGAATCAGGCTGGGATCGTGAAGTCCCTCAACACAGGGCAAAGCATCATCATGATTCTGGCACCAACGCACATTTTCATGAGGTGTCCAGAGGGTGCCAGGCCCCACATAGGTGCACAACATGCGAGAAAAATTGTAATCGGCATGAAAGCGCGTGCAGTGAGGGCCTGTAATAATCGCCATCTCCGTGTGAATTTGAGGAGCCCCTGTTAAATCCCAAAAGATATTTGCGAGTAATTCAATATCTTTTTGCAGCAAAACACAAGCTGGATCACGGGTAAGCCCAACGCGAATAAAAGCCTGCAACAGGCTCAAAGAAAAGCTTTCTGGCGTTGCATCAAACACAAGATCCTCTCCCCCTCCCAAAGCATAGGCCTGCAAAAACTGAATCAGATCCGGCTGAGGCGGTCTGTGCCAAATCGCCAGACTGACATCGGGATGATTAACAAGATCAAGTACTCTAGAACCAGGCAACTCTGGCCCCAAAATATTGAGAGTTTTAAACATATTTTTTACCACCTTGATTGATTTGTTTGCCAAATCCGCACGCGCCCTGACGCTGAGGCCCCCGCAAGCATCTTTGCACGGGGGGCCCAACTGAGAGCTGACACGGGGCCAGAAAGCTCATCTTGGTCCAGAATAGAATCGGACTCATCCAACTGCAAAAGCCTGACGGTTCCTGCTAAATCGCCAGAAGCAAGCAGATCCTGTCCCGGCATAAATGCAAAACAGTTCACTTTTTTAAAATGTGGCCCTAAAATACTGGGGCGTCGTCCTTCTGGCCCTTGATCAGAGGTGTCCCAAACAATGATTTCATCTTGGCAGTTGCTGGCTAGATATCGGCCATTGCTGGACCAATCTAGCAAATGGATTTTAGCGGGAAAGCCACTCATTTCTAAATCCCGTCCCACGCGGTATGGCAAAGGCCAAAAATGAATGGTGGCATCTTGGGTTCCAGCGGCAAGATAGCGCTCATTGGGACTTAATGCCAAGGCAATTAATGAGGTCTTCCAGAGCAGAGGATTGGGCTCTTGGCCTTTGATAGGTAAAAAACGAACCTGCCCATAGCTACTGCTCAAAACCATTTTGTGGTTGGACGACCATTGCAAAGCGGAGACCGTACTTGTATGGGCTTCGTGACGGCGAAGCAACTCACCGTCTAAGTTGAATATATCTACCAAACGGCCACTGGCCACAGCCAGATAAATCCCATGCCTCGACCACGACAAATGCTCTATCCATTCAGAGTAGGCGTGCCGTGCCAAACACGCACCTGAATCCGCATCCCAAAAACACACCTGGCCATCTTGGCCACCACTGGCAAAAACAGAACCTTTTGCGGACCAACAGAGATCCATCAAACCATTGAGATGGGCCTGCCAAAAACGCAGGACAACACCATCAGAAACACGTAAAACCTCAATCACACCACAACTCAACCCAATGGCCAGATATTTGCCATTGGGAGACCAGCACAAACGATGAATATAATCATCAAAACGGAGACTCTGAAGAGCTTCTAAACTGATAAAGGATTGAGCTGCAGACATGCATCAAACCCCTTATTTAATGCAGTACGGTCTAAATTTCTGCCAATAAAGACCAGTTGGTTGACGCGCGATTCACTGTCTTCCCAAGGGCGATCTGGCTTGCCATCAAACAACATATGCACACCCTGAAAAACAAAGCGAAGAGGCGAGTTGGCAAAATGAATAATGCCCTTCATTCTGAAAATATCCACCCCTTGATTGCGCAACAAATCACCCAACCAGGCATTAAAGCGAACCGGGTCAAGCGCACCAAGCCGTTCAATACCCACAGAACCAATACTGTCATCATGGCTATGTCCGGCACTAAAGTGCTCTTGATTGAGAATTTGGCACGACTGCTCAGAAGCGTCTCTAAGTACCCAGTTAAATTCTTCAGGCAAATGCTGGGTATAAAAAACATAATCACCTGCTTGCTCAATTTGAAGTTCCCAATAGCTCTTATCTTGAGACATATCTAAGCGATAAAGAAATTCTCCAGGCGTTAGCTGTTTACCAGATGGCAATACAATCGATTGATCAGAAAAGGTTAGAATACTTTGCCGTTTTAAGGTTTTTTCATCCCCCACAGCAGGCACAATAACCAGATCCAATGTGGGGTCTGGCCCAATACGCGTTTCAATACGATATTTACCCGAATAAAGCGCATACCTTGTTGCCGCTTCATAGGGCAATTCTTCTTCTAAAAAAAGAGGCGAAATTTGAATTTTTGCATCCAAATCAAAGGCCTTTACATGAAGAATATGCGAAAGATCAACTTGGGCCTGATGGGTCAAGTGTAAACGGGCTTGACTATTCATGCTCAGCAAACGTTTTTTTAATGTCGCCAATTCTGCATCTGAAGTTAAATCTATTTTATTGAGCAAAATGACATCAGCAAAAGCAATTTGTTTTTGACAATCCTCGTTTTCATCCAAATGATGCCAAATATGTTTGGCATCAACCAGGGTAACAATCGCATCCAGGGAAAAGTTTTCGCGCATCTCATCATCAACAAAAAAGGTTTGAGCCACTGGAGCAGGATCAGCCAAACCTGTTGTTTCAATCAGAATGGCATCAAAGCGATCACGATTTTTGATCAAACGCCCCAAAATACGAATGAGATCTCCCCGAACAGTACAGCAAATACAGCCGTTGTTCATTTCAAAGATCTCTTCTTCGGCATTGATAACCAATTCATTATCAATCCCTATTTCGCCAAATTCATTTTCAATCACCGCGATGCGTTTTCCATGTTGCGCAGTCAAAATATAATTCAGCAGGGTTGTTTTACCTGAGCCCAAAAAGCCTGTAAGCAATGTCACAGGAATACGTTCATGCGTTTTCATTCTCATTTATTCATCCTTTGATTTTTGGCTAAAAAAAACGGCAATTTTTTCTAAGTCTGCCGGCACGATTTCAAGCAATGGTTTATGCAGTTTGAATTGTTTCGTTTTTGTACAGGGAACCAAAAAAAGAAAAATGGTTTCTATGGGCGGGCATCCTGGTTCGACACAAGCCAATTCATTAATCGTAATTTGAACATCTTCAGAGAGCAGAAGGCGCTCACAAAGCCACTGACGCAGAAACTCCCGTTGCGTTCTCTTTTCTTGTGAATATAACTGAGAAGTTGGATTGAATGGATTGATCATGTTTTCTCCGCCTTTTTTATTTATTCCAACAAACTTAAAAACCACATGATCGCAATGGCTGAAAACAACAAGACAATCTGCAGCAGATGAATTCTGAGCGAATGGCGAATTTGCATTTCGGGCATCATATCGCTCAGAGCGATATAAATCAGAGCCCCTGCAGCCACAGGCACGACAGTCAAGACAAGACTGCCCCAGATTTGCCCAGCCACCAGCGTCAGAGCGGCTCCCAACAAAACAGGCAAAGCTGAGAGAAAATTGAGCCAGATAGCCCTGGACAAGCTATAACCCCCTTTGAGCAAAACCCCAACATCACTGAACTCTTGGGGAATTTCATGGGCCAACATCGCCACAGTGGTCGCCAGACCCGCTGGAAATGAGACCATAAAACTCAACGCCAAAACAATTCCATCGGTAAAATTGTGCAAAGCATCTCCCAAAAGGGTCATTCGCGCAGTAATCAAAGGCCCCGTTGTACCCACAACATGATGAGCCGGGCGTTCCGCTTGCCACAGTTGAAAACGCAAAGCCTTTTCAAGCAAAAAGAACAGGAGAATACCCATCAGCATCAAAAAACCCACTTGAGCAGCGGCCTTTTCTGAAGACAGATGAAATTGGCTTTGGAAATGTCCTATGGCATCCGGCAAAAGGTGTAAAAATCCACCTCCCAATAAAAATCCAGCCGCAGCACTTAACATCAAAAAATGAAAACGCAGCTGAATGGCGGCTGGCAGCCAAGCCAGCAAAAAACCCACTCCAGAACAGGCAGAGATTAATACCGCAGCACAAAGTGTCCAGAGCCAGATATTCATATTTTTATAGGCTCAAAAACGTTTGACCACAGAGGTTCAGGTAAGGCCATTAAATTTCCGGATGAACGAGAATGAATAGCCCAATTAACAAGACTTCTGTAATCTGATTCAGTTTCTAAGCCACCTAACCAGACATCAACATGGGGAGCGCGCAACAAAACAACATTGGCCTGCTGACAATATCCCAAACAGGCGCAAATTTTTAAAGGAAGGGTATTTTGCAAATCTTCTTCAAGCCAGATTTGGGTTAGGTTCTCCACAGGCACTTCGGGTCTGCCTTTAGATGTATTTCCACAACAGCAACTTAAGCAGACATAGACAGCACCTAAACTCATTCATTCCTCTGGGTATTCTCGGATGTAAGCAATTAACTTAAATATCTAAATGCAAATAATTTGCATTTAGATATTATTAAGGATTAAACTTATTGTTGTCAATTGATAAAAAAAAATTTTAATAAATACAAATGCAAATAAACCGCATTTACGCCAAACAAAACAGAGTCTATCTCTCAGAGCGACGCCCAAAGCAAAAGGCTGCCTAAAAACACCGTTAAAAAAGCCCCCGAGACACGCAGCCACTGTTCTGCCCTGAGAGGAACCCCTTTGCCCAAACGCAGCAGGCCTTTGAGCGCCCCCCGGCGAGAAGCAATGGTCATCAGCGCCATCAGAGAAACAGTCACCCCCATGCCCAAGGCAATCATCACTGCCAAAAAGACCCCGAGCCCCAAGAGATTCAACGAAACCGAAAACATCAAAAGAGTGAGTGCACCGGGACAGGGCAAGGCCCCAATGCCCACCGCCAACCAGAACAATTGCCAGGGACGTTTGGAGGCTGTCTGCGCATGGGGGCCGTGCGTGTGGGCGTGTTCAGCATGGGAGTGGTCATGTTCACAGCTGGGCTCACGGCAGACCTGGGGCTCAGCAGTTTGTTTGAGCGAACGCAGAGCGCGGAACAGAAGCAGGGAACCCATCAGAATAATCAGGGCATAACCGCCCACAGCCATCAAAGAAGCGGTGTTATCAAAGAAACGTTGCCCCGCCTGAACCAGAAACACATGTAAAATAAGCACAACACTTAAAGCAGAGAGCGCGTGAACCCCTGCCACCAAATAGCCCAAAACCAAGCCCTGTCGGAGTGAACTGGCTTCAGCCAAAAAATAGGCACAGATCAGACATTTCCCGTGGCCCGGCCCCAGGGAATGTAAAGCCCCATACGCAAAAGCAATCCCCCCCAAAAGCCACCAGACATTTGGATTTTTACCGCTTTGCGCCTCACGGGTATAATGGGCCAATTGGCTGTTTAAATGGTATTGCCAGGTTTGAAACTGGTTTTTTAATCCTGTCAGACCCGAATCAGGTTGAACACCTTCAGCCAATACAGGTGCTTGACTTGCTTGGATTTGGGGTGTCGAACGCTTTAAAAATGGGTTTTGCTCAGCCCAAACAGAAGGGCTAGCCACAAGACCCCCGAGCAACATGATCCAAATAAAAAAAGAGAGCATCAACTTCATTTTTGCGCCAGAGACAAAAGCCAGGCTTCATTGAGCTGCTTGGGCTGGCGGGTGATCCGCAGTCGAATCGGGGCATTGCCTTGTAACTGAACCGTGGGCCCCAAAGGCATAAAGGCCACAAAATTAGAGCTGTCAAAGGCCCGAAATAAAAGCGATTGAGGTGTTTTTTTTAATGGCAGGGCACAGGGCAAAAACAGATGGTAATAAATATGGCCTTTTTCAAGACTGACACGGATATTTTTGACCTGAGTCAGGGCTTTGCGTTTGCCTTGGTAAACGACCTCTGAAAAAAACTGAAATTCAGCCATATTATCGGCCATATTGGCCGCAGCGGCTTTGGCTTCCTGAGGCTCAAGACGGTGATTGCGGTTTTTATCAAACTCATCAAGCAAAATCTGGCTGTTGATGGCATCCAAACGCCAAAGCATTTCAAACCCCTCAACAGCACTGGCACTGTGACGGATACTGACCCGGTAATCAACAAAGACATGGGGATGTGCCCAAGCTGGCAGAGAAAAACCCAGCATAGCAACACCCCCAATGACACAGCCCACAAGCGGCAGAACACTGAGTGGTCTAAACAACTGCGCTTTCCCCATCATCACTTTCGGGCAACCAAGGCCCCAAGGGATCTTCAAGGGTGAGCCAAGCTTCAGGTCCGGCGGCATATTCATCCTCACTCAGCAGACAGGCATCCAAATCGCGCCGAAGCGCAGCTTCATCCAGGTTTTGCCCAATCATGACCAACTCTGTGCGGCGATCCCCATAAGGCTCTTGCCAAACCCGCAAGATTTCACGGGTGGCATCATCATCCAGGGGCCATTCATACCGGGGCAAAGCAGCCCACCAAGCGCCCAAAGGAGAAAGATTGAGCATCTGTCCTGCCTGAGACCATTCCCCAATTAAATCAGGGCGGGTGGCAATCCAAACAAAACCTTTGGAGCGCAAAAGCTGTTGCATGCGGGTTTCGACAAAGTCAATCAACCGGGCGGGATGGAAAGGAATCCGAGCCGTATAAGCAAAACTGCTGATACCATAGCTTTCGGTTTCAGGGGTATGGCTGCCTCGGGGCTCTTGTAGCCAATTGTCATGGGTTTCTGCCTGTTGAAAATCAAACAGGCCCGTGTTTAAAACCTGCTCCAACTGAATTTGAGCCTGGGTGGTGGTCAGAATTCTCGCCTCTGGATTGAGATGGGCGATCAATGCCGTAATCCGCGCCAATTGTTCTGCTGAGACCAGATCCGCTTTGTTGAGCAAAATCACATTGGCAAATTCAATTTGATCGACCAGCAAATCGACAATATTGCGCGCATCGTCATCATCCAACCCAATTTCACGATCCCGCAATTCTTCCAGGCTGTTAAAATCAGCTTGAAAATTCAGGGCATCTACCACCGTGACCAAGGTATCCAAACGCGCCAAGTCAGATAGGGAACGCCCCTGTTCATCCGCAAAGGTAAAGGTTTCAGCCACGGGCAAGGGTTCAGAAATGCCGGTGGATTCCACCACCAAATAGTCAAAGCGCCCGTCCTGAGCCAAATTGGCGACCTCTTCGAGCAAATCCTCGCGCAGGGTACAGCAAATACAGCCATTGCTCATCTCGACCAGTTTTTCATCGGTGCGGCTGAGTTGGGCTTCGCCTTTGGCCAATAATTGAGCGTCAATGTTGATCTCACTCATATCATTGACGATCACAGCCACCCGCAGATTTTCGCGGTTATTGAGAATATGGTTGAGCAGGGTGGTTTTACCTGCTCCCAAAAAACCAGAGAGGACAGTGACGGGCAAACGGGAATCATGGGCGGGCATGGGGGGCTCCTTAAGATTCTTATTGCAAACTTTTTGCATTTAAAATATACTCAAGCTTACGAAGATTGATCCTGAATGTCAATGGAGATACAACAATGACACATCCCCTCTACCTGCTTTTACCTGCGCAAATGCGCAAACACTGCAACCAACTCTACCAGCAGCAAATGTGGGCTTGGGGTCAGGATATCCGCCATGATGACGGCAATCTGCTCTTAACATACGGTTTTGGCAAACAAAGCGGCCCCACCCCCCAAAATCGCGCCAGCCAGTATGTTTTGCAAGTAGAGCCAGATTTGGCCTGGAAACTGTGGTCCTTTGGCACAGCCTTAGAGAGCCAGAATCAGGGGCTTTTATTGCCCCGGCACAGCTTCAGGCCCCGCTGTTACCAAGGGGCTTTGCCTCCCCAGATGAACCCGGCCAAATTTCCCCAGGCCAAGCCCCTGCTCAGCCCCCAGGAGCAGGCCCAAGCGCTGGGATTACTTGCAATTAATTTGCATTTATTCTCAAATTATGAGCAATGGATTCTCAGCACCCAAGGGGCACCTTACCGCCAGGAAGTCATGGCGCGTTGGCAAGAAAAAACGCGTATTCCCGCCTCAGAAATGGCAGGCAGTTGGCAGTTGCAGAGCGATGCCGTGAGAGCGATTCAAAGAGAGTTAAGCGTGCCGACGTGTGCGGCTTGAGTGAAAGAAAAAGCGGCTGTCAATCAAATAAAAGCAAGACAGGCCGCCTTACTCCCGGTAATCTCTGTGTGTTTCATAGAGAAACGTCACAAAAGCAGAGACTTTGGGGCTCACCAATCGCCGCGAGGTATGCAAAACCCAAAGTTCGATTGCTTGATTTGGCACTACCCCCCAACTTACCAAACGCCCTTCTGCAATGTCTTTTTTTACATGTTTCTGTCCTAAAATCGCAGCTCCTGCCCCCGCCAGCACAGCGTCACGTATCATGAGTGGCGAAGACAACTTCATGACTGCGTGACGTTGAAAGCGATACACATTTGCGCCATCAGAGACTGCCCATTGAGCGAATTCTGGCATAGTAATACCCACAACCGCAGGGATAGACGCATTTGAATGTGAGTCTGTGCTTTGGATTGGACGTGCCAGAGAAGGTGGGGCAACAACCAACAAATGATCGCGGTAAAAACAACGTCCTACCAAATCACTATCCGGGTCAGGATTCACACGAATCACCACATCATACCCCTCTTCGACGAGATCCACTTTGCGGTCTTCAATCGTCACCTCCATATGCACATCAGGGAATTGCTTGCAAAACTCGCCTGCAATTCGGCCCATACTGAGTTGCCCAAAGGTCACGGGTGAACTAATGCGCAATTTACCCTGGACTTT
>JBIKWL010000052.1:0-36443 GCA_044356335.1 Candidatus Sericytochromatia bacterium
GGTTCGCGTTGGAATTATGAAGATCAGGGTTTGGTGTTGATGACCTTTGCCAAACAGGCTGGACAATGGAAACTCACCCAGATGATCGACAGTTGGAGTCTCAATTACCAAATCGAAGACGAGAGCCCCGGTGAAGAAAATTTTGAATTTGATTTTGTCTATCCCGTTGAGCATTTGCCCAAAGCCCTGCAATTTTACAAACCGCTGATGGGTGAACCCGTTTTGCGCACCCCCGACCGGGTGGCGTTTAATCTCAATGGTTCCCATTTTGTGCTCGATGCCAAGCGCTTGGATGGCTTAACCTCTATACACAAGGGCTGGCCCAACGGCTATGGCCTGTTTTATGTCTCTGATCTTAAAGCCGAGCGTGAGCGCCTCAAAGCCAAAGGTGTGCCATTTTTAGCGGGAACCGATACCCAATTTAAAAAGCAAGGTCCCGACCCCTATTTTATCTCCAAAGACCCTGCGGGAAATCTCTTTGTGGTGATGCAAAAAGTCTTTCTCAGTTCAGACAACAACCCTCAGCCAATTGTGTCTGGTTTTTCGGGCAATGATCCGGCGATCCGCGCTGCAAAAACGCTGGCCGAAAGCTGGCTGCGCACAGACAAACAGGCTGTGGGTAAATTTTTGGGGCCCAGCACCACTTGGTTTGACGATAACCGCACCCGTGTGCGCGGGCTTGAAACGGGCAAAAGCGCTATATTAAAGGCTTTGGATTCGGTCTATTGGGCCAGATATGATCGCGGGCCCAATGGCCTGAAAGCCCACATGTCGGTTTCTGGGCAAGCACTGCGCAAATTGGGCACTGATACCTTGGTGAGTTATACCATGACCCTCAAAGGTACAGGTGATCATGCTTTTCAAGACAAAGCCTTTGTCAGCCAAATTTTTGACGCCAATTTTAAGTTGAAACAGAGCATGTTAGTCCAAAATAACAGCACCTCACGGCCTGTATTGGAATTGGACTATACTGGCTATCCCGTTGAGGATTTGGCCCGCGCCGAAACGTTTTACTCCCAAACACTGAATTTGGGAAAACCCTACACAGACACCGATTGGCGTGGTTATTGGAGCAATAAATGTGTCTTTGGTGTCTATACCACTGATCCTGAAGAGGACCAATTGCCCCGACCCAATAAAACCAATGGCTATGTTAGTTTTTGGGTGCATTCGGCCCAGGAAACCTTTAATTATCTCAAGGCCCAAAAATCCAGTTTTCCGGTTGTGCCAGCGATCAATACCAAATCTGGACTGGACTCCCATCCAGGATATCTGCAGGTCTATGCCACCGACAGCGAAGGCAATGGGGTAATCTTCAGCGAATATACCGGTAGACGCAAATAACCATGGTTTTTGGATTTCCAGGCAACGTTGGCGATGAGTTGGATCTCACCCCGTTGGACCAAAGTGAATCGTTTGTTGAAACTGTAATTTTGGCTCAGCACCAAAGTTTGGAGCTGGACTCAGAAGAAAACCTTTCCAAAACAGAGCTCAACCGCTCTCACTACGATTTGTTAGGCATGTTGGGTAAAGGCGCGATGGGCTTGGTACATTTGGCCCGTGACCGCGACCTGCAGCGCAAGGTGGCTTACAAACAGCTCTTGGGCAAAGACAACAGCATCGCCACTGCGCGTTTTTTGCGTGAAGCCCAGATAACCGCTCAACTCGACCATCCCAATATTGTGCCCATTTATGGCATGGAAGCTCAGAGTGACGGCGCTTTGGCCTATTCGATGAAATTGGTGCAGGGCAAAACCTTCAAAATGCTGATTTCCGAGACCCGTGCCTTTTATGACCAAGGTCAGCAGCCAGATATTGAGCACGATCTGTCCCAATTTTTGGAAAACTTTCTCAAGGTTTGCGATGCGGTGGCTTATGCTCACAACAAAGGCGTGATACACCGAGATCTCAAACCTGCCAATTTAATGCTTGGGCGTTATAACGAGGTCTATGTCATGGATTGGGGTATCGCGCGGGTCATGCGTGAAGACCCCAATAGCCAAGACCCCACTGTTTTGGACTGGATTCAGCCCCCCCTGGCTGAAGGGGAAGAAATGGGGGAGACGACCCAATTGGGGCAAATTTTAGGCACCCCGCGCTATATGTCGCCCCAACAGGCGGCAGGCAAAAATGCCCATTTGGATGGCCGCAGTGATCTTTTTGCACTGGGCCTGATTCTTTTTGAAATGATCACACTCAGACCGGCTTTTACCGCCAAAAATCAGGTTGATCTCTTAAAAAGAGTTCTCAAAGCAGACAAAGAGCCTTGGCGGGCCTATTCTGCTAGCCGCCAGATTCCCACAGAGTTGATGGCAATTGTCGACAAAGCCACTGAGCGCAAGCCTGAACAGCGCTATGACAGTGTCAAAGCCTTTAGCGAAGACCTGCGCCGCTATCTTAGGGGCGAAGCGCCTGTGGTGCGGCCTGACAATGCCTGGCGCAAAGGGGTACGCTGGGTGGGGCGGCACCGTGAATTGTCGCTGATGATTTTGTTGTCGGTTTTGCTCTGCACTTCCGGGGCTGTGATTTGGGAATTGGGCGACCGCCAGCAAAAACTTGTCCAATCCCGACAGCGCGAAGCAGCCCTACTGACCTTTTTGGCGCGAATTTCAGAGCAGGGTCAGCGCCTAGATAGCCATTTCCAAAAAATGGAAGGTTTGGTGCAAGGCTTGGCCGAGGCCACAACCTATGCGCTGAGCCAGGGCGATAGGAGGCAAGAGACTTGGTATCTGAATGATACCCAAGTCAAACCCCCACAAAAACGTTTTAATCCCCCCGATTTGATTCACTCACCTTATTACGAAGGGGAGATCAGCCCGAATTGGCCTGTGTTTTTACTCTCTCCTGGCGTCACACCTCAATCGATTTCACACCTGCTGAATCGTCTTGCTCCGCTGCGGGGGGCCTTAAAAACGGTTTTGATGAAAAGCGGGTTTGAGGGCCAACCCCTGTCTGAAAGTCAATGGCGGGAACAATTGACCTTGCGTGGCGTGCCTGTGATATGGGCCTATATCTGTCTCAAAGAGGGCATCGAATACTTTTATCCGGGCGCAGAAGAGACCGCAGATGGCTATGAGCCCCGCACACGTTCTTATTATTTACAATCTTAATCGCCATGAAATTGTCTGGGGAGCGCCTTACGATGATACGGGAGAGACCGGGGGGTTGATGATTCCCTGTACACGGGGAATCTTTGATGCAGACCAGCATTTTTTGGGCATGGTCGGACTGGATATCCGCATTAACGTACTCGACAAAACCTTTTTGCGCTTGCCCGATGTGCCCGCTGTCAAAACCAGTTATTTGCTCAACGAAGCTGGAAATGTGATTTTGCGCAGTGGCGATGCCCTCAAACCCAAGCGCAGACTGGGAATAAACGAGCAATTAACGACCAGGCCCTACAGTAATCCAGAGGTGGTCAAAGCGATCCGTGCCAAGGTGAACAGCGGCACACTTAACAGTGATTCTGGCAGCAATAAGCGTTTGACCGTTTATTACCGACTGAGCAGTTTGGGCTGGTATTTTGTCGTCGAAGCAGATCCCTCCCTGGTTTTGGGACACCCCCCCATTCAGACTTCGACTGTGCAACTCAGGTCTTGAGAAAGTCCCTGACAATTTGCACAAAGGCCTCGGGCTGCTGATAATGGACCCAATGTCCCGCATCGGGGACCGTAATAATTTCTGCTTCGGGAAACTGTTTCAGGATCAACCGTTCATCGCTGGACTGGATATAATCTGAGCGGCCTCCGCGAATAAAGAGTACAGGGCATTCTTGAAAGGAGTCAGGGCTCTCAACAAAGAGATCCAATGGGCTTTTGCTCAAGGCTTTCAAATGTGAAATAATCGACCCCAAATTCATTTGCCAAACAAATTGATTCTCTGGGTTGCGGATCAAATTTGAAAGTAAGAATTGGCGGGTCTCGAGGTCGGGAATGGCTTCTTCCAGGAGCTGATCGGCCTCGGCCCGGCTGTGTATGTTTTGGAGTGGCAGTTGTTCAAGCGCCGAAACAAAGTTAAAGCGTTGGGGATCGTAAGCTTTGGGTGCCACATCGACAATGATCAAGTGCCTGAGATAACTGGGATAATAGCGCAGTGCATAGGCCATGGCCACTTGGCCACCCAATGAGTGCCCAATTAAACTCAGGGATTGCAAATTTTTGTTTTGACGCCAATCGAGCAGGTCTTGGGAGAGCAGATCCAGGTCCATCTCTTTTTGATGCGGCGATTTTCCGTGGTTGCGTTGGTCTATCAGCCAGACTGCGCGCTGATCTGACAGCTCTTTGGCGATCGTTAGCCAATTTCGGCCCGAACCAAACAGTCCATGTAAAATGGCCAGGGGGGGATTTTCTGACTTGCTCTGTGAAGGGAATTCTTGGCTGTATAGTTCTTTCATGCTTCCAATGTCAGTCCAAATTTGTTTACAACCTTAACACAGTTCTAGGGGCGTGTGTATTTGATTGGCTTTTGCCTTGGCTATCCCCTTTAATTCGAGTTCTTAAGCTTGTTATAATGTCTTTTCAAACAAAAATAAACCAAACCGCTTGATTCAAAAGGATATCTTTATGACCGTTGCTGTTTCCACCCTTCCCCTCCGAAATGTCGCAGTAATTGCCCACGTCGACCATGGCAAAACCACCCTGGTAGACTGTCTGCTGCGCCAAAGCGGCACTTTCCAACCCCACGAAAAACTCACAGAACGGGTCATGGATTCCAACGATCTTGAACGCGAGCGCGGTATCACCATCTTGGCTAAAAATACCGCCATTGATTATTACGATACCCGTATCAACATTGTCGACACCCCTGGCCACGCAGATTTTGGTGGAGAAGTGGAGCGCGTCCTCGGCATGGTCGATGGCGCTCTGTTGATTGTCGATGCCGTCGAAGGCCCCATGCCCCAGACCCGTTTTGTGCTGCGCAAGGCCTTGGCGCAAAAACTCAAGATCATCGTGGTCGTGAATAAAATTGACAGACCGTTCTCCCGTGCCACCGAAGTGGTCGACGAAGTCCTGGATTTGTTTATTGAACTCGGTGCCAGTGATGAACAATGCGATTTTCCCCTGATTTACGCCTCTGCCATGCAAGGCACCGCCATGCGCGATCTCGATCATCCCCACGCAGACATGCAGGAGTTGTATGAAGTGATTGTTGAGCAGGTTCCTGCCCCTGTCACCTACCCCGATCAGCCCCTGCAATTGCAGGTCGCAAATATTGACTACGACGAATATGTTGGACATATTGGCATTGGCCGTTTGGTTCAGGGTCAATTGCGTCTGAATGACCGCATCGGTGTTGCGACCCTTGAAGGGAATGTACGTCAGGTCAATGTGGCCAAACTCTATCGCTTTAAAGGACTCAAACGGTACGAAATCACAGAGGCTTTGCCTGGAGATATTGTCGCCTTCAGTGGTTTGGGTGAATTGTACATTGGCGAAACCCTGGTGGATCTCAACAATCCCATGCCTTTGCCTCCGATCATTGTTGATGAACCCACCTTGCAAATGACCTTCTCAGTCAACGACAGTCCTTTCGCTGGACGGGAAGGGGAGTTTGTCACCACCCGCCACCTGCGCCGCCGCCTCTATCGCGAAACCCTGAGCAACCTTAGCTTGCGCGTTGAAGATGGGGATACCACAGATGCCTTTTATGTTTCAGGTCGCGGTGAACTGCACTTGGGCATTTTGATTGAAACCATGCGCCGCGAAGGCTACGAGTTTCAGCTCAGCCGTCCGCGTGTCATCATTAAAGAGATTGAGGGCCAAAAAATGGAGCCCTTCGAAACCCTGATGCTGGATATCCCTGCAGATTATGTAGGCTCTTGTATTGAAGCCCTGGGCAAGCGCAAGGGTGAAATGAGCCACATGGAAAGCAGCGAACAAAACCGTTCGGTTTTGACTTTTTCGATTCCCGCCCGTGGCCTGATCGGCTTTGCGGCAGAGTATCTGCGCCTGACCAAAGGCGAGGGAATTATGAGCAGCACCTTTGAGTCTTATAAACCCTTCAAAGGCGAGTTTGAGCACAACCGCAATGGTGCGATTTGGTCCATGGAGGCGGGCACCTGCTCCGCTTATGCGCTGCAAGGTCTCGAAGACCGGGGTTTCTTCTTTATTGGGCCTGGCGCTGAGGTGTATATGGGCATGATTGTCGGCGAACACAACCGGCCCCAAGAGCTGCCTGTCAACGTCACCAAGACCAAAAAACTGACCAATATGCGCGCTTCGGGTTCAGATGATTTGATTCCCCTCAAGCCACCCCGTCACATGAGCCTGGAAGAGGCCATGTCTTATATCAAAGACGATGAGCTGATCGAAGTCACACCCAAAAATATCCGTTTCCGCAAAAAGAACCCGAAGCGGTAATTTTCAGTGGCAGGCAACCGTGAACTGACTCTGCGCTTTCTCGCTGAGCCCACCGATGTCAATTTTGGGGGCAAAGTGCACGGCGGGGCCGTGATGAGGTGGATTGATCAGGCAGGGTATGCCTGTGCTGTGGGTTGGACGGGGCAATACTGTGTCACGGTTTATGTCGGTGGGATTCGCTTTTACAAGCCGATCCTGATCGGGCATATGGTCGAGGTCAAAGCCCGGGTGATTTACACCGGACGCACAAGTTTACATCTTTCTATGGATGTGATGGCCTGCGACCCCCGGGATGGGGGCTACCAGAAGACCACCCATTGCATCATTGTTTTTGTGGCGGTGAATGCCGAAGGCGAGCGGGTCGAAGTGCCCGCTTGGTTGCCCAAGACAACTGAAGATCAGGCTTTGGAGCAATATGCGCTCAAACTCATGAATCTGCGTGAGAGTATTGACGCAGAGATGAGTGCCCACCGCAATTTGGTTTAATCACCCAAATGTTGCTTTTCCCAGATTTAACGATGCGCCAAGATGCCATTGCCAATTTACAGGCCAAGGCCTGGGCCTTGCGCGACCAAGGCGTTCCAGGGGTTGCTTTGTGGCGGCAATTGGTTGAACAGGCGCTCTTGCCCTATTGGGATTTACACGACCCGATTAAAGCCTCCGATTGTGTCATGCAAGACCTGGCTGTGGTGATTTTGGGGCCTGCTGCAATCAAATACCTACAGTGGTTTGACCAGATCCGCTTGGACCTGGTGCAAGACCCGCTTGTAAACCGCTTTTTGAGTGATTTTAAAGACCTCAAATTGCCCGATTTTGAGGTGGTTACTCAGGCCTGGTGGCAAGCTGGTTATGCTGGCAAAATCGACGATACCACTGATCCGGGGCTGGACAGTCACTTTGCTGCGGATTTTAGAGTGGAACTCAACGATGGGACAGATAACCAGATTTTCCATTGTTTTTTTTACCAATTTATGGCCTATGTGACCCAGGCCAGTTTCACGATTCGGGCTGCCAGTGTCTACCACGAACTCTTTGATCAGGGGGGCTCCACGCAAGACCATTGCGCAGCTCTGCTGGCGATACATACCGGGTCCCGTTTACGCCAATTGCGCGAAGGCCCAGACCCTGGTGCCTCATTGGAACAATGGCCCGAGGTGATCGCCGCTGTTTATGGCCAGAATTTTCACGGATTGGCCCCACTGGCTCTGGAACTGCGCCAAGAGATCCAAGATTTTTTACAAAATCCAGGATTTTTTGAAGGGATCCTGCGCAGTGTCGAAGAAATGGTGATTCGGCTAAAAAACGGCTAGAGGAGCTTATTTGCCAGATATCGTCTTCGCCCGGCTATGCTACTCATATTCAGGGGGTCTGGCCGAAGGCACTGGCTACATAAAGCCTGATGGGGCCGATGTCCTCTGGCGATCAGACGTTTGATTGACTCACTCCAGGGTTCTGGCATGGGCCTGTAAACGGGCCGGGCCAGCGTCTCACAGCGGGGGCAATAAGCCAGCAAAAACAGATCTTCGCGCAGTTCGTGGTGCTCACTCAAAGCCAAGAAGAGTTCACATTCCGCCCGAATACAGTCTTCTGGAGCCATTTCTCCCAATTCGGGGCAGAGTGCATGGGCTTCATCGGGATCATGAGGCCAAAAATCGAGGGCGTCATCGAGCTCCGAAAAAAAATAGAGCAGGCGATCAATGATTGGCGTTTGGTAGAGCAGAGCAGCCAAGCGTTTGAGCCCAAGTCGGGTTGCCAAATCGCCAGCCAAGACTTGTCTGGCCAATAACCGTGAGTAGGGTCGAAACAGGGGCCCCATTTCGAACGTTGCCAGATCCAAATTTAATTCTGCCAAGGCCTGATCAAACCAGGGTTCGACGTCTGCCAAGCTCTCATGACTGTAACAGCCGGCCAATCGGCGTAAGGCAGGGCTGTCGTATCCTTTTTCCAGGGTCATAACTCCCCAATCAATCAGGTTTTGACCCACCATCAGGCCCAACTGACGCAATGCACAGAGTTCCAACAGAGCATCATGAAATTGCATAGGTGACTTTATAAATGTGTATTGTACATTTAAACGGTTTTGTGTATGATTTTATCATGGCACAGATAATTAAACCTCCTCAAGTCTTACCCGATTCCACGCGATCCAATGGGCCCCAAATATTTCTGGCTGGGAGCATCGATATGGGCCAAGCAGAACCCTGGCAAGACCAGGTTGAAAACTTTTTTAGCTCAGATGCTTTGATTCTCCTCAATCCCCGCAGAGACGATTGGGATGCCTCTTGGGAGCAATCGATAGAACATTCCGCTTTTCGCCAACAGGTTGAGTGGGAATTAGACGGATTAACACAGGCTGATCATATTCTGATGTATTTTGCGCCCCAAAGCAAAGCCCCAATCACACTTTTGGAATTGGGCTTGATGGCCAGCAGTGGTAAATTACATGTGGCCTGTCCGCCTGGTTTTTGGCGCAGGGGCAATGTTGAAATTGTCTGCTCCCGATTTGGTCTGATGCTCTATGACGGGCTTCCAGATCTATTAAGTGCATTCAAAAGCAAATTTCAGCATGAATTTGCATTAAGGCCTGAAATTGGTTAATTTTTTCTGTTTTTCCAGCCCAAATAAGCCATGTGCAGGGCTTCGGGCAGACCTGTTTCGTCTTCAATCAGGTAGAGGGGTTTTGTGGCCAAAATGGGATTGTTTTGGGCTGTCGCGTAGAGACGGGGATTGGTGGTAATCAACGCATCTAAACCGCCTTTGACCATCCAATCACGCAAAAACAAACTGCTCGATTGAACATAGGCAATCAGGCATTTTTCAGGCCTGGCAGCATACCAGCCGCATTCCCAAGCACAGTCTCGCCCAAAGGCATCCAACATGACCAAGCCAATTTGAGAGTCTTCCATCATTTCAATACATTGCTGGTAAACATGCAAGGAAAACTCGGTGTGATTGAGTTGGTCAGGCACGATCAATTGGGGCAAATGCATAAAAAACTGCTCTTTGGGCAAGAGTCCTGCCACATGGGCATTGTTGGGGCTGTTGCTAATGCTTGCAGACAGGTAAATTTTTAAAAACTCCATGGCTCTTCCTTATTTCTGTTTAACGTTCGGCTTTGAGGCGAATTTGCAACCACTCATTGCGCTCACCGAACCATTGCCTGAGGCTGTCTTGCACTTGTTCAGGCCTGAGTACCAGCAATTCTTTGTCCAAATCAAGCAGACTTGATGCACCCAGTCCAAGGGCCTCCCAGCGGGCCAAAGCGGGCCAGAGTCTGAGCAAGTCACTTTTGAGGTGGCGCACGGCAAAAGCGGCATTTTGCAATTGAATTTCAAACTCAGGCACCTGGGTTTCGCTGAGTTGGGTTCGCCAGAGATAGGTCTCAGGGGTATCTGGCAGCAAAATTTGGTACAGCCACGCCTTTTCAAACCAAGCCATTTGAAAATGACCCAAGCCCGGATGCAGCTGTCCCAGCGTCTGTTTTAGCCAAGTCTCAATGAAGACCAAACTGGCTTTTTCAGAGCTGGGCATCGCTTCTGCAAAAATTCTGCCTTCCAAGCGCAGGGGCAAAGGGGTGGCACAGGCCATTTGGATTTCACCCCTGCGCAGCAGCAACGGTTTTTCTGGCTGTGTGGAGGTGTGTTCCAAACTGATCTCCCGGCTAAATAGTTCGGGTAAAAGACCTTCCGCCAATTCTTGGGGCAATGATCCCGAGAGCAGCGGATGAAAACCCGTGGAACCGAAAAGATCTTGCCAAGCCTGTTGAATATCTTCAGGGGCCAAGGCCTGTAAGCTAAAATAGTCCCCAGCGGGCGGGCGGGCATAAGCGTGATTACCAAAACCCGATTGAAAGAACCGGGCCTCGGCTTCTTGCTGAAGTGAGAGCTGTTGTGACATGGCCTGGGCCAGCAATTGGTGTTTGCAGCGGTCGAAGACCGCGCGTTCGGGGGGGGCGGGATCCAGCAATTGGCGAAACAGGAGCAGAGCTTGGCGGTATTCGTGGGCGGGAGCACGCCAATAAAAGCCCGAAAAATCCCGATCCACGTGCCAATGCAGGGTATGGGTTGAAAGATAGGCCCCACTTGAGTCCTGTTGTTGTAACAAACGGTCAAAGCGCTGGGCCAAAAGTGAAAAGAGCAGGGCTGTTGCTCCAGGCATGCGCTCATGGCGGCTGCCTTGATCAAACCAGGCCCCCAAACACATCGAATGACTCTGATTCAGCGGCAGCAAAAGCGCATAATTTCCCTGGCCGAGATCGACCTTTTGGGCTGTGCTTAAGCTTTTGGCTGGGCGACTTGGGGTGGGGGTCAGGGTTGGACGGTAGCCCAGAGCCGGAAAATGCTCTCGGTAACTGCGGTAACGCTGTTTGCGGACTGCCGTGTGTAAGATTTCGAGCGTGACCAAATTGTCGGCCTGCAGGTATTGCCGCCAAAAAGTTTTGAGGGAATCTTGGCTCACGCTTTGCAAGCGGTTTTTATAGTGATTGCTGCCATGTAAAAACTCTTCAATCCGCAAAACGGGGGAGAGTCCGTGCTCATTTTGCAGGGCTTGCAACCAGTCACTGTGACAGCTGTGAATGGCTTTGCGCAAGCGGCGGGGTGTGAGATACCCTTCACGGGCCTGTAAGAGCCATTCTACAAAGTGAAATTTGGCTTTTTCCAAATCTGCGGCCTGAGCGACATGATAGACAGCATAGAGCAGACCGCCCTGCATCCACGGCGTCCAGCGGCACTCCAAGGAATCAATGCCTTCGGGCAGGCCTTCGAGCAACAAGACCTGTTCGAGCCAGTGTTGCAAAACCAGCCCATGCATCCAGCCCTCACTGAGCAGACCGGGCACCCGGAATCCTTGCCAGACCCAGCCCCCAGCGACATTGTGCTCAAGTGTTTCCATCACTGTTTCGGTGCTGTTGAGTGGAAGTGCCAATTGGATTGGCTGTAACAGCTCTGTCGGTTCGAGCAAACTCTCAAGCATTTGCAAGGCTTTGGGCAAGGGTTGGGAGTCGTTGAGCTTGAGGTAAATGGTCCCTTGGCCAAAGAGGGTTTGGCTGGCCTGTAGGAGTTCTGCCGCGCTCAATTGGGCAAAGGTCTCGGCACTTGCCAAAGGCGAGCGAGCATAAGCCATGTCGGGATATGCCAGTTTAAAAAAGGCACTTTCAAATTTTTTTTCGGGTTTGGCCTGTTCAAATTGGGCCTCTTGAATCAAGGCCTGTTGTAAATCTGGCCAAGGCACCAAATTGGGTTCCTGCTGATTAAAACTTTGCAGAATGGCATAAAAGCGTTCGCGGTTTTCGGCCATCGCTTGCAGCGAAAAAAAGGTCCAATCTGGGGTGCTCTCAAAACTGGATGTCCAGCCCGCAGGCAATTGCCTTTGCAAAAGCCGAAAAAACGCATGCCAGAGCCCTTCTGGCCCCCGGGCATAGCCAACGGGAAAGGCATAGGTAGCTTCGAGCCCCGCGGCTGTAGGAGTGCGGTGGTAGAGCAAGACCATTTGCTCATTGAGGGGAATGCGGTGGCGTTCGTTGTTGATGGCTGTACTCATGCCTTAGACCCCTCGACTGTTTGGGACTGCCGGGCCATGCGACCACGGGTGCTGGCCAAGACCCACCTCAGCAAGGGGCGAGGTACGAATTGGCCCAAAACGGTGGCTATCCGAATCAGATCGCCAGGAATAATCACCGCTTGACCTTTGGCAAAGCCGATTAAAGCTTCCCTGGCACATTGCTCTGAGCCAATCACAGCACCCGAAGGCGCTTTGGCCAAGAGATCAGAATTACCTGCAACTTGGGCAAATTCACTCACAACGGGGCCTGGGCAGAGTTGTGAAACCACGACCCCTGTGCCTTTGAGTTCGATGCGTAAAGCCTCAGTGAAAGCGGTGACATAGTGTTTGCTGGCTGCGTAAACACTCATACCGGGCATAAAAAAGAATCCCAGACCCGAACTCACATTGAGAATGGCGCCGCGTCTGAGCGCAATCATGGGGCCCACGAGTTTGTGGGTTAAATAAGTCAGGGCTTCGATATTTAAACGCAACATCTGTTCGGTTTTTTTCCAGCTGCTGTTCTCAAACAGGGCATAATCGCCCAGGCCTGCGTTATTGATCAAAATATCTACAGCCCCGGCCTCTTGGCTGATAAAGTACAAGAGGCCGTCGATATCGCTTTGTTCAGCCAGGTCACAGGCATGGATCAAGACCTTGAGACCCGGTTGTCTCTGGGCGATTTCGGCCTGTAACTCTGCCAACATCTTTTCGCGCCGGGCGGTCAAAATCAAACATTTGGGGCCTTTCTCTGCCAATTGTAAGGCCATTTCCCGACCTATGCCTGCTGAGGCCCCGGTCACCAAAATACGTTGATCCTGAAAATTGACTTTCATCTGAGGAACCTCCTGAGTGTCTTTGGGCCTGCTTGGGCCTGAACGCCGTTAAGTGGGGAAATGGGCCACTACTGCGGTTATATTGTCTTTGCCACCCCGGCTATTGGCCAGATCTATCAAGGTTTGGCAGGCAGCTTCGGGGGTATTGTTTTGTAAAATTTCAACAAATTCTTCGTCTTGGACGTGGCGGGTGAGGCCATCGGTACAGAGCAAGAGTTTGTCTCCTGGCTCCATTGGATAACTGGCCACTTCGGGTTTGACTTTTTTGCTTGCGCCCAATGCCTGGCTTAAGGCATTGCGGTATTTGCTGGCAGCCGCTTCAGCTTCTGTCATTTTGCCTGATTTTACCAATAAATGGGCCATCGTATGGTCTTCGGTCAATTGGGCGATCATGTCTTCACGCACCAAATAGGCCCGGCTGTCTCCGACATGGCCAACCGTCAAATTCATGCCATGTACCAAGACCACCGTCAGGGTGGTTCCCATTTTTTCTCTTTGATTTTCAGCTTCGGCCTGTTCTTCGGACAAACTCGCCAAATTGGCGTGGATCTCGGGAATCAAGATATTCAGGAGTTTCTCTGATGAATCGATGCCATACGCCGAGAGAAACTCGGCCAATTGGCCCGAAAACAATTCTGAGAAAATATCTCTGACCATACCGCTGGCGACTTCACCACGTTGGTGCCCACCCATACCATCGGCAGCCAACATCAGGGCATCCAAGGGCAAATCTGGCACCTGTTCGGGGGTGAGAATTAAGAAGGTGTCTTCGTTATTGGTCCGTTTTTTGCCGACATCTGTGGCGCCAGCCATTAAGATCTTGATCACGGGTACCTCACAAATTAATAGGTAAGACTGAGACCTCTTCAATCTCAGCGATTGAGGAGGCATCTTCGAGTATTTCGCTGCGGGAACTCCGCGTAACAAGGGCCAGAGAGACGTCCAAATCCAGTTTTTCCAGCAGGATATCGTCTGCACTGGGATTCATTTTGATCACCGTGCCGTGTTTTTCCAAAAGCATCACCAAAAGTGAAATCCGCACCGACTTCATCCGGCAGCGGGGGTGAATTTTGACGTGGACTTCCAGGGGGGTATAGGCTTGTTCGATCGCTTCGAGCAAAATATGTTGTTCAATCGCTGAATAGAGCAAGCGGGCCTGAGTTGGGGTTGTGCTCATTTGACTGGGCCGATTGAGACGGGTGTCGCGTAAGGCCTGGAGACGGGATTTATGAGACTCCACCAATTGCTGCAAACGCTCGGTTCCTTGGTGTTCGGGATGGGCTTTGATATCCGAAACCGCGCGCCGGGCCTCAGCAATTTTTTTGATACGCTCATAGACCTCTGGGTACGATTGCACCACCGATTCAAAGGCCAATTTATTTAATTTGTACAATTGAGCTGTGGACTGAGTGCGCACTGTCGCGCTGCGGGGTTCACTCAGCACCAAAGCCATCTCACCAAAGATCTCGCCCTCGTGTAAGCTGGCCACAACCTGAAAGTCTTTTAAAACCTCAACCGTTCCCCTGCGGATGATATACATGGTGTCGCCGCGTTGCCCTTCTCGCACCAGGATTTTGCCAGCCGGATGCTCTTCAAATCGCAGGCAAAGCTTGATCTTATCGAAAAAATCTGCAGGTGCATCTTGGAAGACTGAGACCCGTTTGAGCGTGTCAGGAAGATTAAAGGAAGAGCGGATCAAGGTCGGGGCTGAAGACTTGACCAAAGCTGAGTCTGTAGGGGTTTCGCTGATACGTGAAAAATGTTTCAGCCGCAGGTCGGTCAAAAGTGAAAACCATTGCAATTGTTTGTGCAATAACATAACTTCGAAGACCCGATCTTCGTTTTGGATCAAGACATTTTGGTTTTCACGGCGAATCAGGCCAAGGGGGCGATCAATGCGAAAACGGGGATCCATTTCAGCTTTAAAATAGACACATTCTTCCAAGAGGCTGGAAGCGGCGTCGATTTCAATAATGCGGTGATTGCCGCCATCGAGAATCAGTGTCCGGCCATTGGGACGCCGCTGGGCTGAAACCGGGAATTTTAATTTTTCACGGGGGCTGGCTTCCCAGACAATTTTTTGCGTAACCGGATTGACCTCGATGATGCGGTGGTTGCCCGTGTCCGTAATCAAATAGGTGCCTTGGGCTGTCCGCTGAAGATCTGAGGGGCTGTCAAGATAACCTTCATTTTTACCGGCTTGGCCACGCAGACCATAGCTCCACTCGATTTCTTGCTGGGCATTTACTTGCAAAACGCGGTGATTGCCTTGATCGACAATCAGATAGCTGGCTTGCCCTTCTGCATTGCTACAATACGTGGCTTTGCAGGGGTGGCTCAGGGCATGGTGATCAGTGGCTGCATTGTCATAGGACCAACTCTTGCGACCAAAACGGTTACAAACGAAGACCCGGTGGCCTTTGCGATCGGAGATCAAGATCTGATGATCGGGCAAAAACTGGGCTGAGACGGGTTCTTGGCAGAGGGCTTCTTCAAAATTGATCTGCCAGACGATTTCGTGATTGGCAGGTACATGGACAAAGAGCACACGCCGGCGCTTGGGATCCGCAAGCAGCAAATACCCGACAGGCAAGGCTCCACGGGGGTCAAGCGAGGCTGTTTGTTGTTGCTCACGGATATCAGGGCTTAACAATTCAACCCCACAGGATCCACAGGTCCATTTGTCCAACATCAGGTTATTGCAACCCGGACAGCGCTGTGGTGGGCGAACATGTTCGGTCGGTGGTGCATTGAGGCGCATC
This sequence comes from Candidatus Sericytochromatia bacterium, assembly GCA_044356335.1. GTDB lineage: Bacteria > Cyanobacteriota > Sericytochromatia > UBA7694 > UBA7694. The sequence goes on from JBIKWL010000052.1 coordinate 15,499, forward strand.
CAGGCTTCTATGCTGCTGCGCTGTAATTGGGTTTTAAAGGTCTGGCCGGCAAGATTGTCGATACGGACCTGGGCCACTTCTTGGTTGCCAAGCACCCGCTGAACTGTGTTAATTTCTTGGCTGAGGCCAAGCCACTCAGGAGAGCTACTGTGTAGTTCTTTTCCCGTGTGCTGTTGCATTAAGCCGACCAGAATATCCTGGATTTCAGATCGGATTTCTTCTGCTGTAAAAGGAGAAGTCATGATTCGTTATTCCTATTCATGTTCCAGTCTGCATGCCAGCAATTTTTCGTAAACCCATCATACCATCTTGCTCACCCAATTATGAAGAGATGGGGAGGGATTCCCGCTGCGGGTATACTGATTCATTGAAACTTCACCCAGAAAGGCACACCTAAATGAGCATTGAAATAAAAATTCTGACCCTTGAAGATGCCGCTGATTTACGCATTGATGGGGATCTTTTTGACCATTCAGTTTTGCCCCACCGCATTTACGATTTTTTAGCAGATCCACGTCATCATTGGATTGCGGCCTTTGATAAAGGTGTCATGATTGGTTTTGTCTCTGCTGTGGATTATTTGCATCCAGACAAAGCGGATCCTGAACTTTGGATCAACGAAGTGGGCGTGTCTCCTTCTCATCAATCCAGGGGCATTGGCAAAGAATTGATGGAGGCTACCTTGAAGCATGGGCGCCGATTGGGCTGTCACGAAGCCTGGGTCTTGACTGACCGCGGCAATTTGCCGGCGATGAAACTCTATGCCCGCAGCGGTGGGGTGGAATCGCCACCTGACTGCGTGATGTTTAATTTTGATTTGCAATCAAACTAACTCTAAAATTCGTCAGTGCAGAGTGTTTCAAGTTGCAATAATAACTGACCAAGATGAACTGTCTCCGCTACGTTGACAGCGAGTCTTTGTACTTTGGCGCTTTTGGGCGCTGTTACCTCCAGGCGCATTTTCATCGCTTCGAGAATGCAGAGCAGATCACCCTCCGCCACCAAGTCTCCACCCTTCACCGCTATTTCAGCCACGGTTCCGGCCATCACTGCACGGATTTTTGATTGGCTTTGCCGCAATATCTCTGGGTGGGGATCTGGATTTGGGTTGTGATCTGGGTTGAGATCTGGGAGTAGAAAACGCTGGCCTAACCAATCCACTTGGCCCAACTTAGGCTGGAAGAGCACGCTGATCGGATGAATGCCACTTTCGTCTTGCCAGAGAAAGCGTAGTCGAAACCAGCCCTGGGACAGGGCTGTTTGTTTGAGGGAGTTCTGAATGATACTCATAAATCAGGTGTTGAATATCGGCATTATTTTACAAACGCAGGGCGCCAATAGGCGTTTTCGTTGCTGCTGTTTAACAGACGTGTAGGCTGAAGGGGAGTTTGGCTTAGGCTTGGGGTGTTTTGGAGCGCTTCAGCAAAGGCGGGGAGGGGCTGTTCTTGCCACGTATTCAAGCCATTGGCATAGGTTTCGGTGTGATAGTTTCCGCACTGAAAATCTGGGCTTTGCAAGGCCTGAATCAGTCCTGGTGTGTTTACTTCGACACCCAGCAGCTGAAGTTCTTTGAGGCTTTGAATTAATCTGAGCCGGGCCTCGTCCCGATTTTTGCCCCGGCTGATCACTTTCAACAAAAGCGGGTCAAAGTTGGGCGAGATTTCACTGCCCAATTGAATGCCTGATTCAATCCGCAGGCCTGCGCCATCGGGCCATTGCAGATGCAATATTTGCCCAGTACAGGGATAACCTGTGAGGGGATTTTCAGCATAAATCCGGGCTTCGATACTGCATGTACTGGGTTGACTTGGCTTGAATGAACTCACTTTTTCACCCCGGGCGATTCGAATTTGCCAAGCAACGAGGTCTTCGCCTGTTATTTCTTCAGTCACAGCATGTTCGACTTGAATCCGGGGATTGACTTCCAGAAAATAAAACTGGCCTGAATGCCAAAGAAACTCCACAGTGCCTACATTGTCCAAGCCGATGGCCTGACCCACTTGCAATGCCAATTTCCAAACCTTCGTCCGCTCTTCAATACTCAGAAATCCTGCTGGGGCCTCTTCAATTATTTTTTGCCTGCGCCGCTGCAAGGAGCATTCACGTTCAAAGAGATGGACCAAATTGCCGTGGCTATCTCCGAGTAACTGCACTTCGATATGCCGGGCCTGGGGCAGGTATTTTTCCAGAATTAAAGCCGGGTCGGCATAGTGGCTCAGGGCATAGTGTCGGGCCTGTTCTATCAGAGACAAGAGTTTGTCGGGGCCATTGACTTGATACATGCCCATGCCCCCTCCGCCTCGGGCTGGTTTGAGCATGAGCGGAAAGCCGATAGCATTGCCATCAGCACTGCAGCTGTTGGCAAATTCCAAACAGGCCTGCTCCAGTTCTGCACCCTTTAAATCGCCGAGTTTTAAGTGTGGGATCAGGGGAATGCCAACTTGGCTCAAAAAATCTTGGCAGGCAGCTTTGTCGCCTGCCAAGGCCAAAACTTTTTGAGAGGGGGCAATCAATGTCACGCCTTGGGCATCGCAGAGCGCGCGAAAATCTGCACGTTCTGACAAAAAACCATAGCCTGGATGGATCGCTGCCTGGTGTTTGAGGGCGGCATCGATGAGGGCTTGGCCATTGAGATACCCAGAAATGGAAGGCAAATCTGGGATTTCGACACAAAGATCTGCCCCAGAGATCCACGCATTCTCAGGATCTCCAGGGGGAACTGCAATCAGGGAAGGTATGCCCATCTGTCGACAGGTGCGCACAATCCGGCGGGCGATGACCCCCCGGTTTGCGACCAAAATCTGTTTAAAGGACATTACACCCTCTTGGCTGTCATTTTTAGGCGTTTTTTAACCCAAAGCCTGGAAAGATTCATCTAGAATTCTGAGTATCTCTTCACAGTCAGATCGGGTTATTGTATATGGAGGGGCCAAGCGAATGACATTGCCAAAAAGGCCACCTTTGCCAATCAGTAGGCCACGTTTGCGGGTTTCTTCCATCATTTGGGCTGTTTCAGCTGTCGCATGTGCCTTGGTTTCACGGTCTTTTACCAGTTCCATCCCGACCAACAGACCGCGTCCACGCACGTCTCCAATCAAGCCGTACTTCTCTTGCAGCGCCAATAGTCCCTCTTTTAAGAAGGCCCCTTGGACCTTGATATTCTCCATCAGGTTCTCTTCAGCCATAATTTCAAGGGTCATCGCCGCTTGTAGCGCCTGATAAGGGTCGCCGCCAAAGGTATTGAAGTGGGTTTTGCCAACCAAAGCGCTTGAGCATTTTTCGCTCATGACAACCGCTCCAACAGGCGCGCCATTGCCGAGGCTTTTGGCCATCGTGATCATATCCGGGGTAATGCCGCTTTGGGTAATCGCAAAAAAGCTCTCACCTGTACGACCAATACCGGTTTGAACCTCATCAGAGATATACATCCCACCATATTTTTTGACAATCCGATACACCTCTGCATGGTATTCCACGGGGGGTTCAACAAAGCCACCCACGCCTTGGATGGGCTCAACAATGATGCCCGCAATTTTGCCATGGGTCACGGTTTGGATCGTGTTTTCAACTTCTTTGGCACATTCCAATCCACAACTGGTTTTCTCTTTGCCAAAGGGGCAGCGGTAGCAATCCGGCTGCATGGCGTGGGCCACTTCACCAAAAGGCTGGCCTTTAAATTTCCAAGTGGAGTGACCGCAGAGATTGAGCGTCAGCTGGGTGCCGCCGTGATAGCCCAATTTGAGCGCCAACATTGTACTCTCGCCCGTGGCTGCACGGGCCGCCATCACAGCATATTCATTGGCTTCAGAGCCTGAATTGGTGACCATCACATGTTCCAAGCCTTCGGGTGAAACAGCGGCTAGGTCTTCACAGAGTCGGACATGGGGCTCACTCAGGTAAAGCACACTGGGGTGTTGAATACCATCCTCGTCGAAGCGGGCCTTGAGGGCGGCTTTAACCTTGGGATGGTTGTGTCCCACAGAGATCGAGACAATTCCCCCAATGGCGTCGAGATACTCTTTGCCATCGGCATCCCAAATGCGTGTGCCCTGGGCTTTGACAGGATGGAAGGGCTTTTCATAATAGTGCAAATTGGAGTGGGCGGCATGTTTTTTGCGGCGGGCCAATAATTCTTCGCTGTTCATGGTTTACCTCTTTTTTGACGCTGATTTGAATACATAAAAGACAGCTCCCTTGCGGGAGCCGTCCCATTCAATTTTTAAAAGGAGTTCAGGGAGCTACCAGTGGGCCATAGCTGTCGGGACGGCGATCGCGGTAAAACTGCCAGAGATCACGCACCTCTTTGATCATATCCAGATCCAAATCTGCGATTACCAATTCGTCTTGGTCGCGACTGGCCATGGCGATAAATTGACCCCGTGGATTGACAAAATACGATTGCCCGTAAAATTCGCCAATATTCCAGGGACCTTCGGTGCCGACACGGTTGATCGCGCCGACAAAATAGCCATTGGCCACGGCATGGGCGGGCTGTTCAATTTTCCAAAGATATTCACTTAAACCGGCCACGGTGGCGGAAGGGTTAAAAACGATTTCAGCGCCATTCAAGCCCAACGCACGGGCGCCTTCGGGGAAGTGGCGGTCGTAGCAAATATACACGCCGACTTTGCCATAGGCCGTATCAAAGACGGGGTAACCGGTATTGCCGGGTTTAAAGAAGAATTTTTCCCAAAATCCTTTGACCTGGGGAATGTGGTTTTTGCGGTATTTGCCCAAATAGGTGCCATCGGCATCGATCACGGCGGCGGTATTGTAATAGACCCCCGTCATCTCTTCTTCGTAGATGGGAACGACAATCACCATTTTGTGTTTTTTGGCTTGCTCTTGCATCAGACGGGTGGTGGGGCCATCGGGGATGGCTTCAGCCAAGCCGTACCACTTGGAATCTTGAGAAGGGCAGAAATAAGGGCCCGTAAATACTTCCTGAAAACAGAGGATCTGAACACCTTTGGCGGCAGCCTCTTCGATGTACGGGAGGTGAGCTTCGATCATGCCATTGCGATGATCTTCACAGGAGGCCTCCGTATCCACTTTGTTTCCTACTTGGATCAAACCACAACGGACATTGCGAGCCATGTATCTACCTCTTCTATTTAAATGGATAAATGCCCATAAATTGTAGCACTATTTTTGGGGGATACAAGCCCACCACAGAGCTGGGAGCTGGGCCTGGTATTGGGCTTGGGTCAGCTTTGCAGATCTACCTATTGAAAATGCTTGATCGAAATCAAAGATCGTCTTGACTGCTATCAAAGGCAGCTTGGCCAAAATCTGTTTGAATAGAGATGAATCATACAGTGGAAGGTTGGCTTGCAACTCTGTAGCTGAACCTTCGGACAAGTGGTTCACTGATTATTCCTGTGATTCACGGATCATTGCAGGGGGGAAGGCTCTTTTTTCAAAAGAGCGCTTCCCTTTTTCTTTTGCGCTGCCAATAGACAGCCAAGCCCGTACACAGAAGTGAGAGCCCCAGTGAGAGGCCAAATAATTGCCAAAATGTGGGTTCTTGTGTGTTTTTCATGGCTAACAAGCTCCTTGAATGACTGTTTCGAGATGGTTTTAGAACGTGCTTTGCTCATGGTACATTGTCAAAAATACCGTTTACCAAAAATACCTTTTCCAGGAGACCCCAATGCAGCCGCTCAAAGCCGATGACAAATATATCCTCTTTCCCGAAATCGAAGCCAGTCTTACGGATTACTTGCCCGTCTCTGAGCAACACAGCCTGTATTATGAGGTCTCTGGCAACCCTGAGGGTGTTCCTGTGGTTTTTTTACATGGAGGGCCAGGTGGTGGCGTACAGCCCAAATACCGGCGATTCTTTGACCCAGAATTTTACAAAATTATCCTCTTTGATCAACGCGGTGCAGGAAAAAGTAAACCCCATGCAGATTTAGATCAGAACACCACCTGGGATCTTGTTTCCGATCTCGAAAAACTTCGGGTACATCTGGGCATCGAAAAATGGTTGGTCTTTGGTGGCAGTTGGGGCAGTACATTGGCTCTGGCATATGCGATCAGCCATTCCGAGCGGGTGATGGGGCTGATCCTGCGGGGCATCTTTCTGTGTCGGCCGATCGAAATCCAATGGCTCTATCAAGAGGGGGCCTCCTGGCTTTATCCCGATGCCTGGGAGAAATACACAGCCGTTATTCCAGCTGCTGAACAAGCAGATATGGTCAAAGCCTATTATGCCCGTTTGACCAGCCCTGATGCGGCTGTGCGGCTCGAAGCTGCGCGGGCCTGGAGCACCTGGGAGGCTGCGACTTCCAAATTAATTCCCGATCAAGCTCTGGTTGAGGCCTTTGATGAAGCCGAATTTGCCCTGGCCTTCGCCCGGATCGAGTGCCATTATTTTAGCCACGATTCGTTTTTCCCAACCCAGAATTACCTGCTTGAAAACGCTGAAAAAATTCGCAAGATTCCGGGATATATCGTACATGGGCGCTATGATGTGGTCTGCCCTGTGCGCTCGGCGTGGGATCTGCATCGGGTCTGGCCCGAAGCCCAATTGGAAATCGTGCCCGATGCCGGACATTCAGCCATGGAGCCCGGTATTTTGCACCATTTAATTGCTTTTGGCGAAGACTTTAAGCACAAATATGCTCAGGCCTAAATGCCATGGCTCAATCCGGAGCATGCTATTTTCAGACTGAAGCAATTCAGTCTTTCTCAAGACCAGGCCCCGATTAAAGTGGGTACCGATGCCCTGCTCTTGGGGGCTTGGAGTGCAGATTTAATTCGATCCAAGCCCGTCACTCAGGTGCTGGATATTGGCACAGGTACAGGCATATTGGCCTTGATGATGGCCCAACGCTTTCCAACTGCAGACGTTCACGCTTTAGAAATCGACCCCACGGCCCAGGCGCTTGCACAGTTAAATTTTCAAGCCAGTCCCTGGGCTCAGCGTTTGCATTTGCATTTACAATCACTTCAAGTCTATTCCGTTCAAAACGATCCTGGTCTTGATATCCCATGCTTTGATCTGATCCTCTCAAATCCCCCTTTTTTTCCACGACACAGCCACTCTCCACAAGCGGGGCGGGCCCGCGGGCGCAGCCAGATAGACTTACATTGGTCAGATATTTTGCTGTTTGCCTCAGATAGACTGAGCGACGCTGGTCAATTGGCTTTGATTCTGCCTGTGCAAGAGTGGGCGGCGCTTTTGGCAGAGGCCCTGCGTTTGGGACTTGCTCCCATACGGCTCTGTTGGGTTGCTGGGCATGCCCAGGTCCCGGCTAAACGCCTGCTCAGTGCTTGGAGTCGCTTGCCTTTCAGCTCAATTACCGAACGCCTGATTGTCAGGCAGGGGGCCTCTCCCAATTCTGGATACAGTTTAGACTATCTCCAATTGCTACAGGCCTATTTTCCTGGGATGTCGACCCGAGAGAATCGACCATGATTGCCAGGGAATCCGCTTTGCGTATTTTATTTTTGAGCAATGGCAGTGGTGAAGACAAAATAGCAGCGGTGTTGGCCCAGACCTGGCGCAAAAGCCGTCCCCAGGATATTTTGGCTGGTTTGGCGCTGGTCGGTCAAGGCACTTTTTACACAGAAGCGAATATACCCGTATTGCCCAGGCATTTTTCGCCCCCATCAGCAGGCTTTGCCTATTTAAATCCGCTTAAACTCGCCGAAGATTTTCGTGCTGGTTTGGGAGGCCACTTGTATAAGACATGGCAATTGCTCAAAACCACGCCGGCAGATGCCGTGATTGCTGTCGGAGATATTGTTGCTGTGGCCGCTGCTTGGCGCAGTGGTCGGCCTTTTGCCTTTGTGGGCTGTGCCCTGAGCGATTATTATACCGCTGGTCGCCGCCACACCTATGATCCTTTGCAACGCTATGGTCTGAAGTCGGCGTGTTTGGGAATCTTTCCCCGTGATCAGCTCACAGCTTTGGCATTGCAAAGCAGAGGATTACCGGCTTTGTGTTTGGGGAACCCAATGCTGGATGCTCTTGACCGTGATTCCAATTGGCAATACACAACCTCAGCGGGGCGAATCGCTGTTGGCCTGGCCCCAGGCAGCCATGGCGATGCTTTGGCAAATTTTTGTCTGATTCTGAAACAATTATCTTCGGGCCTGAATTTGCCGGTGGATTATCTCTGTGCATTGGCACCGGGTCTCTCAAAACATGCTTTTGAGCAAATTTTGCTGGCCGAGGGCTGGCAAAAAGGTGATGTCGCTGATTCAAAAAAGGGTGTTTTCTGGCACAAAGATTCAGCCCGCTTGGCGATCTTTCAAGGGGCCTGGGGTTCAATTTTGGGAAGTATTCAGATTTTAATTGGTTTGGCCGGGACTGCCAATGAACAGGCTGTTGGTTTGGGAATTCCGGTCATTTCTTTCAGTGGCAAAGGTCTGCAGTATACCTCCCGATTTGCAGAGGCCCAAACCCGTTTATTGGGTCCAGCCCTGCACTGGCTGGAGCCTTGTCACCCTGAGATTTTGGCCTACACTCTTAAACGCTTGCTCATTGAACCTGCATTTTCAGCAAACGCCCAAAAACTCGCCAAAGCCGTCAGTCAAGAGCGCTTTGGCCCTCAAGGGGCCGCAGAGCGAATAGTGGTTGAAATACAGAATAGGTTAAAAACCTAATTGCCTTCAAATGGGTCCATGACTGCCAAGACGGAACTTGCGTTGGGAATCACCCGTTCAATCGCGGCTTTGATTTGGGGCAGTAGAGCGGGTTTTATAGCGGCATTTTCTATAGATTCAGGCAATTGACTGAGAAAATTGCCCATGCCAGGCAAGTGTTCGACTTCGACTTCTTGGGTGCTGATCTTGGCCATTGTGCGGGTCAAATCAATGGCCTCTGAAAGCCCTCCGATTTGATCCACCAAGCGAATGTCCAAAGCCTGTTTACCGGTATAGACCCTGCCCTGTGCCACTTGTTCAACAGTCGCAAAGTCCAGTTTGCGGTTTTCGGATACCCGCTCCAAAAATATGCGGTAAAATTCGCGTAAATTGTTTTGCACAATTTGCCGTTCGGCCTCGGTATAGCCACGGTGTTCCCCTGTGGAATCCGCTTTTTCACTGGATTTGATCACCGTGTGTTTGACACCCAAAAGGTCAAAGAGGCCTTTAAAATTGGTTTTTCCAGCATAAATACCAATACTGCCTGTCATGGTGCTGGCATTGGCAAGGATTTTGTCCCCAGCCAGAGCGATCCAATAACCGCCTGAAGCTGCAACATCGGCCATCGAAACCACCACAGGGTTTTTGGTGTGTATTTTGTATTGTTGGAGTGCTCTGTAAATTTCATCCGAAGCCAAAGCAGAGCCACCAGGGCTATTGACTCTGAGCACAAGGCCTTTGACTTGTGGGTCTGCTCTGAGCGCTAAAATCTGTTCGACAATACTGGTAGAACCTGCAAATTCCTCACCAAAGAGCAGTCCTCTGCCACTGCGGCCTTCGACAATACTGCCTGAAACGTAGACGACAGCAATTTTGTCTTTGGGCTCCCAGGAGCGCTCATGAAAGCGCGTGCGGCTGATGTCTTCAAACGAAGCATTGGGTTGATGGATTAAATCTGCAGCCAATTGCGGAATTTCGTCGATATAGGCCACAGCATCAATCAGGCCGGCTTCTTTGGCTTCACTGGCGGTGAACAGGGTCTTTTGAAAAATTTTATCTATGACAACATCACTGAGATGCCGTGCATTTTTGAGGTTGCTGAGATAGCGATCAAAATCATCTTTTTGAATGGACCCATATTGCTCCAAGGTCGCAGGTGAAGACTCACTTTTGGTATACGACTCTAAGCCTGTTTTATAATTGCCCACTTTGATAAATTCGACCTCAACACCCACCTGATCGAGCAGATCTTTGTAATGGGGCAAAACATAAGCAAAGCCTTTTAAATGAAGGCTTCCCATGGGATGCAAAACAATTTTATCTGCCAAGGATGCAAAATAATACTCGGACATCCCGCCATCTTTGAGATAGACAATAATCTGCTTTCCTGCAGATCTGACCCGTTTGAGGGCCGTGTGAATTTCTTCGATCGTGCCCAATCCGGCCCGCAGAGAGCTGACATCGAGAATGACACCTTTGTAGCGGGGCATGGTCTCAACTTGGTGCAATTGTTTTAACAGATTCCAATAGGAAACGGGCTGATTGCGACTCAAAAGCGGTTGATTGGGTTCACCTGAATCAAGCAACAATCCCTGGTTGAGGTCGATATAGGCGAAGTGATTGCCAATTTGTTGAATGGCATTGCTAAAGGTACTGCTGGTGAGTTTGAGATGGGCTCCATCCTGATTGGGAGTGCCATTGAGGCTGTGATAATAACCGAGGTTAATATGGTTAAATTGCAGGCCGAGTCCCAGCAGAAATTGGCCTTTGAGATCCACTGAACCACGCAACAAGAGGCCATCAACAGGTTCACTTTCAAAGCCAAAGAGTCCCGAGATATCTGTGACATTATCTCCTTCGTCCCATTGGGCGTCAGCTGTCAGGGTAATTTTTTCGCCAAAGGGACGAATTCCCAATCCAGCAAGGTAACTGCGACGAATCTGACGGGACTGTAAAAGCGGTGCATTTAAATTGCGGGCTGTAAATCCCATCGATAAAAAGCGCACAGGACGGAATTGCAGCCCAACATCAAAGGAGTGCAGATTTGTGTCTGAATTGGCCAAATCTTGGGTGAGATGGTAAGCGAGTCCCAAAGAGAGATAGTCCTGTACAGGATAAGACCAACCCACAGAAAAACGCCGCAATTCGCCGAGAAAACTGGCTTGGAATTGCTGATAACCAATTGAAAGGTTGGGAATACCCGCATAAGCACTGAATTGGCCTGAGTTATTGGGGTTGAGTGATTTGCTGAAATAGAGTTCAAACAGGTCTTTGGCTCCAACACCGCCAGGATTTACGCCCAAGGCACTGGAATCATCGACCAGGGCCACAGCTGGAAGCGGTACAGATTGTGGCCAGAAGGCACGGGTATTGTCATCGGCCCAAGCAGGGAGGATGCTGGTGCTCAAAAACAGAGTGAGCGCCAGCAAGTGCAGCTGTTTTTTCATAATTTAACCGTGAATGGCAGCAGCAATAATGATAGCAATGGCAATAAAAAAGCCAGCGACAACTGTGCCCAGAGCCTGATTGTTTTTTTCGAGTTCTTTTGTAAATTCCAAAGCATTGACGACATCAAAGACTTTGTAGGCCACCATTAAAAAAATCATCCCCAAAATAGAGTAAATCAACGAGACCAAAAGAACACCGGGGGTTAATGCGCGCATTTCTTCCATGTTTTAGAGACTCCTCAAAAATGTATTATTTGCCACCACGGAATCCACCACCCTGATAGGCTCCAGAACTAAAACCACGTCCACGATAGCCATCGTCATCAAAGTGTAAGAAATAAAACGAAGGGCCGCGGCTGTGATAATAAGAGCCTGAACGTTGCGAACCGGAGGGGGCATTATTGAGCAATGCAAAAAGGGCAAAAGGGATGATGGCCACTGCAAGGAAAATAAAGAAATAGACCAGTCTAGGCATGTGTAGCTCCTGCTGAGAGGATCTCAATTTCATAGGACTCGATATAACGTCCTATGCTGACTTCAATTTCGCCGCCCCATTTTTCCACGCCGAGGGTCCATTCATCACTGCTTTCATAAAAGTCCCAGTATTCGACTTGGGCGTATTTGGGGGTACTGTCTTCGCTTTCAATCAGTACTTTGGCAAAACCGTGTTCATCAAGTTTGAAAGATTTTCCCTGGCAGTTAAGGCGATTGGGGATGGGAAGTTCTAAATCCAAATCAATCGCCTCATTGACAACAATTTCAAGTTCGTCATCGTCTTCAGCGTCAATCCAGAGTTTGCGTCCACTAACGGTATCCACCAATTGAAATGAATACCATTCAAAACCATGGGATTCATAGACATGGCGGTTACGTACAATAAAATCGGTGGTATCATAAGTGACCACTCCGCCGACTTTAAGATCCAAAATCGAAGCTTGGCGACTCAAGGCTTTGCCAGCAGTAGGCAGTAAGGCTACCTCTTGTCGGTAGAGGTCTTTACGTTGGGGTTTACCAAACAAAAATTCAAGGAATCCCATATCTCTGCCTTTGTAAATTTAAGCGATTTAAGCTGTCCTATTTTAACACGGAATCTGAATCCAAATTTGGCCATCCCGCTCTTCTACGGGATAAGTGCTTAAGAATGCTGAATTGAGTGTACATTGGCCGGAATTTAGATCAAAACTCCATTGGTGATACGGACAGGTAATATTTAAGGCCTCAGCGTCAATCATTCCCGTATCGAGCGGAAAGCCCTGATGGGGACATTGATTGTTGATTGCATAAAATTGATGGCCCACCGAAAGCAGTAAAAACTGTTTTTGCTGGTAGCGAAAGAGAAAGCGTTTTTCGCGTTTGAGTTTGGCTGCTGAACAAACTGAGATCCAGGGGTTGAGATTCATAAAATTAATCTTAAAAAGTTATTCCAAGGGGACTTTGAGAAAAGAATTGGGTTTGTTATGCTGAAGATGTGATACTTACCCTTTCCGATGCCCCTCTATATTACCTATTGTATATAGTAGCGTACGTTGATCGATCGAAATAGTAAAGGATCCCTCTGGCATGAATCAACCCCCTCATTCACAAGACACGACCCAAACAGAAAATACCCCTACACAAATGTTGGCCCACTACCATCAAAGAGCCAATGAATTTTACCAGGCTGGAAATTACCAGCAGGCCTTAAAAGAATTGAAGCAGGCTTTAAGATATGCCAGTAATGAAAACGACCTGGAAGTAATCGAGGTCAATATCAAAACCATCTCGCAAATGCTTCAGGAAGAAGAAAAAACGCAAATGGATAATTATTCTGAAAATCCTTCAGAAGGACAAGAAAATGGAGATAATCCGCCTGAAGGATTTGTTTATCAAAACAAACTTTTATTATTGGCTATTTTAGTCGGAGTTATTTTTTTAACGCCAATTATTTTTAAAATAATTGAGCTTTTCACTCATCCTCCTGTCCAACAAGAAGTGGTTCAAACCCCAGCCAAACCGGCAACAGAAACAGTCACGAATACAAATACAGATACAGCGCCTGTTGTTGCTGCTGCTCCTGTCGCATCACTTGAAGCTACAGTTTTGAAAAATAGCGTCAATTTGCGTGAACAAGCCAGCACCCAATCTACATCTTTGGCTCGCCTGTCTTTAAACGAAAAAGTCAAAGTGCTCGAAGACAAATCTCAGACAGCAGGTGGTTATATCTGGTCCAAAATTCAGACAGCTTCAGGTCAGGTTGGATGGGTCTCTGCTGCATTTTTACAATCAAGCAATGCCGCTGAATCTACGCCTGTCGAAAACACGGTAACGGATCCTGCAGCAGCCCCTGTTGCAACAGAAACAGCAACAACAACAGCTGTTGACCCTGCTCTGCAAACACCAGCGAGTAACACACCTGTCGTTGCTGGAAATTTAAAAAAGGTTAATTCTGCTGGAGTGAGTTTGCGTTCAGGTCCTTCAGTGACCCAGGCGTTAATTACCACGCTGCCAGCTGATACAGAAATTGAAGTTCTACAGGGCGCAACTGTTACAGCTGATGGTTTAACTTGGTCTCAGATCAAAACAAGCCAAGGAACCATTGGTTGGATGGCCTCTAAATACATTGCTCCATAAAGACATTTAAATGAACCCCCTTCGGTTTTAACGAAGGGGGTTTTTTATTGACTAAAATTTGAATCTTAAAAACCGTTTTCTTCCAACGCGTGAGAAAACGGTTTTTCTCTTTTAAAAATAGAGAGACGAAATTCAACGCCTAATTTTATATCAGAGGCTTAAAAAACAGAGGCACAATTTTGATTTTAGAAGGCCAAAAATTCGTTAATGAATTTAAAGATATAAATTGCAGGTAAATTAATTTTGAAAGAGTAATATTCATGTTTGAATATTTTTCGCCAAAATATAAGAGTCGAGTTATTATAAATAAAAAAAATGGAGACCCTAAAAAAAATTGCATCGATGCAATTTTTTTGCTTTGGTTATCTCAATGCTTCGATTTGACATTTATAGCTAAATTTAGCTATATTAATAAAAATAATTACCGTGATTAAGCTTATTCTGTTTTTATGGAAAAAAATTGCTTGTTTTTAATCTGAATATTTACATGATTAATTTTAAGCAATAAATTTTAAATTGACGACTAAATATATTCTTTATCAAATAAAACCTGAAAATAAAGCTAACAAATTATTGAATATTAAAAAAATATTTTGCAAGTCATTGTAAAGAAATGTTGCCAAATTATTGAATATAAGTGCTTAAAACACCCTAAAAAGGGGGTTCTACATATACAATAATGTTTATTATTGTAGGTAAAACGGTTTTGAGGGGGTGGAAAGCCTGTAAAAACAAAAAAGACCCGGCAAAGAGTCTTTTTTGTTTAAACTGGAGAGAGAGACATCGCTCTCAATTTGAAGGGTTAAAAAATGTCGCACAATCTCACAGGACTCATTTTAAAAGGCCAGTTTGAGCCTCAAGTTGCAAAACCCTATGATCTTTTTGCAATTCCCCTGGGGTTTGATTTAAATCTCTTTCCCATCAGTCATGATTATTCAGCTTATTGGCAATCCAAATTAAAAACAGAGGGATGTTTACAGGGTGCACCAAAACCTGGAGATCTTTATCACTCAATTATTTTTCCCGAAGAAACGGTGATCGCCACTTTGGTTGAACAAATCACAGCAAGTTCACATTCTCTGTTTACGATCATTGTTACCGATTATTTTGGAGGAATCGGTTCGCAATGGGCAAGGTTGTATTCTGGCCATGATTTGATTGAAGAACAGATCAACACTATTAGTGGAGCGCTTCGTTTTTTGGGTGTTATTGCTAAACCAGGTTTGGATGAATTTGATACGGTGGGTTTGGATAAAATTCGCTCTACTCCTGATTATTTGGATAAATATGGAGAATGGGTCTCTGATTTAGATTTATAATACTCGCTTCGACTCCGCTCAGCGAACATTTGTGTTTCATTTACTTGAACGAAACATTAAAATGTATAAGTCAAATTGAGAAAAGATAAGGTTTCTCGAATCTGGTTGGAATTGCTAAACTCGTTTTCTTGTTTTTGGATAAAGGCTTTTAACTCTGATTCATAATGAAAGTAAGGGGCATATAAACCTATCAACTTTGAAATCATGATGCTAAAAATTGCACAGAATAGATTAACGAAAACATTTAAAAATCCAGGGTTATTCCTCAATCCACTTTCGTCCAATGTATTTAAAGCATTTACATCTTTCACCATAAATAAAATGAAAAGAGCACCAATTCCATCTAAACTAGCAATAATCGTCCCACTCATAAAATCTCCTTGCTGAAAAGAACCCAGCCCAAACGGAATCAAATTTAGCCAGGTAGCTCGCCAGGGATCTTTTTTTTCTTTAAACAAGGCCAATTCAAGCTCAGGGTTTTTCTGTTCCAAAACTACGGGAGGGGTACTGTCCGCCAACGAAAATTCCTGAGCAAAAGCAGGTTGAAAGGGAACCACTATGAATGTGAAGGTAAGATATAGCTTAAAAAAACAACCTATCACTTTCACAATTCCATACCCCCTTTTGCTCAAATAGTGACTTTTTTATAAGAACAGCTTTAAATTTAAAGCCGCTCGCTGAGCGGAGCCGAAGTAAACTATCCCAAGGCTTCTTTGACAATCCGCGAAGCAACTTTACCGTCGTACAATCCAGTGTACTGGGTTTGCAATCCTGTCATGACCATTTTCATATTGGTAGCGCCTTCAGCAATCAACTTTTGAACAGCAGCTTGAATTTCAGCTTCGGACATTTGCTGGGGCAGATACGCTTCCAAAAAGGTGATTTCATTTTGAGCGGATACTGAGTCAGGACTGTGCTTGAGATTTTCGCGCAGATTTTCCAGATTCTTTTTAATCAAGCCCAAGACTTTGGCGTCGCTAAAATCTTTTTCTCCCCGCTGCAGCTCACCAATCAAGGTGGAAAGCCAGAGGGCTTTGTCCGATTCTTTGTTCTTGCGCGCCGTCAGCTGATCTTTTTTGATTTGTTCAAACAACATAAATTTACCTTAATTTCTAAACGTCTTTTACTATTCTAACGCAGCCACTCAAAAATTCCCACGATTAATCCAATCACGCCGCCCCAGGCCCCATACCAAACCAATAGGCGAAAAATCGGCTTGGCAAATTCAAACAGAGATTCAATCCGTTCGGGCTCCATTACTTCTATTTCACGGCGCACGATGGATTCAAAATCAATCGGCTCCAATAATTCACGGTTGTTGACCCGCAAACTGTCGATCAAACTATTGACCAGAATTTCTTCTACGACCTCCTGGGTTTCATCGCCCACGGTTTCATTGAGCACTTCCACAAATTCCAGAATCAGGGGTTCAAATTGTGTTTGGATTTGAGCTTGAAATTGAGCCTGGCGCGATTCGGGTGCATCAGGGCAGGTCAATTTGGTCAAGACCAATTCGATATCCCGTTTAAAAAATTCAGGTTTAAGCAACAAAGTTAAATCTTGGCTCAAAAGCTTTTGGCTCAAGGTTTTGAGGCCTAAATTCAAACTGGAACTGTCTTTAAATTGTAGAAACAGAGTCTCAACCCCTGTGTTTAACAAATCTTCAGGGATGTTGAGAATGATGGGCAAAGCCTGATCCGTGAGAGAGCCTCCCAATTTTTCAAAAAACAAGTGAAACTCTGGCATCAAACTGCTTTGGTGTTTCTGCCATTGTGTTTCCAAAAGCAGGTGTAAAAGTTGGGCTTGATCTTGAATACGTTCATAAACAGCTTCTTCGGATTGTAAACTGAGAATGTAACCAACATCCTGAAGATTTAAATAATGGAGAGTGTTACCTACAATCGCCTCGCTTAACTCTTTGACTAAAACGATTAATGCTGGATGCTCAAGACTATAATGGCGCAAAAGTGCAAAAATTCTTTCTAAATTGAGCATATCCTTGGTTAAACCCAATTCGGCCAAGGGGATCAATGCGACCCGATCTTTAATCAGGCTCTCAAACAAGGTTTGCAATTGCCCTCGTTTTTCGACCAAATAGACAGGTAATTCTTCGTCAATCAAAACAGCCACAACTTTGCGAATATCTTCACGGATGCCCCCAAACGTCAAAAGCATAAATTCCATTACACCTTTGGTTTCTATATCTGAGAGAATCAACCGGGTTATTTCATTGCGCTTGCTCTTGGCCAATTCCAAAAGATAATCAGAAAAAGAGTCAAAGATAAAATCGGATTCTTGTAAAACTGTTCTTAACAAACGGCCCTCAAATACACTTCCCAAGGTGCTATCTAAAGGAATTTCTAATTTTGCAAAGGAATTTTTTAATAATTGAATTAAATGGTCTTGAACTTCTGGTTTTTCCAATTGAGAAGCAAAGAGTTCGAATAAAAAATCCACCCCTTCGGAAATGGATAAGGTCGATAAAAAACGATTCAAAGGTTGTTTTGCCAAGGCTGGATTGGTGATGGCCTGCAAAGTGGATTTGCGGAGTTCAGGCAAATAATCAGGGGCCAAAATATTTTGCAGAAGCCCTGGTAATATTGCAGAAAGATAAGTAGAACTTGGAAAATCAGGGGCTTTAACCTGTTTTGCTATCAATATTCCTTTTTCTACCAAAAGGGGAATCCAAGTCGGGTGATTTTTGTTACTGAGTAGTTGAACTTCTTTCAAAATTGGGCTGAAGTCCAAGGAGAGATCCTTTAACTGGTGCATTTCTGCCATAAAATAATCAGCAATCTCTGATCTGTGACGATGAAGTTCTGCAAAACCCAATTTTAAAAGCAGCGGGGTTAAATGAGGATATTGTTCTCGGGTGTATTGTTGCAATGTTTGATGAATAACAGCATAATCATCGAGGGCCACCACCTGGCGAATTGCTTTTTTCCAGGCGGGATGGTATTTTTCCAATATTTTGACCATATTGTCTTTGGATAAGAGCTTTTTATCAACAAAATTGACCATGCTATCAGCCAAAGCAGATTTATTATTGGGAAATATTCCGGGAGTAAATGGCCAATTCCAATTCGTTCCGGGTATTTTATAAGCTTTATAAGGCTTAAATAGCATTTTAATTGCCATCCAATTGGTTCCGACCTCTGTAACGGCATAAGAGAGAGAATAGGAGAGCAGTGCCCAATTGCCTTTTACAAATTGTCCATAACCCGGAATAAAAGACATGTACCACATACCGACGCCAACAGCAGCGCCTAAAAAAGCGCCCAAGAGCTTAATCGGCTGCAACTCACCGCCCATAAAGCTATCCATTTCAGCTTTGAGTTCATCGTCTGAAAAGCGCGAGAAACTCTCTTTGATCGCAATGTATATTTTACCGTCGAGCATTTGATTGTCGCGAATTAAACCAACCATTAATTCGACCAAGGTATGGGTCAATTGCTCCATAAACTCGGGATCTTGGCTGAGTTCACTGTAAATATTCAAACTGGAGGTGTATATTTGTCGGATATTTTCTTGTTTTAAAGACAGCAAAACCTGATCCACTGCCTGCAAATAAAACTCACTGAGTGTCTGAGACAGGGCTTTTTTTAAACCAGGGCTTAACAATTGTCCCAATGATTTACCTTGAAAAAGGTCCCATTGTTCTAAGCGTAGATTTTCGCTTAAAATACGCGAGAATCCTTCAGATAAACTAACTTTTTTGATGTATTCTAACAATACATCTGGTTTTTCAGGCAAAAACAAAGCCAAAGGTAACTCTTTTAACAAAGGCCAAAATGGTTTGACCAATTCTTTAAACAGAGTTCCCCCTCCATTTTGGCCCAAAATCCGAGTTTTACAAAAGTCTAAAACACCCTGAAAGCCCAATTCAGCCAAACGCTCCAATTTGAGCTGATTGAGAATCGGCAATTGACCCAGGGGCAGTTCCAAAAGATGCTGTAAACTGCTCACTTTTAAGCGAGGCAGGTATTTTTGCAGCATTTCCAGGCAGAGCTGAACCAGGGCCTTTTCATTGAGAATGTATTTTTCCAAATAGCCCGCTAGCACATGAAGATGGGTGTGATTGAGAAAGCGCGAGACCATTGCGGCGATATCACCCGGCCCCTGTTCTTTTAAAAGGGTTTTGATCTCTTGTAGCGTATTTTCTACGACTTGGTACCGGGCTGTGAGTTGCTGACCAAAAATATTACCGATCATCTGTTTGACCAGATTTTCTGACTGCAAATGGGATCCAATTGCCGATTGAATCATGGCTTCCAGTTCGACTTTATTTTCAGTCAGCCAATTTTCCAACACCTCAACCATCTCTGGTAAATAGCGCTCAATCAAGGTTACAGCTTGTTGTTCCAGCCGATCGGTTAAAAAGTCAGAGAGAGGTACATCCATTTGTTTCAGCAAGTGAATGATCTGCATCATAATTTTTAAAAGCAGATATTGACCTTTAACTGAGTCCAAAAAGGTCAATATCGTTTGAATTAAGCGTTCTAAGCCATGGCTAAAATCTGTGCCCGCCAATAATTGGGCCAAAGACAGAGATTGAAACGAGGCATTGAGCGCCTGCCAGTTGGCCCCTTCAAAAAAAACTTGGTAGATTTGCTGCAAATGATCCGCTAAATTTTGTCGGTCTGCCTCTGGGTAAAGGTTATCCAGGTCTGCGGGCAAAACCGATCTTAACAGGTGGGCAAAGAGCTCATCACTGAGAACCTCTCCCAACTTGATTTTTTCTGTCTCTTGACGAAATTGGGAATAGGTTTTTTCGAATAAAACCGGCTCAAACAAATCAGCTTGAGTCAATATTTGATGAATAAAGTAGGACCACTGCTCAGGGGTCTGTAAATCCTCAATTTGAAGCTGTTCTAACAGTAAATCAATGCAAACAGGTAAAATTTTATCTCGTTTATCCAGCAAAAAACTGCGCAAATTTTGACTTGTCTCAGCAAAGCCCTGCAGATCTTGGACCTGGGAAATTTCTTTTAAATTGTTTTGCAAACTCTCATGCAAGATGTGCTGAATCAGGTGTTTAAAAGAGTTTTTAAAAGCCTCTTTTTGAAATTCTTCAAGCAATGTAGCGGGTTTGATCAGTCGCTCTTCTACCAGCCAACTCATGGCTTTTTCAAGATTTTCGCGATCCTTGATAATTTCAGCTCCGCCGATAAGGGGGTATTTTTTGAACAGCATATTGATCGCCAGCGATTTGGTCACATAACCGACCAGACTGCCCGCGAGCAAATTGACCAAGAGAAGATTAAAATCCAAAGGACGTGCTCACCTGTATAATTAAATATCCTTTTGAAACGCTGGGAGGGCCCGCATGTCAACCAATGAGATCAATTTTATTCGTTTCTTTAACACCCTGAGTCTAAACGACGTCCCTGTCGTGGGAGGCAAAAATGCCTCTTTGGGGGAGATGATTCGCCTTCTGAGCCGCAAAAATATTCAGGTCCCCAACGGATTTGCCACCACCGTTGACGCCTATCGGCATTTTCTGGAGTATAACCACTTGTCAGAAAAAATTCAACTCTTAATCGGTGAGTTCAAAGCGGGCAACCGCTCTTTAGAGAGCACGGGCAAAGCGATTCGCAACCTCTTCCTCAATACGCAATTCTCTGAGGACTTTGTCAGAGACCTCGATGCCGCATATACCGAACTGAGCCGTCTTTATGATCAAGAGACCATCGATGTGGCCGTGAGGTCTTCAGCCACTGCAGAAGACCTGCCAGATGCCAGCTTTGCTGGTCAACAGGAAACTTTTTTAAATATCACAGGGATTGGTGGCATTCTTGAAGCAAGTCGCAAATGTTTTGCTTCGCTTTTTACCGACCGGGCCATTCACTACCGCGAAGAAAAGGGCTATGACCACCTGGATGTGTCCCTCAGCATCGGGGTGCAAAAAATGGTGCGCTCGGATATTGCCTGTTCGGGTGTTTTATTTACCCTGGATACCGAGACTGGATTCCCC
>JBIKWL010000304.1:0-3019 GCA_044356335.1 Candidatus Sericytochromatia bacterium
GGGCCGGTTCTTTGGCCAGTTCAAAAATGCCCATTTTTAACGCGAGATCGGTTCCTGCCCCGACCTGCCAATAGAGCAATTCGCGAACGTCGACCTCTTCATCTTTTTTGAGTTTTTTATTGTATTTCTTTTTTTGGACTACCCTGATTTGGGTATAGGCGTCAGCGGGGAGTTCGGGATGTTTAAATTCGCCTTTTTCATTTTCTTCCACGCTGATTAAACGGGGTCCTGTCAGATAGACCGGTGAAAAATGCCAATGGCTCCCAAAGACAAAGGCGGCTTTGGCAATGTCTTGGGTTTCTGACCAGGTCACCACTTTTTCCCCGACTTTTAATTGGCCCTGTTCTGGCGAACCAAATGTTTTTCGATCAGAGGCCGCCAATTCACCCGCTTTTTCGCGTTGATGGCGCTGAACGTGGGCCAGAAATTCAGGCAGATTTGCACCCATCTGGGTGCTGATCAAATGGTAATCAAAACGGGGCATCTGGTTTCTGAATTTGTCGATCAAGACCTGATTTAAAGGGTAAGCGGGCTCCTCCAGATAAAAGGAGATATGTTTGCGGGTATACCGCTCTGTTTCTGGCAGGTTGGCTGTCGGTTGGGCGCAAAGTGGCAAGGGTTGGAGCGTCAGGCCTCCCACGATCAACAGGGCTGTAAGTATCTTGGTTTTTTGCATCGTTTCATTTTCTCCCAATGGTTTTTTTGCCGACCATTGCACTCTGATCGTCAGTATAATCCAAATTGCGCTATTTGCTGGGTTACAATAGGGGCAGGGAAAAAGGCCATGAGTGAGCAAAACGAAAACCCGCCAATCGAAAAACACCCCGTCAATATTCGCGAGATTAGCCAAAAGCAGCACATTGTGTTGCGTTTGGAGCAATTGCAGCGCATGGTTGTCAAAGAGCCCCAGCGCATCCACGAACTGGATGGGGATCGCAGTCTCAACCATATCCGACCCGAAGTCAAGGCCCTGCAAGCGCGTTTAAAGGCCTCTGGCCGCAAAGACTTGGCTTTTGAACTCAAGGTCTTGAGTGAGGCCACGGATCTTCTCAGCAATTGGGAAGAAGAAAAAGAGCTGGCAGACGTCTTGCTCTCCGATCGCCATATTCAAGAAATGCTGGCCCTGCGCAACAGCGAGAAACTGGACTATCCGGGGCTGCGTCAATTGGCGGATGATGTGCGTGAAGTGCGCATCAAGATGTTCAATAAATACAAGGGCTATTTTTCGGGGCTGCTCAAAGACAACGAAGACAAGCGCAAGCAGGTCGAAAAGCAGCTCAAACAGACCCAGGACAAAGCTGCCGAATACCTGGAAAAAGCCACCCAGCTCGAAGGGGTGCACGGCACCGTGTTGGGTTATCATCAGCAGTCGATGAATGCCCTGGTGGGGGGCTTGGCGATGATGCTGGTTATGGCTGGTGGCGGTTGGTGGTTTTGGCAATGGCTGGGGCTGATTCCGGGCATTTTCTTTGGCTATATGGCCTTTTCGAATATCTCGCATTTTCATGCCGAGGTCTCGGGCAAAAATATCGACACCCTCTATGCTTTTTTGCTGGATCGCTATGAGTTAAAAAACGTCAAACCCTTTTTTAAATACACCAACAAAGAAAAACCCGAGCTTCCGACGGCCTTTGATGCCACCCGCGGCGAACCCCTGGCCCGTTTTATTTTTAAAGATCTCACGCTTTACCGCCAGGGCCTCACGATTCAGGAGCGGCGCAAAGATGAATTTATCAACTACCTGACCTATCTCGATGGGCGCACAACGTGGGTGCGTGAGCAGCGCGACCGCATGGAACGTCTGGAAAAACTGCGCATGGGCGACAAACTGCCCGAGATCCGCAGCAAAAAATTGCCGCCTGCACCACCCCCTTTGCCTGGGCCCGAGCCTGACTTGCCCAATTTGGCGACCCATTTGGGGCTGCGCCCGAGTCAAGCCTTGTTGGCCGGAGAAGCGCCGCCAACGCCAGAAGGGGCAGCTCCAGAAGCCGGTGTTGAAGCCAAAGAACCCGCGCGCCCGTTGATCGTCAAACCCAGTGCCCGGCCCGAGTTGGTATCGGCGTTGCCCGAACCCCCCGCAGATACCTTTGCTGCGATTCCCTCGCCCCCGCCGGAGGTCTTTGCCCCGATTCCCCCACCCAAATTGGCGCAGGAACTCAAACCCAAATTTGTGCCCAAGCCGATCAAGGTCTTGCGCAAGGCCTCGGGCAAGGTGGCTGAAGCCCCTCCAGCAGAAGGCGAAAATGCTGAGCCGGGCCCAACTGCAGAAAAATCAGCTGCAGAAACGCCTTCTGTAACACCTCCCACCGCTTGATATGCGTTTGGTCTGCATTTCCGATACCCATGGCCGTCACCGCGATTTGGCATTGCCTGAAGGTGATCTGCTCTTACATGCCGGGGATTTCTCCAAACGCGGCACACCCGCCGAGATCCGCGATTTTAACGCCTGGCTGGCAGAATTGCCCCACGCCCACAAAGTCGTGATTGCGGGCAACCACGATTTTCTGTTTGAAAGAGAGCCCGCTTTGGCCCGTGAATTGCTGAGTGCCGCCATCTATCTCGAAGACAGCGGCTGCGAAATTGCAGGCTTAAAAATCTGGGGCAGTCCTGTTTCTCCGCGCTTTTTTGACTGGGCCTTTAACCGCTCACGCGGTGCTGAGATCCGTGCCCATTGGGCCCAGATTCCGGCAGACACCGATCTCGTCTTGGTACATGGCCCCCCGGCGGGGATTTTAGACCGCACCTGGCTGGGCCAACATGTCGGTTGTCAGGACCTCCAACAGGTGGTGGCGGAATTGCAGCCTGCCTGTGTGGTCTTTGGGCATATTCACGAGGGCTATGGCAGCTTGCGCCAAGGTCCAACCCTCTATGTCAACGCCTCCTCGCTCGATCAGCGCTACCGGCCAGTCAATCCGCCACTGCTGCTGGAGTGGCGGGAGGGGGAAATGCAGGTCTGCTAACAAAATGGGGACACCTTTTGTGAGCATTGGGTTTGGTCTGCTTGGTTGGTTTAGAGTTT
>JBIKWL010000053.1:0-36340 GCA_044356335.1 Candidatus Sericytochromatia bacterium
CAGTCACAGCTATGCCACGTCTGTTTCTGGCTGTTTGGGCGGAAACTATTTTCAAGGGGCTACTTTTCTCAGCCAAGTCGGCTGCTTTGACAGTGAAGATCATGTCGGCGATTGGGGGTGGGTAGACAATTGTTATCAAAGCGGTGGAACCCCTTATTATCATGTCACGGAACATTGTGAGCTTGCCGGTGAAAGCCAATGCGCCAGAGTCACCTACCGCATGGCACCCGTGGAATGTGTGAGACAAGGTTCAGGCGGCGGCGACGAAAATCCAGACAATGACAATTGCGAAGGAAAGTGTGATGGTGCAGGTGCCGCCCCCTTTGATTTGCTGATGGTGCATAACAATCTGCCCCCCAATGGGCTGAAACCGCCTGGAGACGATGTTCAAAGCCAGGTCACCATTTCGCCAGCAGATGTCAACGACGCATACGACTCTGCACGGCTGGTGATCAACGACAGAGAAAACAAAGGCTGGAAGCTGGAGCTATTTAAACCCAATGGCAAATTGCTCTACGAAGAGTCGGGCCTGGGCAACAGCGTCGCTGGCTGGGACGGCTTAGACGAAAATCTGGCGCTGAACAATGGGATGTATCGCGCCAAATTGACCCAGATCGAAAATCCGAGCATTGTCTTGGAGCGCAATATCCGGGTCGATAACGAAAAACCAGTGGTCAACAATATCCGCGTTCAAGAAGACGCACGCACAAACAGCTATACTGTCAAAGCCACCCTCAAAGAGGCGGGCAATGGCACTTTTCAATCGGGAGTCAATCCAGCCAAAACCAAATTGTTTTTTGATGATGGCGTCAACCGCGATGATGCCAACAAAACTTACAATGCCGACACGGGTGAGTACAGTGTGACCTTTTCAGATTTGGCCCAATACCGCATTGCCAAACAGCAAAGCCAGCAGTTCAAAGGGTATGACTTTCCCTTTGAACTGCAAATTGCCGACTATGCAGGCAACGAAACCAGCAACCGGGGCTCTGGCCCCGATGGCCCACTGCGCATCCAGGTGGCCGACCCGTATTTCTCGCCCAATGGCGACGGGGTCAAAGACAGCTTGAACTTTAAGGTGATCGCCGAGACCTCAGAAGCATATTCGGTGCAGGTCAAACGCAATGGGGCGACGGTCAAAAGCTGGACTGGCCTAATCGGCGAGCAAAACCTGAGCTGGGATGGGAAGCAGAACGGGCAGGCTTTGGCCGATGGCAATTACTGGATTGTGGCCATGACCGAGAAGCAGCGGGACCGTGTCAGAGATGCGCAGATAGTCGTGCTGGATAATTCGCCACCTGAGATCAGTTATGATTACACACCGCGCAAAGATGGAAAAAATAATCTAAAGGTGATCATTGAGGACAAAGAATCTGGGGTAGACAATAGCAGTATTCAGGTGATTGCTCAGAACAATTGGGTTCTCAGTCCTGCTGTCCAGGTTGAGAAAAGTGAAAAACGTACGGTATTGAAATTAACAGCCGAAGAGCCTGTGTTTCCTTTACCTACAACTGAATCAGGAGGTTTCTCCACATTGCAAGTTGCACCTGAAGATCCCACTCAAAATACCAATTTCCAAATTGCGGGAAATATAACAGCCCAAAACAAATCCAAGGTGGCCCCTGCGAAAAAAGAAATCCAAGTGAATTTAACACGAATCCCTCTGAGCGGAAAATGTAGCCTTGTTACCAGAACAGGGAATTCTGCTGATTCGATAAAAGCAGTTTTTGATCTTGATTCTAGAAACAAAGATATAACATTGTTAATTGAATCTAATGTTATTTTTGGAGGGAAAAGAGAAGATCGATACAAATTTAATTCAACAATTCAAATAAATAGTCCTGTTGGATTAACCACCCTGGATGCAGATGGGAATTATAACAATAAATCTTGGTTTGCAGATCCTGTATACCACTTAAAGCGATTTAGTCTTAATTTAGCAAATGATAGCGAGTCAGGAATGCTACCTCAACTTTGTTCAGATCTAAATTTTTATGATTTTGAAAGTAGTATTCCTAAAACCTGCAATAAAATCATTAGTGCTTATGACCATGCAATGAATAGAGTGTCTGAAAATGAAGCAACAATAGAACTAAAAAACCAAGCCATTAATAATTTAAAAACACAAATTCCCACCATAGAAGGTATTGAAAAAATTTTTGAAAGAAGTGATTATTATTATTTGGCCTTAGATACATCTAAATTAGCAGATAAAATTGGTAATAACGGAGGAAATTCCTTAATTACTATTATGTTTAATCAAAATTACGGGATCAATTTAAACTTAAAACTCGGAAAAGGAAAAAATAAATGGGAGAAAATCACATGTTCAGGTATAAACTAATTATTTTCTTTTCCAAATTTGTTTCTGGTATTTGTATTTTGGTATTATTTGGTTTTTTAGAGCTATCTTCAATTGCTTCTCAAGTTCTAATTGAACCAAAGATAGGAATTGATTCTCAAAGAAGACTCCCGACAGAAGCGGAACCATTTTTCATTTATTCTTTTGGAAGACATTTAGGAGATGATAAAATTACTGTTGATCAAACAATAAACAAAAAATTTGACATCGCTTTTAAACAAGATTATAAAGCCTCTAAAAATTTTTATCGCCAAAAGAAAACTCTTTCCCAAAATATAGAACAATATGCAGTGATGAAAAAGAATGGAGAATTTCTTAAATGCGCAGGCTATATATTTAATAATGATAATAAAGTCAAAGGATTTTATATATTTGAGTATACAGATATAGAAAACCCTATTATAATCACTCAAATAAAAAGCATGCCACATAACGCTTCATATTTATCAGATTTAAACTTAAAATCTGGCGATTATGAGATCACTTTTTACGAAGAAAAGCATCATGGTTTTATTGAAAGGTATGGAATACTTTCTTATGAAAATGGCACTTATCAAGATTTAATTCTCGATGCTTTTTATCCAGAAGAGCTTGAATCAGAAATTCAACCAATTATTCGTGAGGTTGTAAAAAATTATCTTAAACAATAACAAGATTGGATATAAATAAAAGCTCACACAACCAAGCCAGCAACCGCGCAACGGGCCCCGACGGCCCGCTGCGCATCCAGGTGGCCGACCCCTATTTTTCGCCCAACAGCGACGGGGTCAAAGACAGCCTCAACTTCAAAGTGATAGCCGAGACCTCAGAACCATATTCGGTGCAGGTCAAACGCAATGGCGCGACTCTCAAAAGCTGGGCGGGCCTAACTGGCGAGCAAAACCTGAGCTGGGATGGGAAGCAGAACGGGCAGGCTTTGGCCGATGGCAAATACCGGATTGTGGCATGAATAGAATCACAACTTCAGAAAGCTAGACGAAACAGACAACCGAAGCTCAGGCCCCAAGGCCAAAAGTCTCAAAGACAGCCCAATCCCTAAGAAGCCCGCGCCACAACATGGTAATACCACTGGGCATGGGCCACCATCTCGCGGGCGCTTTCGAGGGTGGTATCGGTGATCTGGCCATTGCCCATCTGGGCCAATTTGGCAATCCGGTCCGAGGTCGGCAGCGAGGCAATTTGCACGCGGGTGCTGTCGGCATCGCTGTGTTTTTCGATCCAGAGCTGCTGGTGAGCGGCTGCTGCAATCACAGGCAAATGGGTGATGCAGAGAATTTGGCTGTGCTGGGCCAGACGGGCCAATTTTTGTGAGACAGCCAGAGCGGTTTTTCCGCTGATACCGGTGTCGATCTCGTCAAAGATCAGGGTCGCGACCGGGGCGTTGTGATTGAGAATGAGCTTGAGCGCGAGCAAAATGCGCGAGATTTCGCCCCCGGAGGCGATGCGCGAAAGTGGGCGCAGCGGCTCGCCGGGGTTGGAGCTGAGCAAAAAACGGGCTTTTTCCTGGCCTGTTGCCCCCAATTCAGCGGGCAATAATTCAGCTTCAAAGCGGGCTTTTTCCATGCCCAATTCTTTGAGTTCTGTTTCGAGCAAAGGGGTGAGCTGAGCCACCAAAGCCTGGCGGGTGGCACTGAGAGCCTGGGCCAGCACTTGGTTTTCAGCCTGCAATACGGCGATTTCCGCTTCGAGATCTGCCAATTCCAGCTCGGCACTGGCCATGCCCGCCAATTCTTGGCGAATGGCCTCGGCGTGGGCCAAAATGTCAGACGGGGAGCCATTGTATTTGTGTTTGAGTTTGCGCAAGAGATCCAGCCGATCTTCGACTTCTTCGAGACGCTGGGGATTCAGCTCTAAGGCTTCGGCATAGTCACCCAGTTCTGAGCTGAGTTCTTCGACCTGAATACTGAGGGTCTCACAGAGCTGAACCATTGGGGCCAGGGCCTGATCATAGCGCAACATCTGCTCCAATTGACGGGTCAAGCCACAGATCTGCTCATAAATCGCGGGGCGGTCTTCTTGATCGGTCAGGGCAAAGCGGGCCGTTCTAACCGTATTCATCAGCTTTTCGCCAAAGCGCAGGCGCTCGCGTTCGGCTTGCAAATCCTCTTCTTCGTCGGGCAGCAACTCGGCCTCTTCGATTTCTTGCAATTGAAAGCTCAAAAAATCCTGTTTAAGCTGAAATTCGCGCGCGGCCTGAATCCGAGCATCCCGCTCACGCTCCAATTGACACAGTTTTTGCCACTGGGTAGCGAAAGTCTGAACACGCAGCGCCTGTTCTTCGCCCCCCAATTGGTCCACCAAACCCAGATGGTCTTCTTCGCGGAACAAGACCTGATTCTCATGCTGACCGACACTGTCCATCAGCAATTCACCCAATTCGCGAATCAGGTTCTGAGAGACCAATTGGCCATTGAGCCGGGATTTGCTGCCTGAGCGATGCAGGGTTTTGCTGATTGTGAGCAAACTATTGGGAGCAACTTCGTCAAACCCCTGGGCCAACAAAAAAGCCGCAACACCAACCGGCGCAAGAAAAACCGCTTCGATATACGCGAAGTCCGCCCCTTGGCGAATCTGATCGGGGGAGGTTTTGCCTCCGAGCACGCCCTGTAAGGCGTCGATGATCAGCGACTTGCCGGCACCGGTTTCACCAGTCAGGGCTGTCAGGCCTGTTTCGAAGCTGATTTCAAGTTTTTCTACCAGGACAAAATTGTGAATCAAAAGGGTTTTGAGCATATGTTCTCCTAACGGTCGATAATATCGCCCTTCATACTCCCCAATACGTTTAAAAGTTCGTTTTGCTCCCGCGCGGGAACGTTAAATTTATTCAATGAGCGCACCAGATCTTCGACCAAAGCATTAAATTGGGCTTCGGTAATATTCATGCCTGTATGCACACTGATCATGTCGCGACCGCTGTATTTGCAGGGCCCACCCGCCGCTTGGCAGATTTGCTCGGCCAGCAGGCGGTTGACCTCGTCGGCATCTGCACCAATAAAAAAGCCATTGATGCGCTCATCGCTGGCCACATTGTCATAAAAATCTTCGACCACCGCTTGAATGGCAGCCATGCCGCCGAGGCGTTCGTAGAGAGAGGCATTGGGATCGATTTCACGCGGTTTGCCCTGAGCGGCACACCCCGTTAGGAGTAAAAGAGCCAGGGCTGCTAATTTGAGAGCTTTGACTTGCTGCATTCTGCGCGCATTCCTCTAATTGTGTTCAATAAGCTAGAAAAACCAAATAAATAAACCATCATGGAGCCGAGTATACAGCTTTGTACAGCAACTGGTCAAGTGGCAAAGACACATTCCAGCACTTTTCTTGTAATAAAGGGAGATTGAAGCCCCATGAATGGTTCGGAAAAACAATCAATCTGTATACAAGTATACACAATGGGGCAAGGCCCAGCAGCAGAATGCCTAAAGCTAAGAGGCCTGCAGGGAGCGCAAATCGTACTTTAAGGCCCGTTTGATTTTTTTGAGTGCATTTTTCTCTTTGTAAACGGTCACAATGCAGCCATCATGGGTGGCCAAAACGACCAAATTTTTGACCGATTCACCTCGGTTCAAGGCCACTTTGTCGATCATGATATAAAAAATCAAACCCTGTTTATAAATGCGTTTGCCGTGCCGCAGGGTAAATTCGACGTCTGCGAACTTAATACCTCTTTGGATCAAGCGGGTTTTGGCATGGTGAGAAAGCGCGACAGAAGAGGGGTTATGCAAGGTATCCAACATACCTGGATTTCCTTTTGAATTGCTGTTTTTATCATACGAAAATCCAGCGGCAATTGCCAGCAAGGCTTTTTTAAAAAACCTTTAAAAGCGTGTTAGCTCGCTTGGTATTGTTCCCAGAGCTGAACCAAATGGGCTTCGACCTCTGCAGCGAAGAGAGGCCCGTTGCAGATCACAGAATCCGCTAGACGCGGCCGCAACAGCGAGCGATAAGCTTTTAGCCGCTCAGGCGAGCGGGCCAGTGCGACTGTCAGAGCCAAATAATCCTCGCGGGAGTGGGCGATCAATTCGGGCAAATCTAAAAGGGCCAAAATACTGGCACCCACCGCTCGGTGTAAATGGGCCTGACTGCGCAAGGTAATGACCGGAACCCCCATCCAGAGTGCTTCGAGCGTGGTCACCCCGCCACAAAAGGGAAAGGGATCCAGGGCCAGATCAATTTGCCCGTAAAACCAGGGAACATGCGCGTGTTCAATCAGAGCACCATAAAGCAAAATACGCTCACGCTCAATTCCCAAATGCTCAAAACTGCAATACAACCACTCTTGGCTCAGAGGATCATTTAAAGCCATTGTTTTCAGACAGAGACGGGCATCGGGGAGGGCAAGCAAAATCTCAGCCCAGGTCTGCATGACCGGTAAGCTGATCTTGGCGAGATTATTGGCACAGCCCAAGGTCAATGGCTTACCCAAAGCGGAAGGTGGAGCTGTCAGGGGCTGGTCGGAAATAGGCTGCCAGTGCAAGGCCGAACTCAAATAGAGCAAGGGTTCTTGAGCGTTGTCGGCCAATTCAGGTGGCCAAAGCCGGGCATCACTAAAAAAGCCATCCATTTGCGGCAGAGCGGTGGGCCAACCAAAGCCCAATCCCGTCACTTGAACGGGCGCAGAACGCAGGGCAAATAAGCCAAGGCGGGCCCCGTGAATCAAACCAGAGAGGTCAATTAAGATCTGAATCTGATCGGCCTGAATCCGCTGCTTAAGCGCTTCTTCTGAGAGTTCAGAAGAAGCGAACCAATGCTCAAAATAGCCCTGAAAATGTTTAATCCACTCATCTTCACCCTTCAAATCATTGTAGGCAAAGAGTTCAAAGCGGGAGCGATCGTGGTGTATTAAAAGGGGCAAAAGGGTGCTTGCCGAGGAAAAATTGCCCATCTCCCGCGAGAGATAACCCACACGCAAACGAGTGGAAGGGGTTTTCAGCGGTTCTGTTTTCAGTGGGGGCAGATCAACAGGAATGGGGAGATAAGCCCCATTGCTTACCGCCAACCGCATCTGAGCCAATAATTCAACATCATCACAGGCGTAATCGGCATAACAGGCCAATAAAAAAGCAGCCTGAAAATGAGGTAACACGGGGAGAAAATCGCTCAGACTGTTGGGATAATGATTGCGGCGCGGCAAAAGCTGGGAGAGAATCTCGCGCAGATAAACCTGTTGGCGTGAAATCTGACCCGCCATATACATCGCAAAGCCAATATCCGTCCAGGCTTTAATCTGGTCTGGATGCTGTTTAAGCGCGCTTTCTAAATGGGATGAGGCATGCAAATACCACCCCAAACCCAAATAAGCCGAAGCGATCTCTTGATGTGCAAAGCGATGGGCAGGGTTCAATTGTAATGTGGTACGTAGGCTTTCAATCGCTGCATGGAACTGCTGCTGCAGAAGCTGAATATAACCCAAATTGAACCAGGCTTCAGCATGTTGGGGTTGCAAAATGAGCGCTTGTTTATAACTGTCTTCGGCCTGTTCTAAACGCTGAGCCAGAAAATCAAAATAGCCCTTGAGAATCCAGGCTTCGGCATCCTGTGCATAGAGCTGAAGATGTTCAAGCAAGAGCAATTCAGCCCTCTCGAGCCGGGATTCTCCCATCGCTTTTTCAATCTGTTTCCAGCTGGGCAAATGGGAAAATGGATTAAACATGCACCAAAGTATAGCTTTTGCCCCCCCCCCTGTCCAGCGAAGCAGTTACAATGACATTGAATACATCCCAAGGAGAATCACATTATGTTCGATCGTCAAGCAACTTTGGTTCTGGTTTCCACTTTGCTGCTGGCACAATTTCCTTGGGCTGTTTTGCCCGCCCATGCAAGCTCAGAAAAGCCAACCGACGCAGTCCCTTTGGCCTTTTCAACCGCACCCCCTGCGGAACCAACGGCAGAACCCTCGCCAATGCCGGATCTGCTCGACCCCGAAACACCCCAACCCTTGCCCGAGCCACTCCCCACGGCAACCCCGGCCCCACCTTCACTCTTTGATGAAGACTGGGATCTGCCTGTGGACTTTGGGATTTATGGCCTCGGGGGCTGGATGCGCCCAGATTTAAGCAGTTTGAATCAAAAGCTGACTGAGCAAAACTTTCAGCCCTTTGCTCCGGACCAGTTTTCGCTTGGGGGAGGGATGCAATTGGGGATTGGCAGCCTGATGACTGAATTTCAGGGCGCAATTAATCTCTCTTTGCCCGCCGTCAATTCGGAGTATATTACCAGCCAGAGTACAGGTTTTGGCCTGTTTAACCTGGGTTTTATTCTGCGCCCGACCCGTGATTTACGCATTTACCCGCTGCTGGGGATTGGCATGGGTTTTGTCGATTTACAATTCACCCAGCGCAATTCAGTCATCGATTTTGACAGTTTTCTCAAAACACCTGGCCGCCAAGGCCAGATCTCTTCGTTTGCACTCTTGCTCAATGCAGGTCTGGGGCTGGACTATTATTTCCGCTTTATCGACGATTTTGGCTTTCGCCTCGGACTGCGTGGGGGCTGGCTCTGGAGCCCGATTCAGAGCAATTTCTGGCAGGTCAGCAATCTCTTTTCCAATAGCGAAAACAACAATTCCAGCCTGGCTATACCGGGAGGCCCCAATGTGGGCATGACGGGCCCGTATGTACAGGTTTTATTGGGTTTTTAAATGGGTTCGGCCTGGTTTGATCTCTGTGAGCGCTCGCTGCGGGCCGAAGAAAAACAGCAATTTCGCAACATTCGGGGCCGGGAGTTCTTTTTTGCGGACTTTATGCTGTTTCACCTCGGCAATTTTGAAAAACGGCCCGAACATGCCAAAATTATCTCGCGTTTGCAGAATATCTACACCCTCTATCCCCTCAACTCTGTCGCTGAACGCCGCAAAGTTGTCGAAGAAACCCGGCGACTGCTCGCCGGTCTCAAAGATCCCCGTGAGATTCGCCAAGTGGTCAAAGCCCAGGTGCAGGCCGAGGCCAAAGAGGAGAGCGGCTCCGATTGGCGCGATGTGCCTGTCCAGTTTGTCAAAGGAGTCGGCCCCAAGCTGGGAGCGCTCTTTGCCAAAGTGGGAGTGGGTACCGTGGGCGAACTTTTGCACTATTATCCCCGCCAACATTTGGACTATTCACGCTGCACCCGCATCAGCGAATTACGTGTCGGCGAGACGGCCACGATTTGGGGCTATATCCACTCCGTAACCTATTTTAACCCGCCGCGCAAAAAGCACATGACGATTGTCAAAGTCACTGTGCGCGATGGCAGTGGTCGCCTGGTTTTGAGCTTTTATCACCAGGGCAAAAACCAGTGGATCCGGGCCCAGATGAGCCAGCGTTTTCCCGAAGGGGCCCAGGTGATCCTCAGCGGTTTGGTCAAGTGGGACAGCTACAGCCAATCCCTGACCCTCGACAAGGTCGAAACCGAGGTGATGGAGAATCTGGAAGATGTCGAAAGCCTGCAAAGCCAAGATCTTGTCCATTTGGGCCGGATTGTGCCCGTCTATCCCCTGACCGAGGGCCTGAATTTAAAATGGGTGCGCAAGGCGATTAAATACGCCCTCGACGCCTTTGTTCCGCGGATTCCAGAGCCCTTGCCTGTGAGTATTGCCCAGGAACTGCCTCTGCCGAGATATGCCCAGGCTTTGTCCGAATTTCACTTTCCCAGCAATGCCGAGAACCTGGCCAAAGCCCGTCAGCGTTTGGTCTTTCAGGAGTTGTTTTTAACCCAATTGGGCCTGCAGTTTCGGCGCAAACAGCGCGAAATGTATGAAGCGGGAATTGTCTTTAAACCCGCTGGCAATCTGAGCCAGTCTTTTTTAGACAGCCTGCCCTTTGCCCTGACAGGTGCCCAGGCCCGTGTGCACCAAGACATACTCAGGGACTTGGGCAAAACCGAGCCCATGTCGCGGCTGGTCCAGGGCGATGTGGGTTCGGGCAAAACCGTGGTGGCAATTTTGGCGATGTTACAGGTGGTTGAAAACGACTACCAAGCGGCCCTGATGGCCCCGACGGAAATTCTCGCTGAGCAGCATTACCACAAAATCTTCCACTGGCTTTTGCCCCTGGGGGTGCGTGCTGAATTGCTGACCGGCAGCCAAGGTGCCCGCAGCCGCCGCGAGGCCCTGTCACGGCTGGCCAGCGGCGAGGCCCAAATTGCGATTGGCACCCACGCCCTGATTCAAGAAGGGGTGGTGTTTAAGCGCCTCGGGCTGGCCGTGATCGACGAACAGCACCGCTTTGGCGTCAAACAGCGCGGGCTTCTGCGTGAAAAGGGCCTGAACCCCGAAATTCTGACCATGACCGCCACGCCCATCCCGCGTACCCTGGCCCTGACCCTCTATGGCGATCTCGATGTCTCGATTCTGGACGAATTACCGCCCGGACGCAAACCCGTCGAAACCCAATTGGTCACAGGCAGTCAACGCGAAAAGGTCTGGGAGCTCATGCGGCGCGAGTTGGAAATGGGCCGCCAGTGTTATGTCGTCTTGCCCCTGGTGGAGGAATCGGAAAAATCCGATCTCAAAGCAGCCACGACAGAGTACGAGGCCTATCAGGAACTCTTTCCCGATTTTAAGGTGGGGCTCTTACATGGGCAAATGAAAGGCCAAGAAAAAGACCAGGTGATGCGGGCCTTTTCGGGCCATGACTTGCATATTTTAATTGCCACCACCGTGATCGAAGTTGGGGTGGACGTGCCCAATGCCAGTGTGATGGTCATTGAACACGCCGAGCGCTTTGGTCTGGCCCAATTACATCAATTGCGGGGTCGGGTGGGCCGGGGTTCGGATAAGGCCTATTGCCTCTTGATCAGCGACAAGCTCTCTGATGTTTCCCGGGAGCGGCTGCAGGTCTTTGTCTCAACCACCGACGGCTTTGTGATTGCCGAGGCCGATCTGCGCCTGCGCGGTCCCGGTGAATTTATGGGCACCCGCCAAAGCGGTTTGCCCGATTTGGTTTTGACCAATCTGGCTGAAGACGGGCAATGGCTGGATCTGGCCCGCGAAAAGGCGATTGAATTATTGGCCCAAGATCCACAGCTCACCGCCCGCGAAAACCAAGGCGTGAAACAGGAGTTGTACCGCTTTTTCAGGCGGCATTTGAGCTTTTTAGAGGCCTAATGGTTTAAGCTAATCTGGATTCAAACCCGTCTTGCGCTCCAAAATGCCCAGCACGGTATCGTGTTCATCGGGGGTAATCACCACCTTGATAAACTCGCCCAAATCCAGCACCATCTGGCGTTTTTTCTGGGGGCGACCGATATCCAAATGGTACCACTGGGGAGTCAGACCCATACCCCAAATCCGCCAGCCGCCGTTGAGGGCCGACATATCTTGATCTTTGAGCCCTTTGATACTGCTATAGCCGACGCGGCGACTGCCCCAGGGAAAATAATAATTTTTGATGGTCAGGGCCTGATCATCACAGACCAGGGTTTTGTCTTCATAAAGAATTGGCATGGTTGGTATTGCTCCCATTTTTTTGTTGACAAATAGTGAACTTTCTTTTTGCCTTTACGTCCTGGTAAACATGAGCGACTGTCGGGGACAGACTCAAAGACTATTTTAACCTGGAAGGGTCAGCCCATGAGTTTAAGAAACAAAGAAGGACGCCTCGGCAAGATCGTGCTCTGCTGGCAAGAGGGTTATTACCTCGTCCTGCTCAATGGCATGGAGTTTGAGCGCCATCCCGAACTCATTCAGGCCATTCGCATCTACGATCAGCTGGCCCTGAGAATTGGCTAAATCTCAGTTCAAGCCCTCTAAACCCAAGCGCCGCCGCGCTTCACTTGGCGAAGCCACTTCCCGTCCTGCGGCTTGGGCTGTTTTTGCCAAAGCGGCGATCAGAGCCCCATTGGAATGGGTTTTACTGCCATCGGGCAGATAAAAGGTGTCTTCTAAGCCCGTACGCAAATTGCCCCCGTGCTCTGCAGCCGCGCGGTGCATGGTCCAAACCTCTTCGCGCCCAATCGCAATCACCTGCCAGGGCGCGTCAGCGGGCACCAGCTCTTTTAAAAGCGGTAGCCAACGCGGATCGGCAGGCATGCCACTGGCCACGCCCACGACCAGCGAAACGCTGAAAGGGCGGTCCAGCATGCCATTTTGCTCAAACATCCCCAAACTGCGGATAATGCCGGTATCAAAACACTCACATTCGGGCATCACGCCCCACTGGCGCATGGCATCCAAACAGGCTTTGACCTTTTCAACCGGATTGTCGAAGAGCATGGGCGGCCAAGCCCAAGACCCATCCGAGCGGGTCTTGAGGTAATTGAGCGACCCTGAATTGAGGGCTGCCATTTCGGGTTTGACGGCCTGTAAACAGGCCAAAGGCCCTGAAATATCTGGCCCTGCAATACCGGTGGACATATTCAGAATCAGCTCAGGCACCCGCTCACGAATGGCCTGACAAATCTCTGCGACCACAGCGGGATCCCAAGTGGGCAGAGCCCCTTTGCCAGGGCGCTGATCGCGAAAATGGCAGTGAACAATACTGGCACCCGCGTTCCAGGCCTCATAAGCCGCCTCGGCCATTTCTGAGGGGGTGACGGGCACACGGTGAGTGAGCGGATCCGTCAAAACCCCTGTCAGGGCACAGGTCAGAATGGCTTTTTCCATCAGAAAAGCTTTGCAGGCAGGCTACTCAACTCTTCGATGTCAATGCTAAAGACAAAACCGACCCGGAAAACATCACCGAGTACATTGCTTTGCGAAATGGTGCGTCCAGCCAGAGATTGCTCCTGGGTATTGCCTGCAAACAGAGTCAAAACATGGGGAGTATCGGGAATAATCTTTTTGATCCCCGCAGACCAAAGTACGCTGCGCTGTTGCAGAATTTCATTATCAAGGGGAACCACCACATCGCCAAAGAGATGCCAGTGTTTCCAAACTCGCACCATCGTATTGAACCCAACGGCACCCACCGGACGATCAAAACGATCGGCTTTGCCTGAGCTGAGAAAACGCGCATTCATGCCCACTTGCCAAATCTCAGAAAAAAGGTATTTGCTGGCAGCCAATTCTGCCCCAAAGATATGTCCCCGACTGTTATAAGCAATTCGAGGCATCAGATTGAACCAGTCGCCGTCGTCTTCATTGAGAATCTGGTAGCCCACTCCCAATTCAGCTTCAATGGGATAGTCTACCGTTGTGCGCAGAGTCGCCAAGGCATCAATCTGCAGGCGGTCTAAAGGGCTATAACGCGCCCAAAAAGCGGGGTTGCTGCTGCGGGGAAAACTGGTCTGGAAAAAATTATGCGAATAAAGTAAATAAAACGAATCAGCTTCAACAGCTGAAGCGGAAAAGAGATTGTTTGTGCCTTCCAGAAAAGCCCGGCTGAAATCATCTTCGCCGTGATGCTCATCGTCGTCATCGTCATCGTCGTCACACTCACACTCATCTTCTTTCTCTGAGTCGGCATTGACTTCGGGCTCTTCAGTCGAAGAGCGCTCAGGATCTACGGAACTCTCTTGAGCAGAAACCGGAAGGGCGAGTAAAAGACTGAGCAGTGCAGCGAGCAGGGTAAAGCGTTGCATCAATAAGACTCCTTGCAGGGCATTTTCAGCCATTATACCCCATGCCTCCCGCCTGTTGAGTTCAAAAAAGGCCCCGGGCTTCGCTGTCTGAGGTGTTAAGCTAAAAGCATCACTTCGCAAAGAACCGTGCACCAAGCCCGCAAAACAAACCACCGAAATCAGAAACAGGAGATTTTAAGATGCACTTCAAATTCAGCCTTTTGCCCGCCTCACTTTTGCCTGTCTCACTTTTGCTTTGTACGGTTCTGTTTGCCTGCTCAACCCCGCAGGCAGCAAATCCGATCACGCCAGGGAGTGGTGGTACAAATACCCCCACAGGAAGTGTTTCCACAGGACCTGTTGCCTTTGCCCAAATCCAGAGCATCTTTGAGCAGCGCTGCAATGGCTGCCATTCAAACAGTCCAACCTTTACAGGTTTTAGCCCACCCGCTGGCAACCGCGACTACACCGTGCCCGCCAATATCAAGGCAGATATCAGCAAAATCCGCCGTGAGACAGTCACGGGCCAAGGCATGCCAGAGCGGAACAATATCACCCAAATGACAGCGGCTGAGCGCCAATTATTGGGACAGTGGATCAGCGAAGGCGCCAACCTGAACTGAATTTAATAGCCAAATTCCGACTCCCAGTCCTGCTCGGCCCGCTGGCGTTTGACCCCACCCCGGATCTTTTTGCCGGTGATGCGGCGCTGGCGGGAAGCGCGGCTGGGCCGGGTCGGAATGCGGTCGGCCTCAATTTCGAGGGCCTCTTGCAAGAGCGCTGCAAAATTCAGGGTAACGGCTTTGCGATTGGCCAATTGGGAACGAGAAATCTGGCAACTCAGGTGCAAAATCCCTTCGTGGGTGATGCGTGAAGCCAATTTCTGTTGAATCATCCAGCGCTGTTCATCGGAAAGAGAAGGGGAGTTTTGCACGTCAAAACGCAGAACGACCTTGCTTTCGACTTTGTTGACATTCTGCCCACCGGGCCCGCCACTGCGGGTAAAGCTGTAAATCAACTCGTGTTCGGGAATAGAGAGTGTATCGCTGATCGGCAAGTCCATGGTCGGCTTAAAACCCCGTCACCCTAAAACCCCGCGACAAAAAGCGGAGGCAATTTAAATTCACGGGTTAAAGCAATCACCTGCTGGGGATCTTTATAATTGAGAACCGCACAGGAGCCGGTTAAAACATGGTGATCCTCAAAGGGCAAAATCCGGCAGATGGTGTAAAAACCCGGCATCAGAAAGCGCCAAGCATCGCTGTCGCGGACTTCGAGGGTGCTGTCGTCGAGCAGGTCTTTGAGCAGGATTTTGTCGGGTTTAAAGCGTTCAACAATTTCATAACAGCCCAAACTGGAAGAGCGAAAGCGTTGGTAAACCTTGACTTGGCTGGGGGTCATCTGGGCTTGGTATTGCTCAATAAAACGATCCAGGGGTGTTTTTTTGTCGATAAAGGTTTCAAAGATCAGGCCATCAATCAAAAAGGGCTGCAAATCCAGGTCTTCGGGAATCAGGCTGCGGTCATAACGGGCACTGATCCGGCGTAAAAAGCGGGCATAAAAGGGATCGTAGATAAAGTCGATCAGTTTCTGAAAATAGGCCAGGGGCGTCTCTTCTGCGAGAGAAAAGGGTTTGGCATCTTTTGGGGGAGGTGTGCTCATCAGACCAGGTTTTCCATAATATATTGTTTGCGCTCGACCGTGTTTTTGCCCATATAAAAGGTCAAAAGACGGGGAATTTCGTGTTTTTCGCGCACTGTCACGGGCAACAGACGCATATCGGGGCCAATAAATTGACCAAATTCCTGGGGAGAAATTTCGCCAAGCCCTTTAAAACGGGTGATTTCAGCACCTTTTCCAAGTTTGCTCAGGGCCTTTTCTTTCTCAGTTTCGGAATAACAATAAATGGTCTGTTTGGGGTTGCGCACGCGAAAGAGCGGGGTTTCGAGGATATACAAATGACCGCGCAAGACAAGCGGCTCAAAGAAATGCAAAAAGATCGTGAGCAGCAAATTGCGGATATGCATGCCGTCCACGTCGGCATCGGTAGCCAGAACCACTTTGTTATAGCGCAAATTGTCGGTACTGTCTTCGATCCCCAGAGCCTGAACAATATTGTAGAGTTCTTCGTTTTCGTAGAGCAAATTGCGTTTGGCGCCAAAAGCGTTGACAGGTTTGCCCTTGAGCGGAAAGACAGCCTGGGTCATCACATCCCGGCTCATCACAATTGAGCCACTGGCGGATTGGCCCTCGGTGATAAATATCATCGACTCTTCGCCCCGTGGCTGTTTGGCCCCGAGGTGGTATTTGCAGTCTTTGAGCTTGGGCACCTTGATTGAGACTTTTTTGGCCTTTTCTTTGACCAATTTTTTTATGCCCTGTAATTCTTTGCGAATGCGCTCATTGAGACTGACTTTGTCGAGAATGATCTGAGCCACTTCGGGGTTTTTATAGAGGTAATCTTCGACCTCACGTTTGACCTCTTGCACAATCCAGGCCTTGAGATCGGTATTGCCCAGTTTGTTTTTGGTCTGCGATTCAAAGACCGGGTCTTTGATCTTGATGGCAATTGCGCCAGCGAGTCCTTCACGCACATCATCAGCCTGAAAGGTCTTTTTGGCAAATTCGTTCACCCCTTTGAGAATACCCTCTTTGAAAGCAGAGAGGTGGGTCCCGCCGTCGGAGGTGTATTGGCCGTTGACAAAAGAGAGGTAATCGTCGCCATAGGCCTGGGTATGGGTCAAGGCAAATTCAATCCGATTGCCTTTAAAATAAATCGGGTCGTAGAGTTTTTCGCTCTCGACCTCGTGTTGAAGCAGATCGTAGAGGCCTTTGTCGGAATAAAAGCTCTCGCCATTAAATTCCAGGGTCAGGCCTGCGTTGAGATAGGCGTAATAGGCAAAGCGGCGGTTGAGAAACTCAAGATTGTAATGATAGGCCCCAAAGACCTCGGTATCGGCCACAAATTGCACCCAGGTGCCGTTGGGCTCTGACGTCTTGCCCTCTGCTTCATGGGTCAATGCCCCCTGTTCAAAATGGGCTTCTTTGTATTGGCCTTCGCGGTAGCTGCGCACAACAAAACTGGAGGACAGGGCATTGACGGCTTTGGTCCCCACCCCATTCAGGCCCACACTGAACTGAAAGACATCGTCGTTGTATTTTGCGCCTGTATTAATGACAGAAACACATTCCACGATCTTGCCAAGCGGAATGCCACGGCCATAGTCGCGCACGGTGATGCGATCGTCTTCGAGCTGAATCTGCACACGCGCGCCATTGCCCATGATAAATTCATCAATGGCGTTGTCCACAACCTCTTTGACCAAGACATAAATGCCATCGTCACGGTGATTGCCATTGCCCAAACGGCCAATATACATGCCCGGACGCAGGCGAATATGGTCGAGCGAGCTGAGGGTTTTAATCGCATTTTCATCATAGGCAACGGCAGGTTTCTGGGACATGGGCGGTTCCTGTGGGCTTTCCTGTTCTAAATTGTATCTTCAAACTGGATTTATCATAACAGATTATACACCCCCTTTGGTTCAGCATCTGCCGATGATCTCAAAAGATCTCAAAAATATGTATTATTTTTGTATATAAATGTATTAATCCGAAAATCATAAACAAGTGAACATTTTTAAACTGGGCTCAAAAGCGCGTCATAACAATAAGGTTAAAATTTTTCTTCTTTGAGATAATTTAATTTTAAATATAAATTTCTCTTATCTTAATCAAAAGACAATCTTTTCAAGCAATCTGGTTTTTCTTTCTCACGATACTTTCTGCATAAGCGAAAATTAAATTCAGCGAAGGAAATAGAGAACCATGTCCACCATTACTGCCGTATCCAATCAAGCCCTGATAACCCCTGCCCAGACCCCCAAAACAGCTCCGCAACAGCCCGCTGCCCCCGTTGCAGAAAAAAAAGGCCTGGCGACAGACAGCAACGATATTATTGAAATCAAACGCGGATTCGTTCCCACCTTAAAAGGCGCTGGTGCCGGTGCCCTCGGTGGCGCTGTGGCCGCAGGTATTCCCCTGATGATTATGGCAGCAGGCTCCCATGGTGATGGCGCCGGTTGGGCCCAAGTCTTTGCCATTGCTGGCGCCCTCGGTGGCGGTGTTTCCGGCGGGATCGCTGGGGGTGTTGCCGCCAACAGCACAGACAGCAAACTCAAAGGCGCTGCAATAGGTGCTGGTGTCGGTGCCCTGGTTGGCGGTGTGGCCCTGGCCAGCAAAAATCTAATGAGTGGCAATGTCAAAGATGCCATCGCAGTCGGCATTGTCGGTGCAGTGGTTGGCGGCGTCACTGGCGCAGCGGGTGGCTTGGCCGGAGCCATGACCGCCACCCGGAAATAAACCCTTTCATCCTCCAATTAAAAAGCCCCAGACAGAAATCTGCCTGGGGCTTTTGCTGTTTGGCCCTGAGAGACGGACAAGCAACAGACAAACAACAGATTCAGGGTGCAGGTTTGTCTTGCACCTCCAGCTTGAAACTATCCGAAATCGCACGCACCGCCGGGGCGTACATGGCCTCACTGACCATCGGCAAAGCAGAGAAAATACCCGGCGTCTCCGCCCGGAGACGGTAGCTCAGCACCTGGGTGCCTTCGGGCAATTGGCTCAGGAAAAAGGCCACGCGGTTGTCGCGAAACTCACGGTAAACCCCCACGCCGTTTTGCCAGCTATAGCCACTCTGGGCCGAAAGCGCTTCGAAACCAGCTGGTTTAAAATCCTCAAGCATGATGTACTCATAGTCATTGGGGGCTTTTAAACTCAAACGGGCCTCAATTTCTTCACCACTGGTCAGGGCCTCGCCAAACACAATGGGTGTAAAGCTCTCTTCCATTTTCTGGCTGCCTGGATTGAGGGTTTTGCTGACACGGTAATAGCTGCGCTCGGCCTGCAAGCGGTTGCCGCTGGCTGTAATTTTGGCCTCACGGCTGAAATAGTCCAGCGCCACACTGTAATAGAGCGTACCTGTCCCCTTTTTTTCAATGATCAGGGTGTTTTCGCCTGTCTGCAACGCGTTATCGGCCAGTTCGATGCGGTTGTCAAAGCTCAGGCTATTGGCCGGCGTGACCTCAATCGTTTTTAGCAGACGGCCGTTGAGTTTGATCGCCAGGGTATAGTGGCTCTCCAGCTCTTTGTTTTGGGCCATCCAACCACTCAGGGCATAAATTACCTGAGCCGTGTCGCGGGTCGAGTTCCAGCGGTTGCTCTGGCGGTTGTAGACCAGCCAGCGCACGAGTTGGGGCACAACCGGGTCTTGCGGTGAAATCGCGACAAACGCGCGCAGAATCAACGCCTGGGTTTCAACCCGATCCTGGTACCAATACCACCAGCCCTGATCGGGGGTTTTCCAACTGGCCACATCTTCGTCAACATCTATTTTGACAAAGCTCTTGAGATTCTGAAGAATCAGGCGGGCCCGCTCGGCCTGGCCCAGCCGCTGATAGGCCTGGGCCAGCAGGGCTTTGCCAGAATGGCTGAGCTGATCGCGGCGCTTAAACAGCGTGTCTAAG
This sequence comes from Candidatus Sericytochromatia bacterium, assembly GCA_044356335.1. Classification (GTDB taxonomy): domain Bacteria; phylum Cyanobacteriota; class Sericytochromatia; order UBA7694; family UBA7694. The sequence continues at coordinate 19,363 of JBIKWL010000053.1, forward strand.
TCCGTGGGCTGAATTTTTTTGCCTCCGCTGAGCACAAAGGCCAGATAGGCCTGCTGGTTGAGGGCTTGGCCGGTTTTGAACTGCATCAAGAGATAACTCTCGGCCCGGCTCAACATCGCTGCATCGAGAGGGTAATCCGCTTCGCGGGCCAAACTCAGGGCATCGTAGACATAGGTGCTCATTTGTACATCGCTGCTGAAACCCGACCACCAGCCCCAGCCCCCATCGGGGTTTTGCATTGAACTGATGCGTTTGATGCCTTCTGCGACCATCTGTTCCAAGGCCTGGGGGTCGTAAACCGGGTTGCGTTTGCGCAGATTCAAAGTTGCGACGTCCAGATTTTTCTGGGCCCCCAGGTCTTCGGGTTTGATCCCAAGTTTTTTGAGGGTCCGCGCGGTTAAAAGCGCGGGCACAAAACGGCTCGTGGTCTGCTCGATACAGCCATAGGGAAATTCGGCCAGATAGGGCAGGGCTTCCAAAAGTGTGCCTGCCAAAGAGGCGTTCAGGGTCAGGGTTAAGCGCGTGGCTTCGGGCTTGCGCTCAGTGGGCAGCATCAGCGTTTTGACCAGTATTTCCGTTTTTAAGCTGCCCGTCAAAGTGACCTGTTTCTGCGCGCCATAAATCTGCAATGGCAACGGCATTTCAACTGCATCACTCTCCTCTTTTGAGAGCGCCATCATGCGGATCTGGGCCAACCCTGCCTGTTTGACCTTGACGCGCCAATCGACGCGTTTTTCACCTTGGGCAGGCACCTGGACTGAGACCTCGGTGGGCTGCAAGGCCTCCAGCAAATCCTTTGGCAGCAGCAATTGGGCTTTGACCGTCAACGCCTGGGCAAAGGCATTGCGAATCCGGCCACTGAGAATGACCTCGTCCCCTTCGGTTAAAAAGCGCGGTGTAAGCATGTGTATCTGCAATTTTTGCGTGGTTTGCAGCTCAGTGCTGGCCTCACCCGCTTCAGCCCCAGCACTGACCCCTTTGGCAATCAGCTTCCAGGTGGTCAGCGAGTCGGGGAATTGCAAAGTGACTTTGGCTTTGCCGTGTTGATCGGTGACCAATTCGGGGTTCCAAAAGGCCGTGTCGGGAAAATTCTGACGCAGGCGCGGAGCCGCGGGGTTGGAAGCATCTTGTCGATCTTGGCCACGATCTTGGCCACGATCTTGGTCACGCGCTTGCTCATTGTCTTTTTTGCTTTTGGACTCACTCGGAGCCGCTTCAGCAGCGGGCTGGGGCGCGGGCCGTGCCACAGCGTCCATCAGCATTTCTCCGCCAGCAAAGCCTTCACGGCGGCCATAATCGTCCCCGTCGGTCAGGCCATCCTCGATGTTCTGGGGCGGCTGCGGGTAGTGTTTGCGCTCTTTGAGCACCTTGGCCCAAGGCGAAAAGCCCACCTGCAAAGAGCCCTGCAGATTGTCGGAAAAACTGCGGCGCTCCTGAAAAAACCAATTGCGAATATCCCCAGAGAGGTCGCCCTGCAATTGATAGACCGAGGCATCGGTCAAAGCCAGCGAGAGGCCAGTCTGCACCGGGCGGTTGCGGCTGTCTTTGACTTCGACTTCGACCTCGGCTTTTTCGCCGGGACGAAATTCGCTTTTGTTGCTCTTGAGCGCCACCTTCAAAAAGCGTTCTTCAGGGGGCACAAAGAGTTCCAGACTGTCTTGCAACATCTGCTGATGGCGAACCGTGATCGCGCGCAGATTAAAATTGGGGGTGTGGGCCGGAGAGAGTTTGAGCTGCACCACCTTGGAATGGCCGGCAATCGCCAGCAATTGATGGCCGATCAACATATTTTCGGCCTCCTCCAAGAGCAAGACATAGCTGTCGGGATCTTTGACAGTGACCATCAGCCGGGCTGTTTCACCCGCCTGGTAAATCCGTTTATCGCTGAGAATATCCACCTTTTCGAAGTGAAAACGGCGGCCTTCAAATTGGGGGCCCGCCACCCAGACCTCGCGGCTCTGGCTGACAGGGCGCTCAAAGGCATCCCGCCCGCTAAAGACAAAGCGGAAGCGGCCCTCAGCGGGTGGCTGCCAGCGGTAAAAAATCCGGCCCATGGCATCGCTGCGAAGAGATTCTTCTTTGAGTTTTTTGATCGTGTCTTTGCCTTCAAGGGCTTCAATGGTGAGCACACCGGCCTGTTGGGGCACGGGCTGCCCATTGGGATCGACCAAATTGATCTCTGTTTCGATTCGCTCACCGGGGCTGTAAAGACCCCGATCAAAGTCCAGCGAGGCATACCAACTCTGGCGGGTCACGCGGAAGACGCCCCGGCCATTTTGAACCCGGCGGCTGTTGTCGGTGACCTCCGCTTCGACCACATATTCCCAGTCCTGGTTGGGACTGGCTTCGGTTGGCACAGAAATCTCAGCCTCCCCTTCGGCGCTGAGGCTCACTGTCTCCTGTTTTAAGACGGCTGTATCATTGTCATGATAATAGTCGTAGCGGTCTTCCCACGCACCATAAAACAAGTCCCAGGGATTGGCACGGGTTTGAAAAGAGGGGTAAAAATACTGGCGCTTGAGCGTGTATTTGAGGCTGCCATTTTGCACCCGGCCACCGGCATAATAATCGGCTGAGATTTTGACCTTGGCGTTTTCACCGGGGCGCAACGCCCCGGTTGGCGGAGTGACTTTGACCAAAAATTCGGGCTTGCGGTATTCTTCAACCCGGAATTGTTGGCCCCCTGAGAGCCGCAATTGGGAGCCGGGCTGCTCAGGCAAAGTCAATTGAAAGTGGTACATACCCAAGGTGGCTGAAGCGGGCAGGGCATAAGCGCCATGGATGGCTCCCCAGCGATCGCTGGTCAGGGTCTGTTTGAGCAATTCTTCGCCGCGCGGCGAGAGCAGGCGCAATTCTACTTTTTGCCCGGCAGGCGTCTGGTATTGACCCGCTTTGGCCAAGCGCAAGACCTGCCGAAAGGACACTTTTTGACCTGGGCGGTAAATCGGCCGATCGGTATAGGCATAGACCTTGTAATAGGGGCTGGCATCGGCATAATACCAATAGTGCATCTGATTCAGCGCATGCTGGGCACCGGAAACCGCGTAGGCATCGAGGTAGGTGCCCGCCAGCTTAAGCTGGCGTTTGTGCAGATAGAGACCGTCAGCGCCGGTTTTGACGCGGGAAATTTTGACCTGAGATCCCAAACCACTGCCTGTGGTCTCTTTGAGGTATAAAGTCGCTCCTGAAACAGGTTTGCCCGTCTCAGCACTGCTGAGATAAAAGAGGGTCTGCTCACCCGCCTGTTTTTGCACAAGTGAGAGATCCGAAAGCAAGACCAAAGCCGAGGCTTCGACATCTTGGCCTTCAGCTTGCAGCAAATAGGCCCCCGCCGGCAGGGCTTTGGAAAGCGTGAGTTCACGCTGAAACGGGGTATAATCCGGGGCCTGCGTTTGCCAGGTCCAGCTCAAGACATCCGTTTGGCAATGGCTGCGATTTTCAGTCAAAGAGGCGCCAAAATGGCCGTTAAAATCCACAAAGCGCAGACTCGGGTTATTCAAAGACAGGAATGCCGTCAGTTCTCTCTGTAAATCAACCGCACAGAGTTTAAAGGTCAGGTCTTTGAGATTGCGTCCCCCGACCTGAAAGCGGGCAGGTTGGTCGGGAGCCTGCACACCGGGCACCTGCAAATAGAGACTGGGCCAACGAATATTCTGCAAACGGTCGTGGGCGGCATTCACAAGCAAACTGTTGGGCCGGTGTTTGATTAGCATTTCCCAGTTTTCAATCGCAGCAGCGTATTGTTGGCGGCCGTTCAAGAGGTCTCCCAATGAGAGCTGAATTTTGTCAGCCAGGGCATCTTGGGGATAGGTCTTTAAGAGCGATTGAAAGACCAACATAGGGTCGAGATCAGGATAATCAGGGGCCTGGAGACCCAAGCGGCGCAGGATAAAGACATTCCAGGCAAATTGCAGGCGGACCTGAGTGGCATTGTCTTTGAGATACTGCGCCATTTTGAGGCTTTCATAATAGAGGAAATAGGCCTTTTGAAAGGGGGTCCATTCGGCATTCAGTTTCTCACCGGGGGCTTTGGGAGCGACAAGCGTGGGCCAGTCTTTGCGTTCGGAATTCAGCCAGGCTTGGTCGCGGTAGAAAAAACCCAGTTCTTCAACCAGATTGAGTCGCTCTTTTTCGATCTCAATCAAGCGGGCTTTGCGGGTATAGAGATAGTCAGAATAATTCTTGCGGGCGGCATTATAATAGATCTCAGCCTGTTTGTGGTCTTGGTCCCAAACCCAGGTATAGACGCCTTCACGGCGGTCGGTATTGCGGTAGAGTGTGCCATTGCGCAAATAACCTTGGTGGGGCATGCGGCGGTAAACCTGGGCACCCAGTGCTGAATAGCGGGCGCGCCAGAGCAAGTCTGGCACCTGTTTGAGGGCGATTTCAAGCTGGGGAATAAAGCGGTCGTAGTCCTGCAATTTGTCGAGGCTCTGCAAGACCCGGTGGCGCATACGTAAACTGTCGGAGACAAATTTGGGGTCTTTTTGGGCCTTTTCGTAGAAGCTGAGGGCCTCTTTGTAATTGTGATCAGCAAAGGCTTGATCGGCCTGCTGCAGCAAAGTCGCAGCCCCTGCAGGCAGACTCAGCCCCAATAACAAAAGCAAAAACAGGCCCACAAATCTAAACATGTTGCAACTCCAGGAAATCAAGTTATCTTCTTCAGACAGAGTAACGCGGAGCGGTGTTCAAATCCAAATTCAGGCAGTTCCAAATCAGAGTGGAATCACCCCTTGGGCCTGAAGGCTTTGCACGAGTTGTGGTCCCAAAATACTTTCGCGGCGCACAAAGACGGGAGCCTGGCCCACAGGCGCGGAGACTTCGACCCAACTGCCTTTCTGGTAAAGGCCATAGACCTGACCACTCCAGAGATGCACCCAGGGACCGGGTGGCAAATAGAGTTTGCGGCTGCGCGCACCGGGCTCTAAAACCGGTGCCACGATCAGATCAGCTCCGAGCATAAACTGGTCGTGAATCTGGGCTGCCACCGCATCGTCGGGATAATGCAAAAACAAATGCCGCACAATCGGCGCACCTTGCCCCTGGGCCTGGGCAAAGAGCTGGCGGCGCAAAAAGCGCCAAGCCGTATAAATGCGCGCCTGGCGATCAAAAAAATCAAGCAGTTCAGGACTGCTGTAAAACTGGGCCTGGGCTTCGGGCTGATTGCCTTCATGGCTGCGCAGAAAAGACGTCCAGGCATTCACTTCGAGCCAGCGCATCAGCAATTCGGGACTGCGGCAAAGGCCAAGACCCGCTTGGCAGACCGAGGTATAGCCCCCAGCATCGCTGTGATTGAGCGCAAAGCCACTGAGTCCCCCAGAGATCAGGCCCATCACGGCGCTGCGCAGGCCATCGTGGCCATCCCAACTGACCGTTTGATCGCCTTGCCAAAAGAGCGGTGCCCAGCGGGGGCTGAGCGTAAAACCCGACCTGAGAAAGACCAATGCCTGGGCCTCGGGATTGTCGCTGAGAATTTCATTTTGTAAACGGGCCCATTCTTCGGCATAGCGATTGTGGGCACTCAAAGCAGGCTCTTGGCTGTATAAATGAGCGTCTAAAGGCAAAGCCTCACCATAATCCGCCATCCAGCCACTCAAGCCAACTCCCAAAACCTGGCTTTTGACCACCTGTTTAAACCACGCCCTGGCATCCGGATGACTCAGATCGAGCATACCCGCTGAGAAATCGGTGTTTTTGACCTGCAAAACGGCGCCATGGGCATCTTTGAGTAAAAAGCCCTGTGCCCGTGCTTCGGCATAGAGATTGCGGCGCAGGCCGTTTTGATTGGGGATATCGACCAAAAAAGGATTAAGATAACCCAAGACCCGCACGTCTGAAGCCTTGAAGTCTTTGATCAGCTCCTGCCAACCAGGATAAGCTTCCTGATTCAGCTCCCAATTCCACCAGAGCTGAGAGCCAATGCTGGTCTTGCGTTTCCCCACCCAGTCCTGCAGCCAAAAAGCAGCCAGCGGCGTTTTTCGCATCTGTAATTTTGCCCAGATTGCCCGCACCTTGGCTGTGCCTCCCTGCATGCCCACCCAAGCACCACGATCGGCCCAATCCGGCGGTTCAGGCATGCGCCCAGCCCAAGCGGTATAACTTTTGAGCAAAGCCAAGGGATTTTCGGCCCCCAAGAGGCGCAAATTGAGTTGCTTGGACCAGAGATGCAATGCGATTTGATCGGCTTGGCGCAGATCCCACTCGCTGTATTCACTGTTTTCAAGCGCCAGACCGCGCCCCCCCGAACTCATTAGCCAAGGCACGGAAATATAGCTGCTGTGCGCGTGGCCTGCTGAACCGGGAGAGAAGGTATCAATCAGACTGCTCAGGGGCATGGCCCCACGGGCAATGCCATTTTCTTGCACCCAAATGGGCAATTTGTGGCCATTGAGCCGGGGGGTACTGAATTGTTCGCCGCCACCAAACCAATTTTCAGAGGCCTGGGTCTGTAGACGCAGCACCAGCTGGTTTAAAGGTCCTTCACCCTTGAGTTCAATCCCCAATTGTAGGTGCCCTTCGGGGCTGGTTTGGGCCTTTAAGCGCCAGGTCTGTTCACAGCCGGGCTCTTGCCAGCTCCCCGTTAAAACAATCCCACTGTCTGAGAAGGTCTGAAAATCGCGATCCAGCGTGATCTGCTCACAGCGTTTGAATACAGGGGACTCAAACTGAAACGAACCACGCTGCTCGAAGATCTGCAACGGGCTCTGGCGGGCTTCCAGCCAATTGCCAGGAGACGTTTGCAAGAGCAATTGAGGGGCCAAAGGGGCTGGGCGCTGGCGAAAAATTTGGAGCTGAGTAGGGCTTGCTTGCCAGACCCAGCGATAAGGACCGAAACCCGCTGAAGTAGTTGTCGCAGACGCAGCGCCATGGGGCAAAGCCAAGCACAAGCAACAGGCCAGATTCAGCAGAACAAGCTGAAATCCCAAGCTGAAAAGCCTGTTTTTTAACCAACTTGATTCAGAGCAAAACCGCATGTTCATTTTGCTTTTCCTCGAAATGCCGCTTTTAATTTGGGCCAAGTGCAAGTATAATAAGGGCATGTCCAGTCAAAAGCAAGTCATTCAATTGTTTCAAACCCTTGTCAACAGTACTTTTGAACACCAGCCCATACCTCTTAAACATTCCTTAATCTCAGCTATCCCAAAGATTACTCTGAGATCAGCAAAATCGGATCAAACACGCATCAAAGCTTAGCTTTGTCCCATTGATTAGATTTAACTGAAAAATAGAGGGTGTTTAAGAATATTTCTCGGCTGAACTGGGTATAAACAAAGAGTAAGCAAGAACAGAATCGCAAACGGAGGCTTCAAGCAAATGGGTAATTTAACGGTCAACGGCGTCAACGTCAATGCCATGCACATTCGTGAACTGCAAGAAGGTGTGAACCAGAATCAACTGGCTCAGGCCATCGATGGCGACGGACTGGACTCCCTGGTCTACAAAGATCCAGAAAACGGCAAGTTCTACATTGCTTACGGCGACAACATGGACTTCTCCAGCTTGCAAAACCGGGGCCCCGGCGACCGCACCCACGCCACCCTGAACGGCAAAGCTGTCGAAGTCAAACTTTTTGAAAACGAAGTCAACAATTTTGGCGAAGGCGCCATGGAAGCCCTCAAACTGGGCAAAACCGTCGCTGTGGGTGCTGGCAAATTCGCCGCCAACAACGGCCTGGAAATTGTCGGTGCCGGTATGACCCTCGGCATGTTCGCCCGTATGGGTGGCGCAAAAGTCGCCAGTACCGCTGGTCAAAGCTTTATGAGCAAAGTCGGCACCTGGGCCTTTGGTCCCGCCAAAGACCTGACTGTTCAAGCCGGTAAAGGTTTCGGCAAAGCCGCTACTTATGGCGCGATCGCTGTGGCAGGCGCTGCTGTGGTCGGAACTGTCGGTTACGGCATCTACGGCGAAGCCCGCAAACAAGACGACACCCGGATCAAATCCATCACCAAGTAAAATTTCAGTTATATTCTTCCGTTTGCCCCCCCTTGAAAAAGGGGGGTTTTTGCTGGGCATTTTTTGAAAGCAAGCCAGCTCCGAATAAAAAGTTCTCTATACCTGCGGTATAGGCTTGGAGGCTCTCTTCGGGAGAACCCCAAAGAAGTTTGTCTTCAAGGCTGACCCAACCATGGCAAAAAGCCCAAATTTGATGCGACAGCATTTTTATCAATTCAGGCTTTTGCTCTGGTGCGCAAGCCCCGACAGCCGTGATCAACGTCTCCAAGGTTTGCATCGCCTTGCGCCGACTGGCTTCAGGTGGTTCAAAAGCCCCGCTGAAATGCCCCAACATGAGTGCGTAGTGTTGAGGATAGGTCTGTGCCACCTGACGGTAAATTAAACACAGTTCACGGAGCCGCTCACTGGGAGAAAGTTGTGATGGAACCTGGTTTTGTGCGTGAGATAGCTTATCAAAGCCTTCATCAAATAGAGCGGTGAGAATCCCCTCTTTTCCACCAAAACGACTGTACACAGCCATGGTTGTTGTGCCTGCTAACTCTGCCACACGGCGCACAGACAGGCCTGCAATACCTGCCTCCATAAACAGTGAACGTGCTGAGTCAAGTAAATGGGTTTTGAGAATTTCTTTGTCTGACATAAATACCTCTTGAATTAAAGTATATAACATCGTTATAATGATAAAAAATAACAACGTTATAAAGGTGTTATATGTTTAAATCCATCGGTCTTTTTCTGCTGGGGCTTTTGACAATCGGGACGTCTGAATTTCCTCCTGCAGTCAGTAAAAGCGAGCAGGCCACGCTGATCACCACTGGGGGCATCAAGATTCATGCTTTAAGAACAGGTTGGGTGCGTGTCAAACAGGCGCACCGTGAACTGAATGCGCCTGACTTTTGGGCTTTACCGGCCGTGTTCACAAGTGGGTGGGCAGATTGGATGCCGATTGTGATTTATCTTGTTGAACATCCAGAAGGGGTTTTTCTGGTTGATACAGGGCCAGCAGAGGATATCAACAGCCCTGGTTATTATGACTGTGATGCCAGGAACGGCTTTTTCTACCAACAGAATTTGCGCTTTGACTTACCCTTGGGCGAAAGCTTACTTACGCGGTTGAAGAGCCTTGAGATACCCCCTGAACGGATCAAAACCGTTTTAATTACCCATTTTCACGCAGATCATATTGGGGGTGTGGCTCAATTGCCTCATGCCCGTTTCTTGACAGGTTCAGGCAATTGGCCAACGCATATCGGTGCTTTTACCTGTCGCTTACCAACGGACTTTCAGCCAGAAACAGTCCGCTACCTGCCTGATCCAGTAGGCCTGATAACACACTCGGCACCACTGACCGCTGATGGTCGCGTCCGTGTGGTTCCATTACCGGGACATACGCCAGGCCATGTGGGCCTGGCGGTAGTTGAAAAGGGTCATTTCTGGCTAATGGCTGGGGATGCCACTTTTGATTCTGACCAAACTCTGCGGGGGGGCATTACAGCTGTGAGTCAAAACCTATCTCAGGCGCGAGAAACTCAGGCTGTGCTGAAAAGGATGCTTGATTCAGGAAAGATAACGCTCTTACCAGCCCATGATCCAGAGGTCTTTGCCAGACTCACCAAAACGCAACTCAGCCAAGGCAGGGTAACCCAAAAGACAAAAAGGTCAGCATCTATTCAGGGAAGATGGCGCTAAGCCCGTTAATCCAGGAGCTTGAGAAAATCATGTAAAAGATGCCCGGTAATGCCCCAAATCGTAAATTCCTGGTAGTCAAAATAATAGATCTCATAGTCTCGACCGCCAAAGCTGCGTTGGCCCTGGCGGCGGTTTTGGGGTTGCCGCAAATGGCTCAGCGGTACTTCGATCAAAGTGGCTATTTCACCCGGATTGACCTCAAAGGGATAGGGGTAGGGAATCAGGCCGACAAAGGGATGCACCCAAAAACGGGTGAGCGTGGGCATGGGTTTCATTTGGCCGATCAGGCGCACATCTTCGCGGCGCAGACCAACCTCCTCCCAGCTCTCACGCAAGGCGGTCTCAGCCAAACTCTGATCATTTGGCTCGGATTTGCCACCCGGAAAGGAGATCTGGCCTTTGTGGTGGCTGACCTGATCTGTGCGCATGGTCAAAAGAATATGTGCCTCTCCCGCCTTGTAAAAAAGCGGTAAAAGCACAGCCGCCGGGGTCATCGGACCGGCTTCGGGCAAGTAAGTCGCCCAGCTTGGATCATGGCGTTCGAGGCGTTGGGCCAATTCAGTTTCCGGCAGCATCTGACAGCCCCACTGCGTTCAGCCAGTCTTGCCAAGCCTGGCTGAGCAAAGCCGCTTGGCGGGTTTGAGCCGCCGCCAGTAGAGCCCGCAAAGCAGCGGGTTCGGGCCCCTGTTTGAGCAGGACTTGGGCCTTAACGAGCCAATCTTCACGACTTTCAGCCAGGCCTGATACCAGGCCCTGTTCCCAAGCCAAGCTGGCGAGTACACGGGCAGCCCCATTGCGCGCTGAACAACGGGGATCTGCCAGACTCACAACCGGACGCCCCTGCCAAAGAGCCATACAGGTTTGAAACCAAGAGCTGCGGGGCAGCGGAGCCAAAACCAAATGCACCTGCCCATAGAAAAAAGACAGGGGTTCTTGTGAGGCACAATTGCCCAAAAAGCGCAGGCGGTAACCAGAAATACCCCGACTTTGAAAAATCTGTTCAAGGTATTGCTTGAGCAGCGGATCATCAAGTTCGGGTGAAAAGAGACAAAGCCGCAATTGGGCATGGGCCAGCAATAAATCGCCCCAAAGCTGCAGGGTCTCAGGAGACAAAGCTCTGACGGGGCCCATATAACCGGCCACAGGCGCGCCAGTCGGATAGGCAAGTGGAGCACCTGCACCACCCTCTTTGACAGAAAAGTACCAAGGCCATTCGCGGCTCTGCGCCCCACTCAATACCGGGCTGGGATAATCGGGATCGCTGCCAGAGAGCCAAAGTGACTGTGGCAATTGACGCGGCAGCATCAAGACCTCGGGCCGCGAAAAGCCCAGCTGATCGACTATCAGGTCGGGCTGCCAGGCTTGCAGGGCAGGCAAAAGCGCTTGAGGAGACTCTTCCGACGCGTCTGAGCTGTTTTGCCAAAGCGCATTGTCAGCCACAGAAACAGGAGAAAAAACAGCGATCTCAGTGGATCGCAAAGCCGCCAAAGGGGCCAGTAGAGCGTGACTGAGAATGGAATTTTGACTGAGACAGGCCACCCGCAAAGAACCTGAGACGGAAGCCAGACGTTGCTTTTGCAGCGGCAATAAACTCAAACGCGAAGGCAAATGGGTTTCCCACTGAGACAAAAGCGTTAGCCAATCGGCATCACTGAGGTGGTCCTGATACCCCAAGAGATCCAGCCAACGGGAATAAACCCAGAGCCGCAGCGAAAGATCGGGAATCTGCTGATAAAAGGACTCGGTCCAGCGCTGAAAAGGTGCCCACAGACCCGCACGCCAAGCCGCTTGGCTAAAACAAAGCGGGTCCACTACCTGCTCAGACCAGAGCTCTTGGGCCCGCTCCAAACAGGAAAAGCCATAAAAAGGCAGTCCATGGCGGGTGTAAATCTGCCCAAGCCGCACCCAGGCCAGGGCATTTTCTGGGTCCAGGGCCGTGGTTTGACGCAAGTGGGTCAGGGCAGCTTCGAGTTGATTGGCACTGAACAAAGCCAGACCCAAAGCATAATGGGCCGCCGCCGATTCGGGATAAGCAGCCACTGCCCGCTGGGCAAAATCCACAGCTTGTTCAAATTGCAAGAGAGCCAGGGAGACGGTGGCAAGGCCAGTCAGAGCCTCCAATTGCTGGGGCTCAATCTGTAAAACCGCCGCAAAGGCCAAGCGAGCAGCCTGCCAGTCTTGCTTTTGCAACGCCTGCCGGGCCTGAGAGAGCGAAAACTCAGTCGGGGACACCCGTGGCCTCTTGTTCAAGCCGGGTGGACATCGGCTTGGGATGGTTCAAATAAAACAAAACACCCCCAGCCGCCGCGCCGGGCAGAATCAGCAATTGTAAGAGGGGGATCCAGGCCATGCTCACCACTGGCAGCGAAAATAGTGCAAAAGGCAGAAAATAATGTTTGAGATAACTGAGTTTTTCCGCAAAACCAAAGCCTTTGCGCGAGAGCAACAAATCCAAAAAATCCACAGCAGTGAGTAGCCCCATTAAAAAGAGAAAGAGCGGAAAACCCAGCACAGGGATCAACAAAAGTGGCAGCCCCAGCACCAGAACGACCAGTTTAAAACCCAGCAATAAAAACATCTCTTTGATGATAAATCCCAAGGCAAGAGAAGCCGAGGGCTGCTGAGATTTGCCCAGAATCAGGGTCTCGACCTTTTGTGAAATCTGATCGAGAAAAGGCAGGCAGACCAAGCTGGAGACCGGCAAAAATAAAAACAAAAAGAGCACAGCCAGGGCAAAACTGGCAAAAGCCAATGAAACCCCTTGCAAGGCTATTAACGCACCACTACTTCGCATGGACTCCGCCAACCAGCTATTGAGGCCAGCAAAGACCGAGCTCAGCCCCCAAATTAAGACGGCCCCCAGAATCAAGCCGGTCAATAAAATCGGCAAAAGGGCCAAACGCAGCAATTCCGCGTTGGCCACCACCCGCATCAGCCCTTCGAGGGAATAAAAGGGTGAGCGCCAAAGCGCCAAAGCAGGTTTAAAGTCACTGTTTTGACAGCGCTCACAGCGCTGGGCTTGCGCAGCCTGATTGAGTTCTCCGCAGAGTTCACAGCGCAGCGACACGGGCTAAACCCGTTTGCGGCTGGAATGGGGTTTCTTTTCAGGGGCAGGCAAGAGGGCCTGCGCCAAAACCTGGGCCATCTCTTTAACAGGCACAAACTGGATCTGATTGCGAATCTCAGCCGGAATCTCTTCCAAATCGGAGAGATTGTCATGGGGAATTAAGATCAGGGTAATGCCTTCACGGAAAGCAGCCAAAGACTTCTCTTTGAGCCCGCCAATCGGCAGGGCTTTGCCGCGCAGGGTGATCTCACCCGTCATGGCAAGATTGGCTTTGATCGGGCGCAGGGTCAAGGCCGAGACCAGTGCGGTACAGATCGCCAGACCTGCAGAAGGACCGTCTTTGGGAATGGCCCCTTCGGGCACATGTACGTGAATATCCTGGTTTTGCAGCGAGCGGGCCGAGATCCCCAGGGCCTCCGACTGCTGCCGCACAAAACCCAAGGCAATTTGCACAGATTCTTTCATCACATCACCGAGATTGCCGGTCATGACCAATTTGCCTTTGCCGGGGCTGAGCGCCACTTCAACGGGCAACACTGAGCCGCCAATTTCGGTCCAGGCCAAGCCACGCACCAAGCCCACTTCGCTGTTTTTATCGGGTTCGGGCTCGGAGAATTTGGGCGGTCCCAGCAAATCGCTGAGGGCAGCCAAGCTGTGAATCCGGCGGGGAAAGGTCTCTTCTTGGACCACTTTGCGCGCCAATTTGCGGTAGAGTGAGCCAATTTTACGTTCAAGTTCACGCACCCCCGCTTCGCGGGTATAGCGGCGAATCAAGGTGCGCAGAGCGGCTTGATTGAGTTGTACGCCTTTGCCACGCATGCCACTTTCTTCACTCTGGCGCGGAATCAGGTAGTCTTTGGCAATTGCCAATTTTTCTTCTTCGGTATAACCGCTGAGAGAGACCACCTGCATGCGATCGAGCAGGGGCTTGGGAATCGTGTGGCTGACATTGCCTGCGCAGAGAAAGAGGATCGAAGAAAGGTCGAAAGGCAAGTCGAGATAATGATCGCGATAAGCCTTGTTTTGTTCAGGGTCGAGCACTTCGAGCAGGGCCGAAGCGGGGTCGCCGCTGTAATGGCGGGTGAGTTTATCAACTTCATCGAGCAGAATCACCAAGTGGGTGGTGCCCGCACGTTTCACCGCCTCGATCAAGCGGCCCGGCAAGGCACCCACGTAGGTCCGGCGGTGGCCGCGAATTTCAGCATCGTCGCCCACGCCGCCGAGGGCAATCCGCTCAAATTTGCGCCCGGTGGCATGGGCAATTGAACGGCAGAGCGAGGTTTTGCCCACACCCGGCGGACCAATCAAACAGAGCAAAGTATGGGGCGGTTTGCCTGCCAATTTGCGCACGGCCAGGTATTCGATAATCCGGTCTTTGACCTTGGTCAGGCCAAAATGCTCGCGATCGAGCACCTTGATGGCCTGTTTGAGTTCAACATCAGGCGCAGGCTCAGGCTGCCAGGGCAGGGCCAAAAGGGTATCCAGCCAGGTACGAATCACACCACTTTCAGCGGAAGAGGCGTGCATTTTTTCGAGGCGGGCCAATTCTTTCTGGCCTTTTTCTTGCACTTCTCCGGCGGGCAGCAGGGCGATTTTTTCTTTATAAGCCTTGATCTCGGGATCGTTCTCTTCACCGAGCTCTTCGCGAATGGCGGTCATTTTTTCGCGCAGAAAAAATTCTTTTTGGTGTTTGTCGATCGATTCCCGTACCCGGCCATGAATCTGGTTTTCGAGACTCGCCAATTCCAAGGCTTTGCTCAAAAGACGGCCCGAGGCCTCCAGGCGCAAAATCGGATCGGCAATTTCGAGAATCGCCTGTTTGTCTGGAATCGGACTGCTGACATAGGCCGCAATTACATCGGCCAGAGCACCGGGATCTTCAATCACAGGAACCTGTTCCATGGCTTCGGGAAACATCTGGTGTGAAAGCTGCATATAACTCTCAAACTGCTTCATCATCAGGCGGGTTAAGACCTCTTGATCCGCCGTCAGCTTGAGTTCGGGCTCTTCTAGAAGCTCAAAACGACCGAGCAAATAAGGGGTTTTGCGCTGATAGCGCAGCAGACGCAAACGCGAGCGGCACTCAACCATAATACGGGTGCTGCCATCGGGCAAACGCAGGGTCTGCAGAATTTGGGCCAAAATCCCCATTTCAGGCAGATCAGCGGGCCCTGGATAGGCGTGTTTTTCGCGCTTTTGGGCCAATAAAGCAATCTGGCTGTTTTTGGAAACCGCTTCGTCCAGGGCTTGAATCGAAGGCTGCCTGGCAATAAAAAGAGGCAAAATCATGCGCGGAAAAACCACCATCTCTTTGAGTGGCACCACAGGCAAGGTCAATAAAAGCGGCTTTTCAGATGCCTTGCGGCGCGCAGGCGGCGGCGCAGCGGGGGCTTTGGCTGATTTTTCAGAGGAGGGCGAAGGTTGAGATTTTGCCATAAAAGGGGGCTTCAGGCAATCTCATCCTGTTGTACGGGCATCTTCTTCTTGTTTTCAGCCATAAGCTTAAAAATATTGCCGTGGCCATTGTGTTCAAGCCACTCTTTGGTGATCGTGCACTTGGTCAAATCGGCATGGGAAGGGGCTTCGTACATCACGTCGAGCATCAACTCTTCAACCACAGCCCGCAGCCCGCGTGCACCCGTTTGGCGTTTGTGAGCCTCTTCGACAATAGCCTCAAGTGCGTCATCGCTAAAGGTCAAATCGACCCCATCCATGGCCATCAATTTTTTATACTGCTTGATGATCGCATTTTTGGGCTCAACCAGGATTTTTTGCAAGGCGGCTTTATCGAGCGGATCCAAGGTAGCCAGCACAGGAACACGGCCAATAAACTCAGGGATCATGCCGTATTTGAGTAGATCCTCAGGCAGCATTTTTTCATACAGTTCGGAGAGATTGTCGTCTTTGTTTTTGCGATTGGAAACTTCGGCACCAAAGCCGATATTCTTCTGGCCCACACGGGCCCCAATCACTTTGTCGAGACCGACAAACGCGCCACCGAGAATAAACAGGATATGGGAGGTATCCAATTGGATAAATTCCTGATAGGGGTGTTTGCGTCCGCCTTGGGGGGGAACATTGGCCAAGGTGCCTTCCATCATTTTCAAGAGGGCCTGCTGAACGCCTTCACCTGAGACATCACGGGTGATTGAGGGATTTTCAGATTTGCGGGCCACTTTGTCGATTTCATCGATATAGATGATCCCACGCTCGGCTTTTTTGACGTCGAAGTCTGAAGCCTGCAAGAGGCGCAGCAGAATGTTTTCAACGTCTTCACCGACATAACCGGCTTCGGTTAAGCTGGTGGCATCGGCAATCGCAAAAGGCACATTGAGGATTTTGGCCAAAGTCTGAGCCAACATCGTCTTGCCAGAACCCGTGGGGCCCACCAAGAGAATATTGGACTTCTGAATTTCGACCTCATCCCCTTTCATATTGCTGGCCAGACGTTTGTAGTGGTTATACACCGCTACAGAGAGGATCTTTTTGGCTTTTTCCTGACCCACTACATACTGGTCAATAATTTTGCGCATGGATTTGGGCTTGGGGATGTCTTTGAGTTCGAGGAAAGGGGCACCGCCCTCGGTCCGCGCAGACTCCTCACCATCATAGAGCTCTTCCTCAAGGATTTCATTGCAGAGGTCTACACACTCATTGCAAATATACACGCCAGGGGCCGCAATTAACTTGCGAACCTGATCCTGGCTTTTTCCGCAGAAAGAACACTTGGGTTGGTTGCCTTTATACTTTGCCATTACTTCGCCACATCAATCACTTTTTATTTCTTTTTTTCAGCAGGGGTTTCATCCCCGGCTTCGCTGGCCTCTTTGGCCAGACGCTCTGCTTCGATTTTTTCAGCAGCTTTAACCGCTGCAGATTCGAGCACCTGATCCACCACGCCATATTCTTTGGCGGCGTCAGCGGTCATGTAAAAATCACGGTCGGTGTCTTTTTCAATCGTTTCGATATCGCGTTTGCAGTGATGGGCCAAGAGATAATTCAGACGCTTTTTCATACGCAGAATTTCTTGGGCCTGGATTTCGATATCGGTGGCTTGGCCTTGAGCGCCGCCCAAAGGCTGGTGCATCATGATGCGGGAATTGGGCAAAGCCATCCGTTTGCCGGGTTCACCGCCAGCCAGCAGCACAGCGCCCATGCTGGCACATTGACCAACGCAAATGGTCACAACTGGAGACTGAATATGCTGCATGGTGTCGTAGATCGCCAGACCCGCCGTGACAGAGCCACCGGGGCTGTTGATATACAGCG
>JBIKWL010000169.1:0-10622 GCA_044356335.1 Candidatus Sericytochromatia bacterium
TGATCACATACAATTCGGGTTGGCTCAATCGGCCACGGGTGAGCAAAACCTGATCCAAATTGGCCGTGTCTTTGGGGCCTTTGGCATAGGCCACAGCCTGGCTCAGGCTCATCCCTTCGCGAAAGGGAAAGCTGTTCTGCTCAAAGACATCGCCCAGCACATAGACCTCTTGCATCGCCACTGAGGGAATATACAGATAATCTCCCGGCAAAAGTGGGATATTGTGGGTGAGTTTGCCATAGCGCACCAACGCCTCAAAATCCACAGGCAAAACCGTTTGCTCGCGCACCAGATAGGCATTGCGCAAATCCGCCAATTCGGTGCTGTCGTTTTTGATAATTCCCACCGAAAAACCGCCCGCCAAACCAATCGCATCCAAAACCCGCAGGGGGGAGGTCAGCGCATAATTGCCCGGACGATTGACCTTGCCCACAATCGTAAAACTGCGACCTGAAAAGGCATAGGCACTGAGGATGGGTTGGGGGTTGCGCAAATAGACGGCCAAGGCCTTGCGGATTTTTTCACGGGCGAGAGTCACATTCAGACCAGCAATCGGGATCTCACCCAATAAAGGCAGGCTGAGATTGCCATCCGGGCTCACGACTGCGCCTTTGACTTCAAATTCAGGTTCGCCAAAAACCGAAAAATTAAAGGCATCACCGGGTTGAATCAGATCGGGAGGCAATTGAACGGCCATCAAGTTCGAGAGTTGAAGATCTGGGTTTTGTGTGGCCGATCCTGCCCTCAGAGCGTCACGGGGACTGAGTTTTCGCAGACTGTGGTCTGGTTCTGCAGGGCGCCGTTCGGGCAATTGGGCATAACAACCGCTTAATAGCAATAAGACACAAAGCAATGCGTTTTTCATAAGGCCCCGTTGATACCGCGATAAGCCCAAGGAACCTGGTTGAGCAAACCATAACAGGGCAGATCCGGACTGAGTGTTTTGACTTCATTGAAAGCCTGTTTTAAAAAGAAAGTGGAGGCCCCGCGAAAGCGGCTCACCAACAACAGCGCACTGGCAGCAGGCGCCAGCATCAAAAGCCAAGGCAGATTTTCATTTAATTCGGGCAATTCCCAGATCAGGTATTTGGCTTTGTGATGGCGTTCCAATAATTCAGGCAATTTGTCGAGCAACAAAGGCAAAGCCTGGGTATTCTCGTTGTGTTCGGTGGTATAGCGCTGAATCTGGTTATCTATCTGCAAAGGAAAGGGCAAAAGGGCCTCGCGGGATTGCAGCCAGCCGGTCAAATCTTGATGGCCCGTGTCTGTAGTTTGGCGGGGACGAATATGCACATACTGACCCCCGCGCAAGCGCAAGGTCGCCAAAAACTGATCACTCACAAAGCTGCGTCCTTCCCCAGGTTGATGACTTGCCACCAACAAAAGACGGGGTCCCTCTCCTGTGAGGGCTTCAAGCTGAAACAGCAAACGGTTAAAAAAGAGCAGCCATTGTTGTTGGTAAAGCACCTGCGATTTGCGGTTGCGAAGCTGCAAAAGTCCCAGATTGGTCAAACCCATTCCTGCAAATTGGCGCGGCGATTTGAGTCGAAAGTCTGCCAATTCCATTCCCAAAGGCAGTCCGAGCCCGAGCATGAGCCCGACCCCCAAACCAGCCAAAAGCAAAAGTTTGCGGCGGGTGGGCAGAGGGTCTTCGGGGGGCGTGGCTGGATCGATGATGTCAAAAGAGGAGATATTGGCGCGCATGGCATGAGCCGCCTCTGCCAAGCGGGCGTCATTTTCACGCAGATTTTCGTTGACCCGGTCGATGTCTCTGCGCAAATTTTCGACGTCTTTTTCGAGCGTGGCCAATTTGGCCAAACGGGTTTTGTGGCTGCGTATGGTGCCTTCCAAACTGAGAATTTGGCGTTCGCCACCGCTCAGCCCTGCGGCCAATTCGGCCTGTTTGATCTTTAACTCTCGCACGACAGGATCCATGCCAAAACTCTCTTCTTCGGGGACGGCCTGACTGGGTTTTTCCAATTGGCGGCCCAGGCTTTCCAATTGGGCGCGCAGGGCCAAGACCTTGGGATGGGTCTCGGTGTATTTTTCCAAAAGGCCTTTGAGTTGATCTTGTAATTCGTCATATCTGACCCGGCTGCGGTACCTGACGGTGCTCATGACCCGGATATTTTCGGGGCGTTTTTTGATTTCTTTTTGCATTTCAGACAGGGTCAGTTGATTGCTCTGCAGAGTCAGTTTGGCATTGTTTTGATCGAGTTCAAATTGTTTGATTTGCTCGAGCAAAAGCCGGGTGGTATCGCTGTAAAAACTGATCTGGTGTTTGGCCTGAAACCCTGCCAATTTGTTTTGAGCGGCTTTTAATTCGCGGGTTAAATTTTGGCGCTCGCCCGTGCGAAAGCGCCAGACCCGTTCAGCCACCGACCGCGAAACCTGGGCCGAAGAGCCCTGGAAAATGGCGCTGATGCCATTGGCCATGGCGGCAGCCTGTTTGGGAGTGGGTGCTGTGGCAATAATCTGAATGATGTCGTTGCGGTTGCCGGGCTGAATATCTATGGCTTTAAACAGGGCTTCGTCACTGAGCGACAGCCCCAATTTGCGTTTGAGGTCTTGGAGATTGCCCCTGAGCTTGACCGTTTCGAGCAGGGTGCGCAAATTGGGTTCGAAATAGATATCTGGGCTGACATTGGTATTTTTATTGTGGCGCAGCAAAACGGTCCGGGCCTGGTAATGGGGTTTAACTTGCTGGCTGGCAAAAAACCCCCCGCCTGCGCCCAAACAGGTCAAAGCCAAGACCAGGGGCCAACGCAGCAATAAGCTGGTAAACAAGAGCCTGAGATCCAATTCTCCCTTTGCAGCTGTTTGGGCTTCGGGAGATTCTGGCACTTCAGGCAGATCTACAACACCCGGATTCATAGGGGTTTCCTCTGTGGCAGTCAATTTCATTGTCTATCTTGCCTGATTTCCCCGTTTGTTGTCAGTGATCTGGACAGGATCTTCAGCGCCATTTTGAGTTCTGCGCCAGAATTGCGAATCAGGGGGTAACAGGCATTGTCTAATTCGGCCTGTTCACCTTGAGACCCCAAAAAATCTGAATAGGGCAAAGCACCGGGCACATAATCAAGGTAAGCAGATCGTTCTCCTCTGGCAACAGGCGGTTGTCCAATTAACGCCATTTGACCTGTCGCCACCTGCCACATTTTGGGCCGCAATTCCAAATGCAAACGCTCAGACCAGCGATCCCGCAAATGCTGCCAGCGGGGATCTTGCGTAGACCACTTGCTCTGCAACAGCGATTGAAAAGGGGTTTGCAAGGCCCAGAGCAAACCTGCAAAAACGCGGCTCGAGACATCTCTCTGAAAGGGCGGGTCGATGTGATCCAACCAAGCCGACTCTTCGATTTCAACCAAACTATCCGTGGAGATGTCAAGCAGGGTCTGACCTGAAACCAATTTGTTTTCCAAGCTCAAACCGGGGCCGATCCAGGTGCCGGGCAAGACCACGCAGCGTTTTAAGTGGGTGCCAGGGCCCACAACCACACCTTTGCTCAGCCAAACCTGCTCCAATTGCACCCCACGTGCCAATTTACAGCCATCGGCAATCAAGCCAGGGCCCATCAGGGAGAGATCTGCGGGGATTTGCAATTGCGACCCAACCAAAACCCCCTGATTTTCACCATAAGCGGGCAAGCTCAGACCGTTGAGCCCTTTTTCAGCCAACCAAAAATGCCCAGCCAAATACGATTTGGCATCTGTCACCGGGAAAATATCCAAACTGGCATTCAGGGGCAGGTCATTTAAATTCCGTGCTTCGAGCAAAATCTGTGGCAACTCTTTGGCTGCCAAGGCATAGACCCCCTCACCCAAACGCTGAGAGCCCGTCAGACGCAGACAATGGGGGGCATGTTGGGGCAGGGTCAATTTTAAGCCTTGGATCAAGATAAAATCTTGCCCAGACACATACTGCAGATTGCGGCGCAAGACCAGCGTCAGATCAGGGTTTGAAACTGCAGGGGCATAGTCCAATTGCAGTCCCAAAGCCTGACCTTGACCATATTTGCTGCTGATGCTCGGGCCAGCGCCAATCATCAGCACCTCTCGGATGCCCATACAGGCCAGGGTTTCCAATTGGAATTCGAGAATCGGCTTACCAGAAACGGGCAAGAGCCAAGGACTCTGACCGGGCATTAAAGCACTTAAATTTTCAGATATTTGATTATCCTGAAAAACAATCACCGCTTTCATGCAACTTTTGCCTCCATTTCCAAACTGACAAAAGCCGCTGTTTGAGAATCATAGATTTCAAACAATTGATCTGTGCGGGTCAATTCCAAGACCATCCGGGGCGAGGGCTGAACCCCGGTCAGAATCAGGCGGGCTTTGACATTTAAGCTGAGTTTCAAACAGCGAATTAAAGCCCCAAGACCTGTGCTGTCGAGTATTTTGACTTCGCTCAAATCCAGCAAAATCACAGGCGCTTGAGACAAAACCTGTTCGAAACTCTTTTCAAACTGGCGGTGGGTGGCAGCGGTGAAATTGCCCTCCAGATAGAGCGTGGCACGGTTCAGTTGGGGCATATATTCAACTTCGATATACATAAAAATTCCTCCAGAAAGGTGAGATACCTTTAGTCTAGATTCTCCCCGTGTTCTGTCCTATCAGAGGCTTGTGTCAGAGCTTGTCAGAAAATCCCTACAGCTTGGAATGAACACACCCATAAACAAACCCACACAAAAAAAAAAGCGGCCCGAAAGCCGCCAAAGTCTGAGGTATACAGCCGATAAAACACTGTTTAAACGCGGTTCACACGCGCAGGGGAGACTGTCGACCGGTGCGCAATGTGCGCAGCACAAACAGGGGATTGCCAATTAAATAACGCTGCCAGAGCCGCAGGGGCTCTTGTAATAGGCGCCAGGTCCACTCCAGGCCCAATTTGCGCAGCATCAATGGTGCACGCGGAATGCGCCCCGAATAGAAGTCAAACAAACCGCCGACCCCCAGCATCATGGGCACTTGCAAGCGATCAGCATATTTGGCAATCCAACGTTCTTGGTGGGGAGCGCCCATCGCCACAAAGAGCAAATCGGGTTGATCCGCCCGGATCTTTTGCACTATTTCAGCTTCTGTCTGGGGATCAAAATAGCCGTGGTGGTGTCCGGCAATCTGCAAGGCAGGCATGCGCTGTTTGAGATTCTCATACAAAGCCTGGTTGACCTCGGGCCGTCCGCCCAAAAACCAAACCCGCCAGCCGTTTTCAATCGCTTTTTCACACAAGGGCACAAACATGTCTGTGCCATTGAGGTTTTCAATCAGGTTTTGGCCTGTCATGCGGGCCGCCAAGGCCACGCCACTGCCGTCGGGCAGCAGCAAATCCGCCGTTTGCAAGTCTTGGCGATACTCCCGGTCCGACCAGGCCAAATTGAGGCAGTCAGCATTGACGTAAAACAGGCGGGTTGGGATGCGGGAGCGAATGCGCTCGGCAATTTCTGCCAAAACCTCAGTCAGATGGCCATTGCGCAGATTCAACCCCTGGAGGCGCAGTGAGGGTGAAGGAGCCAAGCCCTTGAGAACAATCTGGGCATGGCGCTCCCAGCTGAAGGCCTGGGCCCTGCACAAGCCCTTATCTGCCAACTGCTTGCGGGCTGACGGGTCTGTCAGCAAATTCAGCAAAGCCATGGCCAAGGCCCCCGCTTCTAAAGGGTCCACCAAACAGACGGCATCGCCACCGACCTCTGGCAAGGCCCCCCGATTGGAACTCAAAACAGGGCAGCCCGAAGCCATGGCTTCGACCAGAGGTAGACCAAAACCTTCATAAAGGGATGGCTGAAGGTAGAGCTGGGCATGGCGATAGAGGGCAGGTAAATCCGCCTCGGAGACAAAGCCTGTAAAGATCACGTTTTCAGGTTGATGGGATGCAACCCATTGATGCACAACCTCGGCCCCTTTCCAATCGCTGCCGCACAAAACAAGCGTGTACTGTTTCCGCAAGGCCGCAGGCAAAGCCATCCAGGACTCTAATAAGCCAATATGGTTCTTGCCAGGATGTTCTATCCGCGCCACATAGAGCAGATAATCTGTCGGCGTGGTCTGTGACTGCATCAGGCCCAAAGACCTGAGCCTGTCAAAATCGTCAGCAGCAGCCGCTGGCAAAAAGCGACTTGCGTTATAGCCATTGGCTGCCAAAGAGATCTGTTCAGGCGCTATGCCTGCCAATTCAATTAAGTCGTCGGCGGTCTGCTGGCTGATCGCCACCAATTTGCCTGCGCGCTTTAACATATTTGGCAGCAGCCGGGTGAGATAAAATTGGCGCAGGGGATCGTATTTTTTCGTCAGGCGCAAAGGAGCGAGATCGTGAATGGTGGTGATCTGGGGGAAAGCCTTTTGCAGCAATAAGCGGCGATTGCCCGCAGGAATAAAGACCCCACTGGGGGCGAGTTTGCGCAATCTAAACGGCAAGACCAGCAAAAACCAGAGCAAAGACAACAGGGGGTTCCCCCAGAGCGGGTTCAAGGCGATGATGTTGTGAGAACCGGGTGCCAAACAGGGGGTTAATTCAGGCAGGTCAGATTTTAAAGCGATCAGCTGAATGGGAGACTGCTTGGACATTTCGCTCAAAGTGGCACGGATGTATTCGGAGATTCCCGATTTGCCCTGGTCATAAGGCATCGCAACATAAAGCAAGGATTGGGATTTCATACTCCCACCTCCAGTCCCTGTTTGATCTCGGCCTCCATCAGGCCTCTCAGATCGGTTAAATCGTGGATGTCTTTGGGCAAGACCCGGTTGGAAAGCACGCAGGCATAAGAATCTTTGTGGTTGGGATCATAGCCATGCATGCCGGGAATGGCTTTGAGCCCCATAAAGCTGGGCACAATCAACAGACCGGGTTTGAGCAAAAAGATCAGCTCTCCAAAACGGGTGTCGCCAAATTCACAGTGCCAGCGTTTGAGATCTGCCCCAGCCAAGACACGGCCTTCGGGCACTTGGGCCAAAGCCTGTTCGATCTGGGCCCGTGCAGCTGGGTTGGGAAACCAGAAACGGGCCATGGTGGAATCGTACATGGCCACATAGTCTTGGCCAAATTTTAAGCCGAGTTTCTCAATCACGGCGATCAGATCGACACTGCCCACCACATCTGCCATGCCATGATCCGAAAAGGCATAAAAGCTCACTTCATCGTAGTTTTCGCGGGCCTGGGCCAAGATTTTTTTCAATTCCCCTTCGTACCAGCGCAGCTTCTCAGCCACTTTGGCGTGGCGCGTACCCACCCCATGCATCAAACCATCCAGGGCGGGCAAATAGAGATAGGCAAATTGGATCTCGCCTTTTGAAATCTCTTGCTGGAGCGCGGCCAGGTTCTCTGTTTCAGACAAGCGCCAATTGGAGCAGTGGTAGGCAATGCCACGTTGACTCAACCAGTCAAAGATGGTGTCGCCCTTTAAAATGCCCCCCGGCACAAAATAATCCCGTTTTTCGAGATAGTCAAAATGGGGCAAAACCCCAAAAGGCACCGAATAAATTTCAAAATACCCGGTAAAGCGATAGGCCTTGGCCAGTAATTTGCTCAGCCAATGCCGCACCCGCCAGCGGTCGAAGAGGCTGCGGGGCAGGTGTTTGACCAAATTCATCAGTTTAAACGGGGAGTTTTTTGGATCGTAGATGAAGCTTGACCAATGGCCATGGGCTTCGGGGTACTGGCCCGAGAGAATGCTCGGGTCTGCGGCCGAAGAAAAGCCAAAGACGGTTTGTAAGGGACGGGCATCGCGCACTTCGTCAGCCATAAAACCATAGTGTTTGTAGATTTCCCAGCCCAGGGCATCGAAGAAGGTAAACAGAGCCAATTTGCGTTTCATTTTTTCACCTCAGTGTTTTGGATACCTTGATTATCCTGGCAAAGCAGGTCTGAAAGCAGTCAGAGCCTGCCCCTGAAAATTGTCAGAATACACGCTTGGGGGGTCAGAAAATTCTGACGCAAAAGCCAGCATCCACTGATTCTATTGCCATGGCGCTAACGGTTAGGCTGGAGTCAGGAGGAAAGAAACATGCCCAACCCAATCAAATTACTCTGGATTCATGACCGGGCCCGTGGTACCGGCGGTGCCGAACGCTATCTGACCCAGGTGGCTCCGGCACTCAAAGCCCACGGCTTTCAATCATCCCTGCTCTATGGCCCCGGACACAGCCAACCGGCTTTTCTCAATGCTTTCGAACAGGCTTGGCCAGCTGTGGATTTGGCCAAACAAGTCAAACAAATCCAACCCGATCTGATCTACATCCACCGCCAACCCGGAGCGCGCGCTTCCTGGGGAACAGAACTGGAAAGCCTGTTAGAGACAGGAATCCCGCTGGTGCGGTTTTACCACGATCACCAACTCTTTTGCCTGCGTGAACACAAATACACAGGCTTTGGCAAACAGACCTGCAGCCGCACCTTGGGAGCCCATTGTTATGTCTGCCCCGGTCTGGTTGTTCGGGAGGCGGAGGGCTTGGCCCTGCGCACCCTGGGCCCCATGAAAACCCAATTGGCGATCAACAAACGCTTGGATCTGGCGGTGGTGGCTTCAGATTATTTTGCCAATCACATCGAGTCCCATGGCTTTGAAAGTAAACGCATCCTCACCGCCCCGCTTTTTGCAGAGCCCACGACAAAAGCCTTGCCCACACCGGTTAAACATCCCTTGCAATTTTTATTTGTCGGCCAATTGGTCACAGGCAAAGGACTCGATCTCTTGCTCGAAGCGCTGGTACTGGTGCCCCAAGCGCAGCTGGTGATTGCCGGAGAAGGCCGCCAAGCCTCGGATTACCAAGCCCAGGCCCTGCGCCTGGGGGTCAAAGACCGGGTGCAATTTTTGGGGCAATTGGCCCCGCATGAATTGTCTCATTGGCTGGCCAGCTCAGCGGCCGTGATAATCCCCAGCCGTGCACCAGAGACCTTTGCTCTGACGGGAGTCGAAGCCATGGCTGCCGGACGGGCCGTGATCAGCAGTGATGTTGGCGGGGTGCGCACCTGGCTAAAACCGGGTATCAATGGCATGCTCTTTCCCAGCGGCAATATTCAAGCCTTGGCTTACGCCATGCGCCGCCTCGGACAGAATCCAGATTTGGCTTCTCGCCTGGGCCAAAACGGCTTTGCTATGTGGCAAACACACTTCAGAATCGAACACCATCTCAACCGATTGATCCCGGCGTTAAAACAGTTGATCCAAATCCCAAATACCCTTCAGGAGGCATGTATATGATCAGAAAATGGACAGTGGCGGGCAGCCCCGCCTTAGAAAACAAGCTCGAAGCCATGATTCAAGGTCTGCGCAACCGCCTGCAGGCCCGCTTCAGCCCCGACGAATATAGCGCAGTGATTATTGCGGGGGGGTATGGCCGTGGAGAGGGGGGCGTGCAGTGGGTCAATGGCCAAGAAACCCTGCACAACAATTTGGATTTGGTCTGGGTGGCCCCCCACGCCTCCCAAGTGGACGCCATTCGCAGCAAACTCGAAAGTGAATCCCAGGCTTTTGAAGACAGCTATGGGGTCGCCCTCGACAGTTTTGTGATCGACGAAGCCCGACTCAAACGGCTGCCCTGTTTGGTGATGCTCTACGACATGAAATTTGGGCATCGCCTGCTTTTGGGCAAACCCGAAACATGGGCCAAAATGATCCGCTACAATGTCGCAGATATTTTGCCCAGCGATATGCGCAATTTGCTGGTCAACCGGGGCTCTTTGCTGCTGATCAACCGCTGGCTCTTGGCCCAAGGCCAACCCAGTGCGGGCCTGCGTGAGCAAATCATCCGCCATGGCATGAAAGCCATTATCGGGCTGGGGGACGCCCTTTTATTCATGCGCGGAGAATACCATTGGAGTTATCTCGAAAAACAGCGCCGTATGAACGCGGCCTTGGATCTGCCCATGCAATTGCGGCAGGCCTATCACCAGGCGGCGGAGTTCAGATACCGGCCCGATTATCTTGCCTTTGGCCAACACGATTTACAGATCTGGAATGAAGAATTGCTGGACTTATTCGCCCAAGGGCATTTGGCTTTTGAAGCCTGGCGCTTGGAAACCCCGCTCTCTCACTTTACCTGGAAAGACTATCCCACCCGGGCAATTTTGCAGAGTCTGCGCGCAGAATGGGGCTATCGCGGAACCCGCCTGCGCCGCTTGAAACACTTTATTTTCAACCAGTCTTTTTCAGCCAAAATGGGTCTGTTTGCCAATTTGGGACTGCGCTTTCAAGACAACGCCAGTGTCTTGGCCCTGATGTTTCCAGCGGTGGCTTATGAACTGACCGATGGAAATTATCTGGCCTGGGTACGCGAGCAATTAAACGCAAAACCTTTGACGATTCAAGATTTGCTCGGCGATTATTTGCAGGCCTGGGGCGGGTATCTCGATCCCGGACTATTGCCGCGGCTCAAAATTTGGCAGAAACAATTACAACGTAAGGAGGTCTTGGTATGATTGTACTCAGTGCAGATATTCATCACAGCAGTCTCGGAACCGGCAATCAGGCCCACAGTGATGTGTCTGAGACCCAAACAGCGCTCGATTTTGCCCAATTATTGACAGAATATGGGGTCAAAGCCACCTATTTTATCAGCGGCAAAACCTTTTTAGAAGAGGGCCCAGCCCTGGTTCCGATTGTGAACAACCCCCTGATTGAAATTGGG
>JBIKWL010000170.1:0-10601 GCA_044356335.1 Candidatus Sericytochromatia bacterium
CGGGTTGGCCTCTACACACCCACTGTCTACCAAGCAGAGATCCAGGTTCGTTACCAAGTCCAGGGCAAAACCTACACCCCCACACTCAAAAGTGAGGATACCAGTTCTCTGCATGGCTTAATGCAGGCCTTGGTTGAGCGCTACCCTGTAGGCAGCTCCCAAACACTGCCTTATTCTCCGAGCGCGCCAGACAAGCCCGTCCTGGATGCGGGATACCAACTGCGGTTTTTCTTCTTGCCCTTGCTCTTGGCTGTGATCGGCCTGATTCTCAGTCTGATTGCTCTGGTCCTGTGGATTTGGCCTTCTTTGCCCCAAAAGCCCCGCAAAAAAGGGCCTGATCGCATGGGCAAATACCTGCCTGTTTGGGTGGGGGGCGGCTTTGCCGGAATCGGGCTGCTGTTGTTGTCCCTTGTGGGAGTCTGGGCCTTGAATCAGGCCCAGGCCCGCCAATGGCCGGAGCTCAACGCTGAGATAGTTGGAAGCCAAATTTTGACCTACTCCCAGCGCTCAAGCACGCGCTATTTTGCCCCCGCTTTGGATCTGAGTTATACCGTGGCAGGCAAAACCTATCTCAGACCTGTCTGCCCAGAAAGTGGCCTGAGTGAAGCCGAAGCCAAAGACCGACTGGCCACGACCTATGGGCTTAAACAGTTAATCAGCCTGCGGGTCAACCCCAAGAACCCCTATGAAATCGAGCTGTACCCTGCCTCGTTTACCCTGGGCTGGATTCTTGGGGGGATCGGCGCGACCTTTCTGCTTTTGGGAAGTGTGATTGGGCTGGTCTTTGCTAAAGTCTTTCGCTCTCGTTGAGCCAATGCTTTAGCATTGACCAGGAAACAGAGGAAAGAAAAATCCCAAAAGGGGTATAATCTTTTAATCCCATCCATTCACACAATTGCGAAGGAAATGACCTGCACAGCCATGCAAGATTTTAGTCTTTCAAGCGCCCTGCGTCCGGCCACTGCACTCCCGCGTTTGCCCAAACAAGCCGAGTCCAAACCGGCTGTTGAAACCCTATCTGCACAGCGAGAAGATCCTGTGTCTGCCACGCAAATGGCAGAAAGCGCTCCCCCATTTGCCCAAACCAATCAAACAGGATCGGCCCAACCCAGCTTGAACCTGGCTTCTGCTCAACCTGTTCAAGCCGCAGCCACACAAGCTCCAGCCTTGCGTGTGGCCAGTTCAGAAGAAGTCAAAGCCGCTGTCAATCAAGCGCTCAAAGCCAATTTGGCCAATGTTCCTGCTCATCCCGGCGAAAGCCGCCACAGTTTAAACCAGCGCCTGCAGGCAGAATCCCAATACAATGGCGCTGAGTTGGTGATTATCGCCTTTGAAGGCACGGGGGCTTTTCATCCCCGCTGTGCGCCCGTGATGATTGCCGCCAACGATTTACTCAGAAAACAGGGCCTGACCAGCCAACCAGGCAGATCCGAAATCCACACACAACTCTCCGAAGCCATGCGCAAACACGAAGGCAAAGACATGAATTGGTCGGGTTTGGCTGTCGGGCCCTTGAATACCTTGCTCGATGACCCGCAAATGGCCGCATCAGCCCAGTGGTTGAGTTTTCCTTCGGAAGAATTTGAGGCACTGGCAGGTGGGGACGCGCTCAAACAGATCAGCCTGACAGAGAGTTTAAAAGAAGCCGTACTCAGCTCTGCAGGCCAAACCCCGGGTATCAATCAAGCGCTGCTTAAACTACAGGAAATCCAGGCCCAGGCCCAAGCACAAGGCAAAGATCCCCAATTTGTGATTGTGAGCCACAGCAGTGGCGGCCGATCTGCAGTTAAATTTTTAGAAAAGGCCAAAGCCCTGAAAAATGAAAATGGCCAACCCCTACATTTTCCTATGGTGATGACCATTGACCCCGTTCGCGAGGCCCATGAGGCCGTCCTTGAAGCGGGCAAAGAATGGTTCAACAAAGGCACCGAACACAATCTCAACCGCGTGCGCGGCTGGATCGATGCCCTGCCTTTGATTGAAGTTGAACCGAAAAAAGTCTATCCCCCTTTGGTTCGGCACCGGGCCCAACCCGAAAGCCTCTACAAACCCAGCAATACAGGCCGGTTTTTGAGCTTTTACCAGCGCCAAGATACCGAGGGTTTAAAAATGGACCCCAAATTTGGTATCCAGGGTAGCCCAGTCAAAGGGGCTCAAAACCAAGAGGTTTATGATGTGGGCAGTGCGGGCCATGGAGAAATAGCCTACAACCCCATTGTGGTCAAGGCCTTTGCCGAGGGCCTGAAACGTCTTTTGGCAACACAGGTAACACACTGAGTTCAGCCTTACCGCTCCTTACCGCTAATAAAACCAATCCAGAATACCGCAAACGGGTGGATTATGTTTTTTACCGTTTGTGTCAGACCCCTACGGCGTACACACCCGCATTTCATTTGGCCCCTCATTTGGCCCCAAAGTCCTGCCCTAGACTTATTTTTTAACGGGCTGAATAAAACTGCGGTGGGCCCGCACAAAACAGCCCAAATCATGGCCTTCTGCGCTGCGCACCCACATCCAGGGATGTTTGGCACGGTCCAATGAATTGAAAATCACTTCATCAGAGCCGCCCCGGCCCACATTGGCCTGCAAAAGACGGCCTTTGCGAAAGGTCGTGATCAGGGCTGCATGGCGGTTGGGCTGAGCCCTGCAATTGAGCTGGGGAGAAACCACCCGCCAGAGCGCTCCGGGCATTTGCGGGGATTTGGCCTGGCCAGAAATCGGCCCGCTGTTGGTCAGCCAATTGCCTTGGGTATCCATTTGGGGCCGGGTATACAAGTCCGATTCTGCCCAGACCGGAGCAATCCCAAGACAGAGTCCCAATAGCCATCCAAGCGTAAGTTGTCTGCTCATTTTAAGTCTATCCTCCTTAGCCACTAACAGATCTTTATTTAAAGCCATGCCAGATTTGCTGCCTCCGATGAGAATTAATCCCGACCGTACTTCTTGAGCAGGGCATCCAGGGTCTTGGCCAAAAGCTGTTGTCCCTCTTCAGATAAGAGCAAGGTCAGGGTATAAGATGCGTAATTCTTGCTAGAGTATGCTCTTTTTAAAATCAGATAAGCGCTAAAATGAAAGGTCAAGAGATAGGGGCGGGCAGGGCCAAACTGCTGCCAATGGGGATAATCAGAGCGACAGGGCTGCCACTCAATCCTTTTAATTTTATTCCATTTGAGCGCTAACATCAGGGGGTCCGGATCTGCTGGATTGAGCAGACTGAGCTTATCAGCTTGCAATTTTAATCTGGCCTGGGGCATCAAGAGATTAAAATAGGAATTGCGCCAAGGCAAAGACCGTCCCTGCCGCACTTTTTGGCCGTATCTGTATCCATAACCCAATGCCGAGATCAGGGCCAAAACACCCAGCCCGCCCAAATAGGCGAGCGGCTTGAGTTTGTTGACCACTGAATAAGGGTCTTCGAACTCTCCCAAGATTTTGGCGAGATCTTCTACCGGGAGAAGGATCAAACTGGCGAAAAAGAGTGGCGTCAAGGCCATGATTCCCCCGATCCCAATCCAAAAAAACAGATCCATCCGATTGAGCTGTTTGAGCCCCGCCTGCATCAGTGGAACGGTAGCAGGCATCTGGATTTCAATTTCTCCGGGTTGTTCATGCAGCTCAAATTCACTCTGTTTAAAATAACGGGGCAATTTATCGAGGGCCAGGGCTGGGGGAATCAGGTTATAGAGCTGGTAGCGGCGTTGACCCCGCAAAGTGCCTGCTTGTGCTTGTCTTTTGCTTTCGAGATCAAGCCAACGCGCTGCTGTTTTTCCTGCCTGCAGATAATCAACGAGCAAATCAAGGGCCTGACGCGGAGAGTCAAAGCGCTCCTGTGGCAAGGGCTTGAGGCAATATTCCAGCCAATAGAGGTAAAAATCCTCTAGATTGACAAAACCCCGAAAATCCAAACCATTGCCTTCAAAGGGAATTTCAACAGGATGCCTCCCAGACAGCAGGCGCAAAAGGGTGGCCCCTAAACCATAGAGATCTGTTTGGGCAGAGGCCTCCCCTGCAAACTGCTCGGGCGCCATATAGCCAAAGGTGCCAATAATCGTGGACCCGCCACCCCCTTGGCTCAGAAGCCGGTTTTGGACTGCCCCAAAGTCAATTAAAAAGACCTCTCCTTGATCGTTGAGGATCAAATTAGAGGGTTTGAGATCGCGGTGGACCACAGGTAACTTGGATTCATTTAAATAACACAGGATTTCCAGAACCTGTTTGGCCACGTCCCAGACCTGTGTCTGAGTGGGGTGCCAGCCTGCGTTCAATTTGTCTTCAAGGGTTTCTCCAGCGATTCGTTCTGTGACCAAAAAGCAGCACAAACTCTGGTCTGTTTCAATCTGAAAGCTATCCACATACCGCGGGATTTTGGGATGTCTGAGTGCTTTTTGGATGTCAATTTCGCGCTCAAACAATTCCAAATTTTTCCAGTTTTCAAGCTTAGACAGCCGGAGTTCTTTGACGATCAAACTGCCAGATTTGGTTTGCTCTTGGGCCGCATAAACCCAACTGTGGGTGCCAGCCCCCAAACAGCGCTCGAGCAAATAGTGCTCCCTTAAAACGAAGCCCGCTGGCAAGGCTTGGGAGTCATCCTGGCCCGTTTGCAACTGCAGTTCATGTAAAATTTCTGGCAGGCGATTTGTTTTTTGTTCGGGCAGCACATGCATACGCACCTCGGGATCTTTGTCGTTGAGGAGGTCAAAAACCCGCAGGGCGGTTTGGGCACTTTCATAACGGTAGCTGAGATCGTCTGCCAACAAATGAAAGAGCCAATCGTGAATTTCGGCTTTGAGAACAGGCAAAAGGGCCTGAATGCCAGCCAAATCTAATCTGCTTGGCAAGGATTCTGGCGATTGACCGCTGAGTAATTGTAAAACAGTCATTCCCAGCGAATACAGATCCGAAGCCGGCAGGGCTTGGCCCATTAATTGCTCTGGGGCCATATATCCGACTGTTCCAACCAAGGTGGAACCCCCAGCCCCTTGGCCCTGTAAAACGGCTTGAACACCGCCAAAATCGACCAAATACAGCCTGTTAAATGGTGTGAGTATCAAGTTTGCGGGTTTGATATCTCGGTGGATAATCGGCGGTTGAAAGGCCTGTAAATAGATCAAAATTTGCAATAATTGTTCTGCCAGCCCGAAAACCTCCGCGCTACTCGGCTTCCAGCCCGCACTGAGTTTTTCTGCCAGACTTTGGCCCTGGATAAATTCGGTCACCAGAAAGAGGGAGAGATCCGTCCCCGAGCCCAGGGTGAAAAAATCGACAAAATAGGGAATTTGGATATGATCCAGTTGGGCCAAGGTCTGGGCCTCGCGTTCCACCAGTTGAAAACGCTTCCAGTCTTTTAATACGGCAGGGGCATAGGCCTTGATCAATACTGGCAGCTTTTTGCGGGTATCAAAACCTTTAATTACCTGGCTTTCACTTCCCGCTAAAACAGTCTCACGTATTTCATAACGTTGATTCAGTAATTTGGGTAAATCCCACATTATTCTGCCCCAATGCCCAAATAGACGCGTAATTTTTCACTTTCGTATTTCTCTTCGGCCTGGGGCTCGCGCTTCCAGAGTGAGAGCAAAATACCCACCAAAAAGGCGGCACTCATTGAAACCAAGGCGGGGTTCTTGAGCGGGAAAAAAGCGGAGCCTGCGGGGTTTTTCAGAATGTCTTCCCAGATCGTGGGGCTGAGCACAATCAAACCCACAGATAACAAGGCCCCGGTTAAGATGGAGCCCACGGCCCCGAGGGTGGTGAAACGCTTCCAGAGAATTGAGAGCAGCAAGGCGGGAAAATTGGCACTGGCGGCAATCGCAAAGGCCAATCCGACCATAAAGGCCACGTTTTGGCCCTTAAATACCATGCCCAGCAAGACCGCTAAAGAGCCAAAGCACAAGGTGGCAATGCGTCCCACACGCATTTGTTCATGTTCGCTGGCCTGTCCCCGTTTAATAATATGCACATAGATATCATGGGAGAAGGCCGAGGCTCCTGCCAGGGTCAATCCCGCAACCACTGCCAGGATTGTGGCAAAAGCGACTGCGGCAATAAACCCCAGAAAAGGCGTGCCGCCCAAAAATTCGGCCAGTAGTGGCGCGGCCATATTGCCCCCTTTGTCGATGCCTGCAATCACATTGCGGCCAATCAAAGCGGCGGCCCCAAATCCCACAATCGGGATGATCAGATAAAAATAGCCAATAAAACCCGAAGCATAGAGCACCGAAAGCCGGGCGGCACGGGCATCGGGAACGGTATAAAAGCGCATCAAAATATGCGGCAGTCCAAGCAGACCAAACATCAAAGCCAATCCCAGTGAAATGGCGTCCAGTGGATTGCTGACCAGACCACCGGGCTCAAGGGCCGCCTGACCATATTGATTGGCCACCGCCGCGTAGAGTTCTATCGGATTAAACGAAAAACGCGCAAGCACCAGGATCACCATCACGGTCACGCCAAAGAGCAAAAGCAGGGCTTTGACAATTTGCACCCAGGTTGTGGCCAACATGCCCCCGAAGAGTACATAAGCCAACATGATCACCCCCACCGCAACTTCAGCGACTTCGTAGGGCACGCCAAACATCAAATGAATCAGGGCACCCGAGCCCACCATCTGGGCTATGGTGTAAAAAAGAATGGTTAAGATTCCACCTAACGCTGCGGCAATACGCACGGGGGTCTGCTGCAAACGAAAGGCCACGACATCCGCAAAGGTGTATTTGCCCAAATTGCGCAAGGGCTCAGCCACAAGAAACATCAGCGCCGGCCAGCCGACCAGCCAGCCAATGGCATAGATCATGCCATCGAAGCCCTTGAGGGCGACCATGCCCGCAATGCCCAAAAATGAAGCGGCGCTCATATAGTCACCGGCCAGGGCCAAACCATTTTGAAAGGCGCTGATGGAGAGGCCTGCCGCATAAAATTCCTGAACCGAACGCGTGCGCCGAGCTGCCCACCAGGTAATCCCCAAGGTGAGAAAGACAATCAACAAAAAGAAAGCAATGGCTGCGGGAGTGGGTTGGCCCAGGGTCGATTTTGCCGTTGCCGTGTTCATGGGTTTTCTGCTTTCAGGCGTTGCGCCAGGCTCAGAACCACAGGATCATAGGCCCGATTGGCCCAAAATACATAAACAGCAGTCAAAAGCCAAGATAAAACGATGACCCCTGCGCCCAAAGGGATACCCAGCGGCGTTTTGCCCCAAATATGCAGGGTCACCACAGGTCTTTGGTAAGCGATCAAAAGTAAAAATCCGTAATAGGTCAGAAACAAAGCCAATAATAAAATGCCGGAAACCCACCAACGTTGGGAGACCAGGGATTTAAACTCTTGCGAGTTTAACATGTCTGAATTATTTTGCATCTACAATATTCCTCCAAAAATCCCGCTAAAAGCTCTCATTGTGGATATTAAAAAACCGCCCAGCTTGGAAGGCGTGGACGGTTTTTAGAGCTGTTTTTGATTAGCCTGCGGAATTGGCAGGATCATTCCCGTAGGTGTATTCAGTTTCAATGCGGCCATTGGCCAAGTGAACAATCAGCTGACCCAAAGGTTGGGCTTTGGCCAAGGAACGACCAGCAGCGACAGCGGCTTCTTTGGTGCTAAAAGTGGCGACAGGTGCAGGATTGCGTTGAAGTTTAACATGCCATACTTTGGCTTTGCTTTCGGGCACGACGTGGAAAATCACGCGGGTTGATGCTTGGGCTTGCAGCATCGCGGGAGCGACAGGCATCAGGGTGGACTGGGATTGGCAGGCACTCAGCGAAGAAAGCATCAGGGCAGTGGTGAGAAGTGTAAATAATGTTTTCATGGGGTTAAAACTCCTGCAAGGGTTCGTTTAGGCACGAACAATTAACTTGTGATTAACCTTTATTAACACTATCTTAACTTATCCATAATCTTGTGTCAAGGGGGGACTTGCGCTTTCAGAATTAAACCTTTAAATTGGGCTGTGTCGCTTCAACCATCAGCTTTTGCGTTTCTGCCAAAATCACTTTGAGTGGCTTTGGGGTTGAGACAAAGGTGAATAATTGAGGCAAAAAGCGGGGCAAAAAAAAGCGGGTTTGGTCGATGATTTCAACCACGACCCCAATATCCACTGTTTCTGGGCGAGACATCAAGGTATGAGAATAATAAACCACTGTGTTTTTTTCAGCCTCGTTGAGAACCAATGCGCCATTGGGCATCAAACTGCTAAACGCAGAAACCAAGCGATAGGTATCCAATAATTTGGTGGCGGGCACCTTAATTGGCAACTCAAGATAAAATTGGAGTTGGGAAAACCGCCCCATGCGTTCAGGTTGTTCAATCTTCTCTCCCTGTTCGCCAGGGGTATTGAGCACCTCTTCGATAAATAACAATTTAAGCAGATGTTTGGGAGGCTGTGTTAAATCTTCATCCAAGGCCACCAACAAATAATCAAAGGGAATTTCAGCATCTTTGGGAGATAGATAAGCGGGTAAACCCACTTGATTTAAAATAAACTCCAATTTGCCCAAATATGTTTGTGGCACGTTTTCAAGTAAAGTCATGGCGTGATCCTTTTATTTATTGACATCCAGATGCATGCCACGGGCAAATGCATCTACAGCCACACTTTCAGGTAAGTTTTCATAAGCTACGCCCAAAACGGAACGGGCCAGAAAATGCATTTGTCGATCTCCTGCTTTGGCTTTTTTATAAATTTCGACGGCAGCATCATCGGGAGAGGCTGCCAATAAATTGAGCGTGGTTTGCATGCGCAAGCCTTGTAATTGTTGTTTTTCACCCTCTAAAAAGGTGATCTTTTGGGCCACTTCTGAAGCTGGATTTTGCGCCTCAGGCTGGCTTCTGAGGGCAGATAATTCTTCTGTGATCAAACTTTCTTTGAGGTCGATTTGGCCCAAACTCTGTCTTAAATCTGTGACGTTGGTAAAGCGCTGTGAAGAGGTAAACCAATTACAATAAGACATATACAAACCCGCCCCCCCTGCACAGACCCCAATCGCACAGGCCGCAACCACCAATCCAGCAGGCGGACAGGCCACGGTTAAAGCGGCAATGGCCAAACCAGCGCCCACAATTCCTACCACATTTTTAACCATGGCAATCCGCTTCGTTTGAATATCGGCATGTTCTTTGATTTGGGTAACCACCGCTTTGACTGCCGGATCCAGGTTTTCAGGGGATAATTTGGGGTCTATCCCGCGAATGGCAATCGCTTTATTGCGCAAGATCTCGGGGCTGGAGCGATCTGCAAAGGGGTTTAAACGAGCCCCTAAGCGAATCATGCTGCCTGTGATCCCGCCCTGCTCCAATCTTGAAGCCTCTCCCTCTAATTTGGCTGCGAGGGCCAGCCGGCCCGGATGGTCTGTTAATAAGGCCTCTGCCATTTCCACTTTGTTGAGCGCTTTGTTGTGGGCGCGAGAGGTCTGAAAAAAATCGTAAGCATCAATGGCTGCGCTGACACCCGCCCCCGCAATCCCAATGGCTTGCAGAGCATGTCTCGAAACACCCAAGGCTTGTGCTCCCACCTCTAAACTGACCTCCAAGCCGCCGCCTTTGGCAAGGCCCGTCCCCGCTTGCACAGTGGTAAAAGCGGTTTTGCCAAGTGATCCCGCCACCAAAGCAGGGTACCCCAGATATTTGGCCGCCATTTCACTGTGTTCCCCCCTGACTTGAACGCCCAGAGCAACCGCACTTTCACCTTGCTTGCGCAGAGAGGCCGCTTCTTGGCGGAGATCATCCACCCTGCCCAAATGGGATTCCAATAGCCCCACTTTTTGAATCAGGCGGGTCAAGCGGGCTTCATCTTCGGGAGAGCGATTGGGTTTGACTGTGAGGGTATCGCGCATTTGAATCGAATCGAGCAAATCTCTGCGCATGCCAAACTCCACAGAGGGGGAAGTCACTGCAGCCTGTTGATCGAGCTGATCCGCCCGACTTACCAAAGTCTGACCTTCTCGGATATATTTATTCCCCACCACCGCATCAGAATTACTGAGCATGCTGTCCCAGCCATCTTTCATCATGCCCATGACCGCTTTGAGATCACTGCGCGCCCCTTTGTCGACCAATAAAGGCAAAACAGTCACGGTTTCAAGGGTGCGCAAGAGGCCTTTGCCATAAAACTTGAGATACGCCCCAACCGTTTGCATGCCACTTGGCGGAGGCTGACTCAGGGGATTGTGGGTGGTTAATCCTTCTGAGGCTGTAAAACGCACATTGTCAATTTTGGCTTTGAGTAAATCTATCTGTTCTTTGCTGCCCAACGCTCTGGGAGCCGTGCTGCTTTGGAGCGACAGCCCCCATCCTTTGCGTTGAACAGAGGTTGACGTGGTTTGGGCATTTTGCTGGTGGGCTTGCATTTCTGGTGCACTGATTGGCCGAAAGGCAGCAGCGTCTCTGCCCCTGGAGGGGTCGACGCGAGATTGAATGGGAACAATGGGGTTCGAGCGGGCAATTTGCATGTTTTATTACCTCATCAGGGGTTGAAGGCGACTGAGATTTTCTTCGAGGCCCTCTTGCAGGGCTTCAATTTTTCGACAGAGTTCTTGATAAACCCTTTCAACTGCCTGAATATCAAAGCCTTTTTGGTCATAATCATCCAAGCAATCGGCAAAACCATCACA
>JBIKWL010000171.1:0-10597 GCA_044356335.1 Candidatus Sericytochromatia bacterium
GCAGACAACAGGGGAGATAACAGGGCAGACATAAACACAATCCTTAAATTTTATGATCAAACGAAGCCTGGGGCGGTTCTTCCTCCTCCTCGGACAAAAGGGGTGTGTGCCTCATGGCAGGGGAAAGATCTGGGGTCTGCAACTTGTGTGAATAAACCGGGGCCATTACTGGAGCCAAAGGGGGCATCGGCGAGGGCAGCACAGAGACCTGCGGGATCTTTTCGAGTTCAGCCAGGCTTGTCATCAGGCCTTGCAAATGGGTCGGCAATTGTTGTAAATAGCGTTTCAGGGCATCTGAAATCGTTTCAAAATGGGCGATCAGCTGCTCGGGACGGGCATTGAGTTGCAGTCCGGTTTCGGGAGCCAAACTGACCTGAACCCCCATCTGCCCTGGCATCTGGGCCAGTAAGGCTTGGCGCAAAGGCAACTCCAGTGGTTTGAGTGGGGGGATTTTGTGAATTTGACTGAGACAATGATTGGCAGCCTGAATCCAGGCCTCAAATTGCTGTTCAAGCCCAGCCCAATCCGGGGGGGTGGCCCGGAGACAGACAGCCTCCAACCCCCACGGATTTGCCCCCAAGGGCTCAAGTTCTATTTCGGGCCCCGAAAGATGCAAAAACCCTGCCGCATCCAGCCCGAGCGAGATCCCCGTTTGGGTCTTGACCGCCTCAAAAAGCTGAGCCAATTCAGCCCGAACCTGACCCGGACGGTGCAGGGCAATGGTCCCCCAATCAAAGAGCTGTCCATTGAGACGGAACTGTCCCAAGGCCCGTTTTTCAATTTGAATCTGAACAGCTGGCTCCAACGCAGCCTGCTTGCCCTCGGGCAAATCCAGGGCCTGCAAAAGGGTACCTTCGGGCCAGACGGGATCGGGCAAACGCCTCAGTTCAAGGGTCTGGTCTGGATGGTGTGCTTTAAAGAGCAAATGGCCTTCGGGATCGATCCAGGCCGTCACGTTTGCCGAAGCCAAAGCTTGATTGCACTGCCGCAAAACGGCTTCGCGCACGCGATTCAAGTCAGGGAGGGGGGAATGGGTTTGCCTGAGTGTCAATTCAACCCCATTGAGGCTGTATCTGCCCCAAGCCGTCGCGGGAGAGAGACCTACGATCTGGCCAGGATCGGTACTGGAAAGACCGGGCTTCAGGCCCAAATGGCAAAGCTGTGTCTGGGGGGGCAAAGGCATGAGCAAAAGATCTTGGAGTTGCAGATTCCAACCCGCGAATTCAGGGGTGGTCTGGATGACCAATTGCACATCATTGCGCAGGGCGCGAAAGCCAAAGGGCTGCAAATCCAAATCCAGTAAGGTGACTGCAAATTCCAATAAATGCCTTTCCAACACCCCTTCTGCAAAGGTTTGAAAGGGGGGAATTAACACCTCTACGCTCTGACTTTGGCCTTCGGGGCCCGTGAGTGCAAAGACCAAAAGCGGAAAGGCATAGCGGGTTGTGGGCATGAGTTTGCTGAGCTTTTCGCCCTGAATTTGGGCGCTTTGGCCCTGAGCTGGGGCGCACAGCAGAGGCAAAGCCGAACGCAAGGAAGGCCGTTCTGACAGACTGGCAGCAGGCTGCTCCTCTGGCAGAGACAAAGCCAAGGGACTGGTCAAGTGAAAATCGGCTTGGGCAGTCGTGACAGTGGGCAAAGTGGCAAAAAAAGCCTGGGTTTGCCTTTGCAATTCGTTTAAAGCTATTTTGAGACTGATAAATACATTAACGGGAGAAACCATCTCAAATGAAGGTCATCCTTGTTTATTCTTCCTGATAATCGCGGTACTTCCAAATAAAACGGCCCGCCATCGCAAGTGTAAAAATTATCGCAAAGGAGAGCCCAATGCCATATCCCTCACCGGGATTGCTGGAAAAATTGGAACCAAAGTAAAAGATCAGCAATTTGCCAAACATCAAAGGACACAAAGACATGATAAAGAAGTCTTTTAAATCCAGTTTGGATTTGCTCTGTTTAACGTTCTCTGGCTCCATTTCTGAAGCTATTTTTGAATCCCTATTCTGTGCTACGTCCTGCGCTATGTCCTGTGCCATACAACCGACTTCCGATCTTGAACTCTGCTACAAGCTTAACACAGGCAACGCCTCCTCAGAGAGGCTAATAGGGCGGGTATTTCATACCAGGCTCGACGTATTTGCGGGTGCTGCGGCGGTCTTTAAAACGGGTTTCAAAATCCCCCATTAAAAAACCAGCTTTGCGATTAAAAGCCTGCTGTAGGGGGGCTTTGAGTGCCGGCGGAATGGGCAATAAAATACCCAATTGGGTCAGATTGCCCCGTGCAGCCTCACAGCCATGGGAGAGCCCAACGCGCACCGCCACCTGCTGGCCCGCGATGTGATGAAAGGCAAAGTGGTTCAACATATCTTTGCCAAAATAATACTCACATTCCCCATTGCCTTCGTTGAGCGCTGCCAACAATTCTGATGTAGAGTTGTATTTGCGCTTGTTTGGGGCTTTTTGCAAGGCCTTAATCACAACCGCATCCGCCAAAAGGGCTTTGAGAATCTGGGCATCGGGAAAGAGCTGATTCAGGGATACGGCTTTGCTGGGCGCACGCAGATCTTTGACCTGGAATTCGCTCAAGCTCCCAGGGTGGGCGGTTTTCATACAGCCCCAATAACTCTCTTGGCGATAACTCAAATAGGAGCCCACCCAGGAGAGTGGTCTCAACCCCCATTCATACTCACAGCGAAATTCGGGGTCGGGATCCAGCTTTGGTAAAGGCGGAAAGAGAGATACAGCGGGTTTATTGCCCGTCTGCACACGCAAATCTGTCTCACTCCAGGTGAGTTGAAAACCCGCAGAGGAGCCACTCCAGAGCGTGGCCGGGGCAGCCCCCATCAGCAACAGTGCACAAACAGTACCGAGTAAGATTTTTTTCATAGCTTTAGACCTTGTTCAACATCTGCAACCAGGGTGAGCTGTCTGAGCCGGCCCCACCTGTCAACTCAGCCACAGTCAGCCCCGCAGCTTCGACATCGGCATCATCAATGGCGCTGCAATTGTACGCCAAGCGGAAATAATTCAAGAGCCCCCGGCCTGTGGCCGCATCGTCGAAGACATCGCCACTGAGGGTGGCCTGGGCGGCTTTGGCGACAAAGTTTTTCAGGCGCAAAGTGGCAGCATCGAGTTCGGGCAAGAAGAAATCAAACAGGGTCGCATAACGCGTGATCAACTGAGCCGGATGCAAATCCCAGCCCTGGTAATAGGCATGGCGCAGCGAATGGCGGATATGGTCGGCATGCAGCCGCCATGCGGCGTGAACAGCAGCCGTGTTTTCTTGAATTTGTATCGCATTGAGCGGTTTACCGCCCGCCACTTCGCGGTGCACAGGCACAGGCATAATATTGGTGGCGCCATCGGAGAGCATGACACCCGTGCTGGCATAAGCCACCTGCATAATATGCCGCGAGAAATCGCAAGCGGGGTGGTCCATGGCCTGATGTTTGGCGACAATGCTGCAACTGGCGGTATAGTCGTAGGTGCCAAAATGCGCCCCCCGACAGCGGCCCGCAGCGGCATCCAACATGGCAGGCAACATCACGCCCCCGCCCTCAAAATTGAACATCGATTGGGTGGTTTCAACCATGATTTCCAGGGGAATACTGCCCTGGGCCAGGCCGTTTTCGGCCTCAATCCGCTCCAGCAATTGCACCAGTCCGGCCACCTGCTGGGGGGCTGTGACCTTGGGCAAAGTCACGACAAAATTTTTGGGCAAATGGCCGCCGGTTTGATCAATCAAGGCGCTCATAAACACATCCAATGTGCGCATGCTGCGGGCATGGAGCTGATCGGTCCAGGGCTTGATGCGAATGCCAATAAACGGCGGCAAAATACCTTCACTCATGCCTTTGGCGACTTCTTGGGCGTTGCGCACGGCATCAGCATCTTCTTCTGCATCGGGGCGGTTGCCGTAGCCGTCTTCAAAGTCGATGCGAAAATCTTCGACCGCTTCGCGGGCCAGTTTTTCTTTGACACGTTCATAAATCGTCCAGGCCAACCAGGCATGGCGATTGTAGATTTTGGCTTGAGCAGGATTGGCGGCAATCGCCTCAGCCAAGGCTTCGGCTTCATTCCAAGTGCTGGGCAAATACTGAGCGCCCGTTAAACCAGCCGCTTGGGCCAGCACAGCAAAATTGGGGGCATAGGTGTCGAGGGCTTTGAGCGAGAGCCCCCCCATTTTTTGGGCGGTATCGGCTTTAAAGAGCTGGGCCCCACCGTAGAGGGTTTGCACGGGCTGGCGACCGACAATCACACCGGGATAACGCTGAGAAAAAGCGGCGTTGGCAAGAGCCAAAGGTTGAGAAACATGTTCAATTAAACTGGCGGGTAAAGACGTGCGCATGAAAGCCTCCAGAGCATGAATTGCAGACTATGATACCACAGGAGTGGGGAGTAGGTTTGAGGCAAAAAGGGATTAGGTTTGAGGCAAAAACAGCTCGGCCAGCATGCAGCGCAGACTGCCGCCCCCCACCCGCTCAATCGTGGGAATGGCAAAGGCCTTGAGGGTTGTGAATCTTTCCAATTGCGCGATTTGGCTGGGCAAAAGGGCCTCTTTGGCCGTTTGCGACATCAACAGACAGGGGCCATTGGGGGTCTGCACCTGCAGCAGATTGCCCGCAAAGGCCTGCACCTGGCTCAGACTTAATTCCACGCTGAACTGGTCTGAATCAGCCCAGTTTTGCCGCAATTGCTGCGCCATGTCAGCTTGGGCAAAACCCTCTGGGGCCCAGACCCCAAAACCCTGGCCCTGCGCCATTAAGACATTGGTGTGGTAGACCGCATGAAGTTGGCCATCCGGGCCGAGCAAGCGACAGGGCTCAAAACCAAAAGCCGTGTAGCCAAGGATCTCGGCCCAGCGCGTCACCAGGGAGGCATCGGTGCGCTCAGACAGAGCAGCATAAGCCACACGCTGGGCATGATCGAGCACCAGACTGCCGGTGCCCTCTAAAAACAGCCCGGCTTCAGCCAGACCAGACCAGTCCAATACCTGTTTGACCGCAAAGCCCCATTGCCGCAGACGTTCAGGCAAATCCAAACGCACTTCACGGCGCCGCGAAGGGGCTTTCATCGGGTAATAGACCAGCCGCCCATCGGGGTGGGTACTGAACCAATTATTCGGAAAAATGGCATCGGGAGAACCCGAGCTGTCGCGCAAAATACAGACCTGCAAACCCAAGGCTCTCAGTCCGTCTGCCACAGTATCAAACTCGGCCAAGGCGGCTTGATGAACGCTGTCCTCGCCAGGCACAGCAAAAGTATTGTCTGCATTTTCGGGATTATAGCCAAAGAGCTGGGGCCGCACCATTAAGAGGGCAGAGGCAAACATGTTAAAACAACTCCGCCCTTTAAACATTTTAGTCGCAGGTTGCGCGCAAGATAGGCATCACAAAAAATCAGGGGCAAGATTCACGATTCTAACAAGGGTCAGGCCAAGATTCAAGCCTTGAATCGCCCCAAAACCAGACACTGGCCGCACCCAGCAAAATCCGCTAAGCTAAATTATGCCTTATTTTGTGTATATCTTGTGCTGCGCCGATGGTTCGCTCTATACCGGCCTGACCACCGATCCTGAGCGCCGTTTGGCCGAACACCAAGCCGGAGGCAAAAAAGGGGCGCGTTATACCCGCTGCCGCCGGCCGGTTGAACAGGTCTGGCTGAGTGAACCGCTGCCAAACCGCAGCAGCGCGGGGGCCCTGGAGTGGAAGATCAAACACATGACCGTCACCCAGAAACGGGCGCTGATTGGAAATGGCGCAGCCTCCGTCTAAATCGCGGTTTTGCAATCGGCCACAGGGCCCATTTCTTCGGCCACGCTGAGCTTGAGTCCGCGCTCACGCATCAGCGCACACAGCGCTGTCTGCTCCGCCGCTGGCGGCAGCATAAACTGAGTGGAGCTAATCACCGCCACACGAAAATTCCAGAACAGCTCTTGGCCCCGCGCCAATTGCTGCAAACGGGTGTTCAAACTGTCGAGCCCGGCTTTGCCCTCGGCCCGTACCCGGCTGAGATCGGCGTTGGCATTGGTATCGGGCACCAAAGCCCAATAATAGAGGCCCTGTTCGCGCCAGGTATACAGGCCCCAGCCTTTGAAGGCGGTGTCTCCTGCCGTGCTCGAAGCCACTGTCGGCGACGCAGTCGGTTGGGCAGCGGGAGGCACAGGCAAAGGGGAGAAACAGGCACTGAGCAGG
This sequence comes from Candidatus Sericytochromatia bacterium, assembly GCA_044356335.1. Classification (GTDB taxonomy): domain Bacteria; phylum Cyanobacteriota; class Sericytochromatia; order UBA7694; family UBA7694. Next base: position 6,195 of record JBIKWL010000171.1, read on the forward strand.
AAGAGGGAAGAGAGCAGGGCATAGGTTTTGGGTTTTGGGCTGGAAAGCGGCATGGGATAGACCTTTTTCTTTTCATTTTAGCCTTTGCAGGACTTATGTTCAACCATAGGCGTATTCAGCGATCAGCAAAGTTTGGCCTGAACCGACATGCAGCAGACAAAGGTAGACAAATTGCCCACCATCTTGCAGTTTCAAACTGGGGGGATTGCCCCCTTTGCACCAAAGAGCCTCAGGAGCCCCTTTTACCCCTGATGTGTAATCGGCAAAAGGCCGGGTTCCAACCTGGACAGATTCGAGTTCAAAGCGTTGAATCAGCTGCTTTTCAAAGGCCGGGTCGCGGGCCAACACCACATAGCCTTTGCGACTTGAAATGGGGGCATCAGACTGCAGAATCTGCACGGGCAATCCCTGACGCGCCAAATGGGCGCTTAAATCCGCTGGCATGCCATTGTTGAGGCAGCCTGAAAGCAGCATGGAACTGAGCATCAAGCAAGTTAGCATGGTTTTAAATGATGGGGGATAAACAGCTCTTTTAAATCTAGCTTGGGTTTGTGTCATCCAGTGCGTCCTGAAGTTGGTCCAGAGCAGAGGTCAGTTCTTGATATATACCCAGCAGCGGCAAAATATCACAGCCCTGTTGTTCTAACTCATCAATTTCATCCGCAAAGCCATCACAGCGGTCGTAATACACTTCCAAGTCTCGGTCAGTTAAGCCGGGGGCTGCCCTGTTCAGATCCCTGTAAAGGGTTTTTAGGGCATGCGATTCAGCCTTGATCCGCTGCTCCAGAGTACTCAAACGTTCAAACAGGCTGCGTTGCCTTGCAAATTGTTTTAAGCGGCTTTCAATTGGGCGCAGTCGCAGCTTCAGTTCACTGATATCCCAATCCGTTTCAAGCGGCAGCAGACGGGCCATGAAGGTGTCATAGACCGTTTCAAGCTCTGCTTGACGTTGGGTAAGTGCCAGAAAAGCCTGAGTATCAAGGCTGGGCGAGGGCAGCGGTGGGCTCTGCAGCAAAGACTTGACCTGTTCAAAAATCAGGGTTTCGATTTGGTCATACAGCCCTTCTTCGCTTAAATCCGGCGGAAGCAGTGCAGGATCCGAGACCGGGGCGAGAGGGGCCTCTGTGCCTCCAGAGATCACACGATCAATCAAAGCACGCATAGCCACAACTTCGGGAAGTTCAGGTTCGATGGATTCCGCCAATTTTTGAAAACGCACGGCCTGGTGCACATGATTGTAGATCAAAAGCACATAAGCCATTAAAACATAGGGTTTGGCCTGGGCTGTTTTATAGCGCAAGGTGTCCAAGACCCGTGTTTCTAATTTGCTCAGGTTGTGTACATGGGGGGCCGCCAAAAAAACATCCAATTGGGCAAGTGCCGCCTGAAAACACTTTTCGGCCTGGGCATCCCGGTGTTTTTCACGTTCCGAGGTCAGGCTCCGTACGGCGTTGAGTACCTCAAACTGCTGCTTCATTGATCTTCAATATACCCTCAAGACATAGCTCCGTCAGGGATTCAGCTCTTTAAATCCAGCAGTGAAAAACAATTCCATAAAATCGCTGGAATTAAGGCGGCGATGTTCTGCCCCAAAACTGTCATCGCGCTCTTCTGTGGACATCTGATAAGAACGATTGTCATGGGTCGCTCCCAAGCTGTGGCGCAACGCCATGCGTCGGTCTTCTAAGTCAGCAGGTGCTGTGCTGTTGCGGGCAGGAGCCAGATACATCAAGAGTATTCGGGCAAATTTCAGGGTTTCCAGCTGTGATGCCAGATATTTCTGATTGATTCCCTCTTTGGGTTCTTTTCCTTTGTTTACCGGATCCAGAGCGTATTTTAAGGCGGTTTCATTGGCGCCTTTTTTAATCAAAAGTTTGGCTACCGTATCTGTTTTATCCAGGCTTTCTGCAATCCCATACCGGGCAGCGACCGTTTGTAGGGTTTCACGTGGGAGTGTGGGCAGCGGAAATTCAGGAATGGATGGAACAGAGGGAATGAGCCCGCCAGCCAACATAAACATCCCAGAGACACTTGCACTAAACAGCTGGAGTTCACTTTTTTGCGCTGCTTTGCCCTGCAGGGCAAGGGCCATTTCCTCTGCCAAAAGATTTTTCTGAAAACTGGCATGCTCCGCAATCTGCCGCATCATCTCGGCTGAAGAGTGACTTTCACTGGCCTGCTCTAAGCCCACCATAAAGCCTGTTCCTGTCAGCTGTTTGAGTACATTCATGGGCTGGAAGGCCGATTTGACCTTGTCCAAGCCCTGTCCGAATTTACCTTGAAAGGCTTTGGCACACAAAGCCTGAAGACGCTGATCAGCACCTAATAAACTCGCCAAGGTTTTCGAATTCTGTTCACGAACCGCTTCGGGAGTGGGTATTCCACTTTTGGACTCAGACATTTGCATCAGCCGTTGGCGTTCCCGATTCGGGGGATATGAAGGAATTGAAGGCACCTTGGGGGACGAGGACGAAGAGGAGGACGAAGAAGAGGAGGACGAAGAAGAGGAGGACGAAGAAGAGGAGGACGAAGAAGAGGAGGAGGAGGAGGAGGAGGACGAGGACGAGGAAGAGGAGGAGGAGGAGGAGGACGAGGAAGAGGAAGAGGACGAGGACGACGATGAAAAGGGAGAGGGCGTAGCCAAGTAGGGTTGGCCACTTTGACATTGAGATTTGACCGCTGCAAAAGCCTTCTGAGTGGCTGGCACAGCGGCACTCAATGGAATCGGCGCGAGATGGGGATTGGCAACAGCAGGAGTGGGTTTTGCAACCTGGGGTGGGGTTGTTTGTGCGGCAGGAGAAGCAGCAGCGATGGCGGGCGTCGCTGATGGGGCTGCTGAGGTGGAAGTCGCTGCTGCAATCTGTGTTGAGTTGGAGAGCTGCTTGGGATGTGTTGAGTTGGAGATCTGCATGGGAGAAGTTGAAACCTCAGGGCACTTTTTATTGATTTTCTGCTATTTCATATGACTTCGTCAAGACAGCGACCCCAGAGCCTTTAAAAGGGTCAGCTTGCCCAGTTTTGTAATCACCCCCCAGGAGCAAAAGTCGTTGACGAAGCGGGCCAACTCCAAGACCAGGGCTATGGCAGCCGTCTCGAAACCCTGATCAGTGAATTTCTCTGGCTGAGCGAGGCCCTGGCCCGGCAGCGTTCAGACAAGCCACTTTGAGCGAAAACTGGCAACCCAAGGTCGCTTTGCACTAAAATAGGGCCACACGCTCTAACGAAAATGCACAAAGGTTACGTAGCTATGTCCCCATTTGATCCCCCCCAGGAAATTGCCAGCGAACTCCAGATCTCCCTGCCCCAGGTCAGAGCCACCGTCGCGCTCTTCGACGAAGGCGCCACCATTCCGTTTATTGCCCGCTACCGCAAAGACCGCACAGGGGCTCTCGACGAGGTACAGGTGCGCCAGATCGAAGAGCGGCTCAAATACTGGCGCGAATTTGAAGAGCGCCGCCAAGCGATTCTCAAGTCGATTGCCGAGCAGGGCAAACTGAGCCCTGAATTGGAAAAACAATTGGCTGCTGTGCGCAGCAAAACCGAGCTGGAAGATCTCTATCTGCCCTTTAAACCCCGCCGCCGCACCCGCGCCCAAAAAGCCCGCGAAGCCGGTCTGGAGCCTTTGGCGTTGATCATGCGCCTGCAACAGGAACGCATGGCTCCCTTGGAAAAGGCCAAGGCCTTTGTCAACGAACAGGTGCCCGATGCCGAAGCCGCCTTAAGCGGTGCCCGCGACATCTTGGCCGAAGAAATTTCCGAGAAAGCGCCCTTGCGCGAAATGGCCCGCGACAATTTGCGCCAGTTTGGCCTGATCACCACCCACCTGGCGCGGGGAAAAAGCGAAGACAGCCCCGAAGCGGCCAAATACCGCGACTATTTCAATTTTCAAGAGCCCGTCAAAAAGATCCCCTCCCACCGGTATCTGGCCCTGCGCCGGGGCGAGGCCGAAAAAATCCTGAGCCTCAAAATTGAGCTGGAAGCAGATCGGCTGATGGAGCGCCTGCGCCGCAACCTGCAAATCCAACCCAATGCCTGGGGGGATCAGCTCAAATTGGCCCTCGAAGATGCCTGGGAGCGCCTGCTTTTGCCCTCGCTTGAATCGGAGATTCTGGCTGAACTCAAAGAAAGTTCCGACCTCAAAGCCATCGAAATTTTTGCCAGCAACCTGCGCGAATTGCTGATGAGCGCGCCGTTTGGCACCCGGCCCGTGCTGGGCCTTGACCCCGGCCTGCGCACGGGGATCAAAACCGTGGCCCTCAGCGCCACGGGCCAATACATCGAAGACACGGTCATTTACCTGATTCAAAACGAACAACGGGCCAAAGAGACCTTTCTCAAATTGCTGCACAAATACCAACCGGCGGCGATTGCGATTGGCGATGGCACCGGCAGCCGCGAGACCG
>JBIKWL010000054.1:0-35949 GCA_044356335.1 Candidatus Sericytochromatia bacterium
TCCTTGGTATATTCTCGGCGGTTCATAGTTTCCATCTCCTTTACTTCCATTTTAAGCGATCACCCTTTTCTGGGGTCTCCACTTTTTTGGGTAAAGGTCAATTTTCTCTTTGGGCGTGATGATGTTCGAGATTTTCACCCGTAAATTACCCTTTGATGGAGATACGGTAGGATCGACCATCATGAAAATCATGGGAGAGAAACCGCCCAAACCAACCAGCATCAACAACCGCATTCCTGATAAATTGGAACAGGTCATTCTCAAATGCCTCGAAAAAGATCCTCAAAATCGCTTTGCCAAAGCCCGAGATCTGATCCAAGAATTGCTGGCCTACAAAATCAGTCTCAGCAACCGTGAATTGCATGAGGTCATTTTGTCTGAAGATATTGCCAGCTCGCGTATCTCCCATCAAAGCAATACCTATCTCTCTCATTTTCGTATGACCGCAATTACCACTGGCACAATCAAATTGGGCAAGTACAAACTGCTGTATCTCGAAGATGACCCCATTCGTCAACGCATTTTTGGCGAAATCATCAAACAAGAGGGGCTGCCGTTTGATTGGATACTGGTCGACAATATTGCTGAGGCCTTGCAGTTGCTCGATAAACATGATTTTGACTTTTTAATCTGCGACTATATGCTCAAAGATGGCTATGCCAACGCGATTTTGGACAAAGCCCAGACAATACCCACGATTGTCGTCACATCCACCTCCAGCCCACAAACCATCATCAATTTGATGAAAAAAGGCCTGGTGGACTATATTCTCAAGTCCAATGCCGTTGATGAAGTCAGAAAAATTGTCAAAGTAATCCAAGAGCGGACCGGGGATCAATTTTTGGCCCAAGTGGATTCCGAAATGGAGCCCAAGCCATTCATGAGCCAATCTCTCCCCCCACTGCAACAGCCCGTTGCGCCCCCCGTTGTTAAGGGTCCTGAAACCGAGCCGCAAACCTATTTTCAATTTATCCAAATCTTGGGCAAAAGTGGTACCTCAGCGGGTGAGTTTGCATCTCCGCGCTGGATCTTTCACAATCCCCAAGCAGAAAACCTGCTGATTGCTGACACCCAAAACAGCCGGGTTCAGATTTTGGACAAACAAGGTCGGAGTTTGCAACAAATTACCCATGAAGGCATGAAAGCGCCTTGTGCTGTCACCGCTGATATGCAAGGCAATATTTATATTTTAGATGCCTTGGATGCAAGTATTCGCTGTTTTGACCCTGAAACAAATTTTATTCAGGCCTTTGGTGGTAAAGGTGATACCCTGGGTAAAATGGCTTCGGCTTTTGGATTGGCTATTTTTAATCAACATCTCTATGTGACCGATCCCGATGGCCATAAAATTCACATCTTTGATCTGCATGGCATGATTCAAGCGGTGATCTCAAACCAGTCTGGCCCCGGAGAGTTCAAGAGCCCATCAGGAATCTGTGCTGGAGAGAATGGAATTTATATTCTCGATCATGGTTTGTCCCAGGTGCGGATGTTGGACCAACACCACCAACAAAAGCTCTGTTTTGGCAAACGCGGTGCTGGCAAAGGTGATTTCAGCATCCCCAAAGGCATTGCCGTAGACGAAGATGGAAATATCTATGTCACAGAAGTCCTCAGCCACCGGATTCAGGTTTTTGACTCACACGGAGAGTGGATATGTTCTTTTGGTAAAAAAGGCACTCAGGGAGGAGAATTTAACAACCCTGAATGTATTTCCACCGATCAGAACGGACGCGTCTATATCTTAGACCGTGGCAATCACCGAATTCAGGTTTTTCATTTTGACAAAAGTGCAGGGCTTTAATTTTTACCATGCTCGTGCAGCAAGGCTTCCAAATCACTTTCCCGCACGGGAGGTTCTTCGGGAAAAAGTCGCACCAAAGCAACGCCTTGAATCTCTTCGATCGGCGAGACCCGCAAGCCAATAAAACGCTTCAAACAATAGAACATCATGCCAGAGATGGTCGCCGTCCAAGCCAGACAGGTCGCCAAGCCAATACATTGAACCCCAAACTGCAGCAAACGGGAGCCCGTTGGCAACATGTCGGCATGACCAAAAATCGGTACGCACAAGATCCCCAAAGCACCGCAAACACAGTGCACAGAAACGGCCCCGACCGGATCATCGAGTTTAAGTTTGCGCGCAATAAACTCAAACGCCAAATTGTGAACAATTCCAGCCAAAATCCCTGTTCCCAAAGCACCGAGAGGGCTCACCATTTGAGCCAAAGCTGTCACAGCGACCAATCCGCCCAGAGTTCCGCCAATCAATTTTTCCATCATATCGCGTTGTTTTTGAAACAACGCCGCATGCAAATAGGCGCTCAACGCACCTGCGGCTCCGGCCAAATTGGTATTGACGATAATCATAGCGACCTGGGAAGATTTGAACTGCAGCAAACTCCCACCATTGAACCCCCACCAGCCCAACCACAGAGCCAAAACCCCCAAACCAGCCAGGGCAACATTGGAGGGTTCAAACTTGCGCATCTGGCCGTTGCGGTCAAAACGCCCCAAACGGGGACCCACCATCCAAATCCCAATCAGAGAAACAGTTCCACCAATAATATGCACGACACTGGCACCCGCAAAATCGACATAGCCCAATTGTTTCAGCCAAGCGTGGTTGCTTTCGAAAAACAAATCTCCCCAGACCCAATGCCCAAAAACGGGAAAGATCAGCGAGCTGACGACCATCGCGGCCAAAATATAGGGAATAAAAGCCGTTCGTTCGGCCATCGCACCAGACACAATCGTTGTCGCCGTACCCGCATAAGCCAATTGGAAGAGAAAAAAGAGAATACCCAAAGGCAAAGCGCCCGGCATCTCCAAATGGGTAAAAGCAAAGAGATCCGACCCGGCAACCCCACCCAGACTATGGCCAAACATCAAGCCAAAACCCACCAGGTAAAAACAAATACCCGCAACACACCAATCAGCCACGTTTTTGAGGGCCACAGCGGCCACGTGTTTGCTGCGGGCCAGACCTGTTTCCAAACAGAGAAAACCTGCTTGCATCGAAAACACCAAGGCCGCAGAAATCATCAACCAAAGGCGATCAGCCTCGGAAAAGGTTATGCGGTGTGGGTTAGCAAAAGCAGGAGAAACACAGACCAGAAGCAGAAATACACCCGCCATAAATAAGCGAATAAACAGTCTATCAGAAAAAAATTTCAAAAACATATTTTCATTGTGACACAATTTAGGCTCAAACCCCAAAAATCTATATACAAGCCGAAAACAAACAAAAAAAGCAATTTTAAAACAAATTATTAATTATTTTAAAAAAAAAATTATTTCGCTTGCTAAAATAATCATTCATAGATTATTATCTTTCTTCATTGGGTATAATAAGGATAATTAATGGTTGTAAATAGCTCTTCAAAACAGCGATTTTCTAGACAAGGGTCTTTTTCAATGCTCGCTTCTTATACCGTTGCTCAAACAAAAGTGCCGCTTTTCCGCAAAAACCCTGAATCCAGTCGCTTGGGAACCAAATTGATTGACGTCGCCCTTGAATTTTTGGTTGAACAGGGGTTGGAGCGCTTAACATTCCGCAAACTGGCTGAACAAATGCAATCCACAGAAGCATCTGTTTACCGCTATTTTACCAATAAATACCAATTACTCTGCTATCTGGCATACAGGGGTCTGTCTGGAATTTACGATTATCTCTCAGAAAAACGCCCGAATACCCCTGTTGAACAACAATTATATCTCTTGCTAAGTCTCTTGGATTCGTCGCCAAAACTGTATCCAGACAGTACATTCCGGCGGGTGATTCCAATGTTTATGGTTTGGAAAACCCATGAGCAGGAAACAGAAACCCAAGCAGAAATACAAACAGCCCTGGAACCCTTAATGCGCGTGCGTTATTTAATTTCGGATATTCTGGTCAATGTGGGAATTCCTGCCCATAAGACCCCTTTGCTGGAAAGCCTGCTGCTCTTCCAAAATATGGGTTTCTCAGGCATTTTTTTGGAGTGCATGCAATTAAGAAAACAAGAAATCCCCCTCTTTTGGGAAGAGCTGCTCGTTCAACAATCTAAAATGCAGACAGCCTTTTCCGCTACGGGGCAAATGGCAACCCTGGTAGAAATAGAAGAAGAAATAGAAGAAGAAGTAGTAGCCGAACTTCAAGACAAAATTGCTGAAACAATTGAATCTGTCGCAGAGCCCGAAGTCCCAACACCGCTAGCAATAAAGCCTTGGCCCCCAGAAACCGATTCACCGGAAGAGCCGGTTTTATTGCCGCGCGAAAATATACAGCCATTTTTGGATAAAGCCACTCCCAATTTTCGCCCACTCTTGCCAGAAGAAATTTCAGTTGAGGCCTTAGACAACCTAGGCATTGCCCATATTATGTTGCGCAAAGCCGGTGGGTATAATCTGCTCGAAGTAAAAGAATTTTTTAGCAGTCATGACTTAGAACAGCGGAAAAATATGCTCATTAAAGGCAAGGTATCATTTATCTCTTATGAAGGTATTCCCTTAGAATTGAGCGAAGTATTAAGGGTCTTGGGTGTCGATCCATCCAAGCAAACGCTCTAACCAGCAGGAAAAAACCATTCCTGCACAAGCAATCGAATTGCCTGAGCGAGCTTTTCTGGCGCATGACGAATATAGTTTTCTTGGCTGAGGTAATCTCCACTGACAACTTGAAGAGCCAAGGCTTGCATGCCGGCAGGCTCAAATAAGACCGGCTGAGATTGCTCCTCTGCGTATCGGGCAATCAGATTGGGGTCGGGCTTTTGGGTATTGACCAAAACATAGTCCAGCCAATCACGCTGCCCCGCATGTAAATACAGGGTTTCGATATAATCATGCACGTGATAACCCGAGGTTTCACCCAATTGACTCATAATATTGCAGATAAAAATGCGGGGCCCCGCATGGTTGACAATCGCTTCGACCACCTCTGGGAAAAGCAAATGGGGAATGACGCTGGTATATAAACTTCCTGGCCCCAAGATCACCGCATCTGCCCGTCGAATGGCCTCCAAGGCCTCTGGCAGAGGACGGGTATTTTCACCCAAGAGCTGAATCTGCTCGATCTGCCCCCCATAACAGGTGATCGCAGACTCACCCACCACAACGGTTCCATCTTGCATGCGGGCCTGTAAAGTAAGATTATCCAAGGAGATAGGTAAGACCCGCCCGCCAATCGCCAAGACCTTGCTGGACTCTTGAATCGCACGCTGAAAATCGCCAACAACTTCAGCCATGGCCGTTAAAAAGAGATTGCCAAAGCTGTGGCCCTCTAAATCACTGCTTTCGTGCTGAAAACGGTAATTAAACAAAGCGGTTAAGAGGCCTTCTTCATCGGCCAGTGCGGTCAGGCAATTGCGCAAATCCCCTGGTGCAATAATTCCCATTTCACGGCGCAAACGGCCACTGCTGCCCCCATCATCCGAGACAGTGACAATGGCTGTGATATCATGGAAGACCTTTTTAAATCCGCGCAGAAGGGTCGACAAACCAGTTCCCCCACCCAATGCCGCCAAAGACATATCTTCAGCTCGCTGTTTGCGCCCGGCCTGATAACGCGCTTGATCTTTGCTGATATCTCGGTGCTTTTCCAAGACATAATAATTTTGCTCACGCAAAACCCGGCTAAGCTCGCGGGTAATCGCAACGGAACGGTGGCGCCCCCCCGTACAGCCAATCGCGACGGTCAAATTGCTTTTTCCCTCTTGGCGGTAATGGGGAATGAGATAGGCCATAAAGTCAAAAAAGCGGCGAATAAATTCCTGAGTCACCTCTTTGCCCAGCACATATTCACGCACAGGTCTTTCGAGGCCTGTAAACGAGCGCAAATCAGGATTATAGTAGGGATTGGGTAAAAAACGAACATCAAAAGTCAGATCAGCATCCATGGGAATACCATAGCGATAGCCAAATGAGGTCACGGTAATCACCAGGCCTTGCTGAGACTCAGCTTGGCCCGTTAAATGCTCAGAAATGGCCTGCCTGAGTTCTGCCGCTTGCATCTGGGAGGTGTTTAGCACAATATCTGCCTGTTCACGAATATCCCTCAGCCGCTCTTTTTCCTGCTGAATGCTTTCAAGCAGGCTCATGTCTTCATGTTGCAAGGGATGGCGGCGGCGTGTCTCACTGAAGCGCCGCACCAAAACTTCATCACTGGCCTCTAGAAACAGAATTCGGTAGACAAAACCGTGTTCTTTAAGCGTGTGCAAGCAACCCGAAAGCTCATCAAAAAAAGCCCCACCCCGCAAATCCATGACCACAGCAATGCGGTTGAACTGGGTGGAAATCAAGTCTACGAAAGCCCCCAAGAGAGCAGGAACCATATTGTCGGCACAGAAATACCCCAGGTCTTCCAGATGGCGTAAAACCATGGTCTTGCCGGCACCAGAGGCCCCTGTCACAACAATGAATTGAAATGTATCTTTGGAAAAAATCATGGTGTTTTTTTTGCGCGTCTTTTTGTGGTAAAATGCTTTTGTTTGAAATGAGGCCGTAAAGCCGCATGTCGAATTGCTTGTAAACAATGTATACAGTATATCAATGTACACATGTGCAAACATCCATGTATACATTACCTGTGTATCGTGTACGCAATGCTCGGTACACAATCCGGTACACAATGCTCAACACATTGCTCGGCTCGCTCAGAATTGCACACATGCACACAGCCATGTTAATGCAGGGTAGCAGCTGGACATGTGAGAATCAACAGGAAAGGTGGACGAAAGATGAGTATTTTATTAGATGCCCTGAGACACCGTATTGAGCTCTATTTTCAGCGTCTGGGCGCAGACTACACCGAAAACGAAGGTGAATATCTCCTGACACGCGGCAGTGCTGCAGTGGTGCTTTACCTTTCTGAATTTGACAATCATGTCTTTCTCGATTTTCATGGAGCTATTGCACACAATATTCAGCTCAGCTCTGAAAGTGAACTGGCCCTTTACAAGACCCTGCTGAATTGGAACGTTGCAGATGTCTTCGGTAAATTTGCCCTGGTAGATAATCAGGTTATACTCAAATACCGCATGCCTGCAGATGAACTGTCCTTTGACACCTTCTGTTTTGTCGTGGATTCCGTCTTGGAATATGCTGACTCACTTGATGAGATGGTCGCAACCCTTTCCAACGGTCAGCGTCATATCGACGCCCAATCAAGCAGCGTTTAATCTGATAGACACACCGAACAAGCCCACCAAGCGATGATTGATGGGCTGTTTTTTCATGACTTGAATCAGGCTGAGAATCTGTGCTATCAAAGAGATATGAAACAGCGCCCCAGAATCAGAATTACCCCTCCTCATCCCCCTCGGCCGCCCAACCGCTTCAGCCGCTTGAAGTTACCTGGCTCCAAATGGACCGATCTGCAGCCCAGCAATCAGGAGAAACACTTTGTGGTGCATGATTGGACAGAGGCGCAATCTGAAGAGCTTGAAATTGAGGCGGTTCAATCCCACCGCTTTTATAAAATCCACTGGAAAGCCCTCAAAAATGCCGATAAATGGCAAATGGGATGGCACTAGATCTGAGCTTCAAGCCCCTGTAGCTTGAGCGTAAAAACCTCGTTTAATTGGTTTATGCGCGCCAAGTCGCCCTGCTCGATTGCCTGCAACATATTCTTGTGGAGCAGCAGCACATCTTGTAACAACCTGTTTTGTTGGGCCGAAAGCAACGTTTTACTCTCGCAGCGTTTTTGCAAACTCTCAATCCGTTTGCGCAAATCGCCATTAAACTGCAGCCAAAGATGAGGCAAAGACTGCAGATCCCGCTCCAATTTGCGCAGCTCCTTTTGCCAGTCTTGCAATTCTTTTTCAACCCGCATGGGATCGCGGGTATTGTTCAGCTCCATTTGCTTCAATTGCTCGTGGTGCTTTTGAAAAACAGGCGAAAGCCGAACCAATTTAAGCTGGGGATGCAATTTGCGTAGCTCAAATAACTCCTGGCTAAAATGATTTTTTTGGGACTGTAAAGTCACCAATTGGGTGGTGTTTTTTTGCTTGAGTTCGGTTAGATTCTTTAAGACCGTCTGGGCCTGCAGAAACAACGCCTGCCCTTTTTCCAAATCGCTTTCGAGGGATTGGAAAAAATCCAAGGCCTCGGATTGCTCCTGTGGATGCACCAGCCTTTGCACCTGCTCTTCAAACGAGTCAAAGATCTGATCATAGCGATTTTGCAATTGGCTCAACTCTTTTAAAAAAAGTTTCAATTTATCATGGGTGTCGCCTTGATAGCCGTGAAACTGCGGCATAAGACCATCGAGGCGAGCATAAACGGTTTCAATCTGATTAAAACTGGCCTGCCCCTCCAGGGAAAATTTGGCGATCAAATCTTTTTGGGCTTTTTGGCGCTGCCAAAACCGGAGCACCCAGGCCGATAGGCCCGAAAGCAGCAAAAAACCCAAGAGCAAAAAAATCGGCAAGAGATTTTGTGAGCGTGTTGAACGCGGAGACTGCAGAGGGTTTCCTGTTTCGGTATTGCTATCGACCATTTGCTCAACAGCAGGAGACGACGCAATCGGAGCCTGTGAAGGCCGGGACGAAGAGGGGCGTTTGGAATTAAACGATTTGGAAATATCTTCTACCACCCCAGGCAATAATTCAAGATGATCCTGCTCTTGCTCCGGCGAACGAGAAGCCGAGGGAGATTTCTGAGCAGGGGTTGATTTTGCGGGCAAACTGATCTCACTTGAGGCGGTCTGTTTCAGCTCTGCCTTGAGGGTTTTTCCGATGTGCACACCAATTTTGCGCCGGTCCAGCGCCACCGCCAATAACATTGATTTTTCTGGCATTTGCCAGTGACGAAAGAGTTTTTCGGCGTAAAAAGCCAAATTGACGCCTTGGGTTTGGGGCAAAAAAACAGCCCTGACTTCAAAAGGGTAACGCTCCAAGCGGCTGGCCATACTTTGCAAATAGACCTCTGACAGCTTTTCAGAAAGGTCAGTCAGGCGGGAGTCTGGATTGGGAGAGGGCAAGGGTGGCAAAGCCCAGGCTGAAGAGACGACGAGAAAAAACAAAACCAAGGCTGTCAAAAAAATGCCTCTGGTTAGACGATAAACGAAATGATCCATGTCCTAAATTATAGCGGATCTGGTTTAAGCAAAAAAATTTAACACAAAAAACTTAACGGGTCACTTTGACTTATTTTTTATGTTTGTGATAAGATCAATGGTTGCAGCATTCATTTGGATTTGGAGTCGCTCGCAGCTTCTTTTTGCAGCTTACATTAACGTTTTCATAAACTTCCGGCATCCAAATCTTATAATATATGGGCTGTACTTTGTGTCTTATATTTTAAAAATGAGGAGTACGTTGACATTCAGGAATGAGAAGCAAATCAAATAGCTTAACGGTGGAAGACGAACTCATGGATGACGAATTAACCGAAGAAACCGCAGCAGTAGCAACAACCCCCGAAGACGACGACGATGTTTTTAACGACGATCTCAAAGCAGAAGACGGTGACAAGGTTGAGTCTCTCGATATCGATCTCTCTACCAAAGACCTGAATCGTGAAGATGACATCAGTTCTATCCAGGTTTATCTGAACTCCATTGGTAAAACCCCCTTGCTGACCGCCAAAGAAGAAATTGATCTGGCGAAGCGCATTGAAAAAAATGATATCCAAGCCAAAAATCACTTGATTATTGCAAATCTGCGTCTGGTGGTGAGTATCGCTAAACGTTACTGTGACTTGGGCTTGCCCTTGCTGGACTTGATTCAAGAAGGCAATACCGGTTTGATCCGTGCCGTGGAAAAATACGATTATAAAAAAGGTTATAGGTTCAGTACCTATGCCACCTGGTGGATTCGACAGGCGATTACCCGCGCGATTGCGGATAAAGGACGAAATATCCGTCTGCCCGTCCATGCCACCGAAGCGATTCAACGCTTGAAAAAAATTCGGCGCCAGTTGACGTTTGAACTGGGCCATTATCCTTCTGACGAAGAATTAGCAACCGCCGCAGGACTGCCTTTGAGCAAAATTCGCCAGCTCAAACGGGTGGTCAAACGCACGGTCTCCTTGGCCACACCCATTGGTCCCGATGATGATCGCAGCTTGGTCGATCTGATTGAAGATGAGTACAGTGTCCATCCCACCAAAACGGTGATTGACAAAATGCTCTCAGAAGATATCCAGGAATTGCTAGATACCCTCTCTCCCAGAGAGCGCGAAATTTTGACCATGCGCTACGGCATCAACGATGATCGCCCCTGTTCTTTGGCCGAAATCGGAGCCAAAATGGGCGTGACCCGCGAACGGATCCGCCAGATTGAAGCCAAAGCCCTGCGCAAACTGCATTATTATGGTCAGCGCAAGCGTCTGGATGAATATCTCCACGACGATGCCTGAACCCCGTAAGCAGCGTTTGGACCTGCTGCTGGTAAACGCGGGCCTTTTCCCCACACGGGAGAAGGCCCGCGCTGCCATTATGGCGGGTCTCGTGCGCAATGGCAGCCAGATTTTAGACAAAGCCGGTCTCGCCCTGCCCAATCTGGACAATATCCAAGTGCAACAGAACGACTGCCCCTATGTCAGCCGGGGCGGGCTCAAACTGGCAGGTGCGCTTGCGCGTTTTGGCGTCTCTGCAGCCGATCAGATCTGTCTGGATATCGGCGCCTCAACAGGTGGATTTACAGACTGTCTGCTGCAACAGGGTGCGCTTAAAGTCTTTGCTGTAGATGCTGGCCACGGCCAACTCGATTGGAAACTGCGCCAAGATCCGCGTGTGGTTTGCCGCGAAAAATGCAATGCACGCCATCTCACCCCACAGGATCTCTATGGAGAAGGCAACGAGCGGGCCCAGCTCGCAGTGATGGATGTGTCATTTATTTCTCTGCTCAAAATTTTGCCTGCGCTGCAGACCCTTTTAAGCCCAGAAGGGCGCTTGCTGAGCCTGATCAAACCCCAATTTGAAGCCGCCCCCTCGCAAAACCGCAAAGGGATTGTCCACGATGAAAAGGTGCATTTTGAGGTTTTAGAGAAAATTCAGTCAGGGGCAGCAGAACAGGGCTTTTTTCTGCACCAGATTATGAGCTCGCCGGTCTTTGGAAAAGGTGGCAACCGGGAGTTTTTAGGTGTATTTTATAGGTACCCACCCGAAAACCAACTCGATGCAGAAACCCTTTGGAAAGCCATACATGAAGAAGTCACTTGAAGCAGAAGACCTGCAATTGCCGCGCTTACAACAGAAACTGGGAATTCCCGCTCATAAATTGGATTTGGCCCTGGTTCGACAAGCTCTGACCCACAAATCGGTTCAGGCCGATCGGGGCAGCGAAGAGCAAGGTCACAACGAGCGCTTGGAATATCTGGGCGACGCCCTGATCAAAGCCAGTATCAGCGAATGGCTGTTTCGCTATTTCCCGGAAGCTTCCGAAGGCCAAATGAGCCAAGTGCGCAGTTATGTGGTAAGTGATACGGCTCTGTCTAAAACAGCCCTCAGCTTGGCCTTACAAGAGCATATTGTGGTGGGAAGCACCGAAAAAGCCAGTGGCAACGGCATTCGCGAGTCGATTTTGGCCAATGTTTTTGAGGCTTTGTGTGGGGCCGTATTTCTCTCACTGGGCTTTCGTTTGACAGCAGATATGATCCTGCAGGTCTTGCGCCCAGAACTGGAATTGGCCGTGCTGGGTGAAGCCGAAGAGGTGATCAATTACAAAGCCCTCTTACAAGAATATGCTCAAGGGGAATTCAAAACCCTCCCGGAATACACAGTCTTGGCAGAAGTCGGGCCGGATCATGATCGCGTCTTTCAAATTCAGGTCGCTTTAAATGGCGAAGTTCTGGGCACAGGCCAAGGCCGCAGTAAGAAAAAAGCCGAGCAAGAGAGCGCACGCCAAGCCTTGCAAAAACATGCCTTTTTGGAACAGCAAAATACGCGCATACCTGGCTTATCGCCGACCGCGGCAGCTTTTTTTAAACAGGAAGTCAAGCCTGTGGGCGTATCAAACCTGATTCAGATTCCGTCCTCCGAGCGCCGCGGGCTCTTGGCCCCTTCGATTTTATCCGCTAATTTTTCAAATCTGGGTCTGGCCCTGGAACAGATCGAAAAAGGCGGTGCAGATTGGGTTCATTTGGACATTATGGACGGTCATTTTGTGCCAAATTTAACCCTCGGGCCGCCAGTCATTCAATCGCTGCGCTCCTTAACCCAGATGCCTTTTGATGCCCATCTGATGATCAGCGAACCCGAAAAATACATCGAAGACTTTGCCAAAGCAGGCTGTGAGCGGATTACCGTGCATGCCGAAGCCTGTATTCACTTGGATCGCGTGATCAGCCAAATCGAAGAAGCGGGTGCCCTTCCGGGCGTGGCCCTCAACCCGGCCACCCCGGTTAGCGTCTTGGAGGATATCTTGCACCGCCTGAAACTGGTGCTGATCATGTCGGTCAACCCTGGGTTTGGGGGGCAGCATTTCATCCCAAGGGCCCTCAACAAAATCAAACAATTACGCCAAATGGCCAAAGAGCGACACATGCGGGATCTGTTTATTCAGGTCGATGGGGGAATCAATCAAAGCACTTTGCCCCAGGTTCTTGATGCCGGCGCCAATGTCGTGGTGATCGGTTCTGCGATTTACAATCAGCCCGATATTCCCGCTGCCACTCAAAATTATTTGGACTTGCTCAGAATCCCTGCCGAAAACAAATAAAGTTTACTGTTATTTCATTTTAGCTTAACCTAACCCTAAGAAAGTTAGCGGCCTCCCTCCCGATAAATAACTATCAAAGCGTTATTAAATTTACGGAGGACAGTAAAATGCAGATCACCAACCCAACCGCCCTGAAGATTCAGCAGGCATTGGCTCCGATCGAAAAAGCAGCCACCCAGGTGACAACTGCCATGTATGGCTCTCCCACCATGGCTACCGACAGCTATACCACAACAACAACCACCGCTCCTGCCCAAAAAGTGCCCCTCTACCAATTCTTCGATGATCGTATGCGTCCCCCCAGCCCCCTGGATTACAAAATCGCCAACCGTCTGAGCTGGGTCGGCATTACCGATTCCGACAAATTCCTCAAAGCCGCAGACACCCCTTTCAAACGCACCATGATGTCTTACTTGGCCGGTGGCCTGTTCCTGAACAAACAAGATCGTGATTATGTCAATTATCAAATCGGTGCTTGGGCCGGTCAGGCCGACCTGATGCGTGTTCCCGGCGTAGACCTGACCATGGCTCGCCTGATGCAAACCAGCGGTGCAGGAGATGTTGCCACCTTGTCCCGCTACACCGGTGGATTTGGCCTCGACAAAGGTGCTTTTTATGCCGCCATGGCTGCCAACGCTGTGCAATACGGCTATTGGATGCCCAATTTCAGCAGCGTTTCAACCGCCATTGACCGCTCCAAGACCGTTCCCCCCCAGATTCGTTGGTATTAAAAATTTCTTTTTCCCTCTTCCGTATAACGCATCCCCGCTTCGGCGGGGTTTTTTCTTGTTCGTTTGCAAATGAAAGTCCAGCCAGATTCGAATGGGCAAAGATGGCCCTGTGCTAAAATAGGGAACAACTTCTCTGGGAGATAACAGGCATGTTGGGAAAATACGACGGCGTCAAGCGTCTGAGCAAAGATTTGATCGGAAAAGGCTTTCACTTTTCAAGTGAGGCTTTCGACGTGTTGGGAAAAGATATGGAGCTCAAATTGGAGCCCCTGGTTCGCAAAGCCGAAGAATATGCCCAGCGCGAAGGCCGCACAGAAATTTTGCCTGGCGATGTGGTCAAAAGCATCAATTTTAATGCGGGTCAGAAGTCACCCCGAATCTTGATCGCCCACGTGACAGCAGGGGCCGGACACCAGCGGGCCGCGGAAGCCATTGCCAAGGCCTTTCAAAATCTCTATCCCACCGCCAATGTCAAATTGGTTGACACCCTGGATTATATTAACAGCGTCTATAAAAAAGTTTACAGCACCTCTTATCTGGCACTGGTTAAACACTCTCCCCGCCTCTGGGGCTATATTTACGATCGCTATGACAAAGACGAAAAAATCGATGATAAATTTCGCCAGAGCATGGAAAACCTCCAGGCCAGCGATTTTCGCGATCTGCTTGACGACTTTTCCCCGGATGCGGTGATCTGCACCCACTTCTTACCGATGGAGCTGATCTCGCGCTGGAAGAAAAAGCGCAAATCGTCACTGCCCCTGTACACGGTCGTGACTGACTTTGCCCTGCATGCCTTTTGGATTGTCGAAGAGGTCAACGCCTATTTTGTCGCCAGCCAAGAAGTGGCCCGCGAATTGGAAACCCGTGGTGCGGGTGTCAAGAGCATTTACCAGACCGGTATCCCCGTCGACCCCATTTTTTCGACCTTGCCGCTGCAATCAGAAATGCGCGATAAATTGGGAATCAGCCGCGAATTGCCCACCGTCTTGTTGATGGGTGGCGGCTATGGTGTGGGCGATTTGACCAGCTTGGTGCGATCTTTCCGCTCGGTGAGTTTGGATATGCAATTGCTGGTGGTGGCCGGCCGCAATGAACAATTGCAGGAAGAACTCAGCCAAATTGCGACATCTTTGCAAATTACATGCCGGGTTTATGGTTTTGTGAACAATGTGCATGAATTAATGCGGGCCTCGGATTTGGTCATTTCGAAACCGGGTGGTTTATCGACCTCTGAGGCCTTGGCCGCTCAATGCCCAATGATGATTATCAATCCGATTCCAGGTCAAGAACAGCGCAACAGTGATTATTTGCTTGAAAATGGCGCCGCTTGCATTTTGCACAATATTGCCGACGGTGCTTATTATGTCGAAAATCTGCTCCGGGATCAGGAGCGACTGGGATATATGACTCAACAGGCCCGCAAAACAGGCCGCAAAGATGCAGCCATGGAAATAGCCCGACGGGTGGTTGAGCTGGGCCAATTGGAGATCTGAGGGATGCTCTCAAGATGATTGACAATCTCGACAAAATCAAAGAAGTAGCCCAAAAAGACGTTTTTATTAACGAGATATCGGTCTTTGTTGATAATTTAATCGATCAAGACAAGGTTAAAGCCCTTTATCTACTTAAAAACCTTTTCTTTTCGCCTGAAATTCACCCCCGTGTGCGTTATATGCTGGCCCAGCGGATTGGTAAAATTGGTCCCTTGCAGCTCTTTCAACAATTGCTGAGCTATTTTATTTTAAATAAATTTCCCGATACCCTGTCGGTGATCGCCGCGTTGCGCAGTTTTGGCCATGTCGATGCAGTTCCCGCTTTGATTGATTATTACCCCCAAGCCAATTACCGTGAGCAATTGGAGATCATTGAAACGCTGGCCCATGTTTCGGCCCCAGAAACGATTGAATTTCTCAGCCAGATTTACAATGAACAGGTAAGCTATGCCCACCCTCCCGACAAAACAGAGCTTGATGAAATCCGCCACAAAGCCAGTTCAGCCCTGAGCAAGAAGATCATGCGCTTTGATCCGCTTTAAAGGAGAGTCTGGCTCAAAGCCTTATACGTGCTATAATACTCTGTTAAATAAAAGCTTAAGCAAGGACTCGAACCCTCACTGATGCTGGAGCAATTACAACAATCCCTGGAACCCATCCTGGAAACCCACGGCCTTTGGCTTGCCCTGGGTTTATTACTGCTTGTGCTGGTTCCCACCCTGGTCTTGTTCTTTTTGCGCATTCAGCAACGCCAAGGATTAAACACCCAACTCCAAGATTTACTGGATGCCTCGGGTGTTTTGTATAGCCGTCTCTCGGCGCTCGATCACAATCTGCACCAGTATCAGACCCAAGCAGAAGGGTATACCGGAAAAACCCAAATTCAGGTCCAGCCACTGCTCACGCCACTCAGTGAGAACCTGGCCCAACTTCACCGCTGCAAAGTGCAAATCAAAGAATGGGAAGCCGGTCTGGGCGATCAAGAGGCAGAGATAGCCGAACAAGAATGGCAAGAGATCGAAACAGAAGCCCAAACGCTGTTTGTCGGAACAGAAAAAATCGAAGGTTTTTTTAAACGCCTGACTGAAGTTGAAGCCGCTCTGCAAAACCAGCTCAAGCAAATTCACGCCCTGCTGCTCCCTTATCAAGACAGACCCGAACAAGAGAAAACCTCACACACCTCTTTGACAAGTCTAAAAAAACGCCTCGAAGACTTTGATAGCAATGGCTCAGCATCAGATCCATTAATGGATCTGGAGGGGATTCGCAAATTATTGCAAGACGTGAATCACTGGGTTGAGGCTGAGAAACAAGCCAAATTAGAAGCCGAAAAAGCGATTGAAGCTGCGGCAAAAGAAGCTGCGGCAAAAGAAACCGCCGCCAAAGCAACCGATACCCAGCCGGCTCAGCCACTCCAAACCCCGATAGAAGTTGAGACAGAGCCATCTCTTGTTGTCACTCCTGCTCAAATTGTAATACCTGAGGAAGCTCCCAAGCCCTCGATTGCGGAATCGGCTGCAAAATCGGCTCCAGAGAAACAGACAACGGAAGAGATTCCAGAGCTAAAAAGCCCTGCTTCGCCCACAGATCTCGTGGTTACCATTGATCAGGTTCTGGACGAGGCTCTCGAAACAACCCAAACTGAAGTGGCGACTGAGCCCGAGACAATTGAGCCCGAGACAATTGAGCCTGAGACAATTGAGCCTGAGACAAAAGCCGAATCTCCAGAACCCAGCTTGGAAGCCCCGCCTGAGCCTGATCCGACAACCGAAGCGCAACTCTCAGCAGCAGATAAAACAAAAGAAGCTCAGGCAAAAATCGAAGCCAGGCTCTTGCGTGAAGAAGCATTTCTATCACAGCAGCAGGCACGGTTTTTGCCCCATTTAGAAGAAATACAACACGCCTTAACTGAGCGTTTTGTTACTTCACTTTGGGAAGCGAGTGAAAAACAGTTAAAACGGGCGCTCTACAAAGCCGAAGAGGCTGAGTTATTGTTTAAATTGGCGCAGCGCCTGCAGAAAGAACCTGCAGCCCCGGCTCACAGGGTCTTGCTCAATTTGCAACGTTCCGCAGATAAATGGCCCGAAATTGAAAAACTACATCAGCAACTCCAGAACCAGCACCAAGAATTGGAATTGGCAGCAGAACAAACCCTGCAAGATTGCAGGAAATTGCTCGCACTCTTGGAGTTGCCCGAATTTGAAAGTAAAAAAAACAGTGAAGATTACCAAGTGGCCCAGCGCCGCTTAGGAGGAGTCATCACACAATTTGAAAGCGCTCAGGCCCTGGATTTGGCTGCCGCACAAACGGATTTGGCCTGGGTCGCGCACTGTATCCAAAGCTGGAAGGCCCCTTCCAATCCTGAAGAAGAATCAATGGTAGCTTTATAATGGCAAATCGTGAAAAATACATGCTCCTTTTCCTTGTCATCCTCTTGGGTGTCACCTCCTGGATCATCGCAACCAAACCCATTAAACAGGGCTTGGATATTCAAGGAGGTATCCACCTTGTGGTGGAAGCCAAAGATGTCAAAGAAAAAATTGTTGACAACAAAGTGGTTGAACCGGCTGTTAAAGTTGGTCCTGAAGTGATGCAAGCTGCCGTCGCCGTAGTGCGCCAACGCGTCGACGGTCTGGGTGTAGCAGAGCCACTGATCCAGCTCAAAGGCGATCGGCAAATCATTGTCGAATTGCCCGGTATCAAAGATCCCCAAGACGCGGTCAAATTGATCGGTGAAACTGCCCGCCTGGACTTCCGTCGCCCCGACACCAAAAATCCAGGCAAATGGCTTGAAACAGGTGTTTACGGCAAAATGCTCAAAGACGCCAGAGCCAATTTACGTGGCGCGAGTGACTGGATTATTGAATTTGAATTTAACAGCGAAGGGGCCAAAAAATTTGGCGATTTAACCACCGAATTGGTGGGGCAGCCTCTGGGTATTTTTCTGGACGACAAATTGGTCTCCGCACCCAATGTCAATTCTCCGATTACCGGAGGTTCAGGTCTGATCGAAGGTGGCTTTACGGCAGAAGATGCCAAGAAACTCGCCATTCAGCTCAAAGCAGGTCAATTGCCCGTACCCCTGAGTATGGTTGAAAACCGCACAGTGGGACCAACCTTGGGACAGGAAGCCGTTGAAAAAAGCTTTATGGCAGGTATAGCTGGACTGATCGTGGTTGTTTTCTTTATGCTCTGGTTCTACCGCGTGCCCGGAGCCATGGCCAATATCTCTTTGATCTTTTACTCAGCACTGAACATGGCTGTGTTTAAGCTCATTCCCGTGACACTGACCGTACCCGGAATTGCAGGTTTTATTCTGAGTATCGGGATGGCGGTCGACGCCAATATCCTGATTTTTGAACGCACCAAAGAAGAATTGCGTATGGGCAAGTCTATTTTTAATGCGGTTGAATCTGGGTTCCAACGTGCATTCAGCTCGATTTTTGACTCCAACACCACCACATTGATCAGCTGTGCGGTCTTGTATTATTTTGGTACAGGTCTGATCCGCGGTTTTGCTGTGACACTCGCAATTGGGGTGATTATCAGTATGTTTACGGCCATTACGGTCACCCGCACGATCATGCGTGTGCTTGTCCGTTTCAAAAAAATGCGCAATCCCTTGTTGTATGGTGTTAAACCCGCACGCAAGCAGCAGGCGGGAGCCTAGGCGCATGTTCAACCCTTTCGCCAGTCCTGAAGAGCGGGTTCGCGCCCGTGTCCAGACGTGTTTGGACGAAATGGTGGATATTGATACCGTTTTGATGGAGGATGGCAATTACCGGCTGATCCGTGGTTCTGCTGTCCTCTATCTTAGCATTGCCGAGTGGGGCGCCCGCGACGTAATCGTGCGCTGTACTTCTTATGTCGTGGTAGGGGCCCATTTGGATGAAGAGCTCATGTCCTTTTTGCTTGAGTCCAACGCCAAGGTAACCTTTGGAGCCTTCTCGGTCGATGAAGACCGGGATATCTTGTTTGAGTATGGTTTAATTGCCACCAACGCCAATCGCTACGAGCTGAAAGAGGCGATCAAGTCGGTGGCCAAAGCTGTAGATGATTATGACAATAAAATCATCAACCGCTGGGGGGGCGAAACCAGCTATAAAGTTCTCTTTGGTGTGGATGCTGACTAAAAGCCAAAAGCTGTTTTTTTGCGCTTAACGTCTTGAATTCCGCGATCAGAGACGTTATACTTGCCTTATTAAATCTTCTTTAACAATTTTAATAAAAGAGATTTTTACGCAATAAATTCATAGACACAAGGATATTAGGTCGTTGAAAAGCGCAAAAGTACTGGTTATTGATGACGAACCTTCTATCACCAGCAGTATTAAATATGGCCTGGAAAAAGAAGGTTATATTGTAATTACGGCAGATAACGGTACCGATGGCTGTGAATTGGCCCGCACTGAAAAGCCAGACATCGTCGTTTTGGATGTCATGCTCCCCGGCTTGGATGGCTACGAAGTCTGCCGCATGATTCGCTCTGAACTGCCTGTCCCGATTATCATGCTCACAGCCAAAGGCGAAGAAATCGACAAAGTGGTAGGTCTTGAAGTCGGTGCTGATGAATATGTCACCAAACCCTTCAGTTTGCGTGAATTACAGGCCCGCATCAAAGCTCTATTGCGCTTGGTGGCCCGCCACAAAAACACCAAAATGGTCGAGCCTGACCGCATTGAAATTGGCGAGTTATTAATCGACCTCAAACGCCACGAAGTTTTCCTTGATACCAAAAAAGTCAATTTGACCTTAAAAGAATTTGAATTGCTCAAGCTCTTGGCCTTGAATGCCAATAAGGTTTTATCCCGCGAGTATTTGATTGAACAGGTCTGGGGCTACGACTTTACGGGTGAGGGTCGCACAGTGGATGTGCATATTCACTGGTTGCGAGAGAAAATCGAGAAAGATCCCGAGAACCCCGTTCGGATCCAAACTGTTCGCGGTGTGGGTTACCGTTTTGAACGCCGCATTGGAAAATTAGCAGACTAATCTATGTCTGATTCTAACCAGGCCCCTGTGGTCCACAAAACCTATGCACAGTTGAGTTTTTCTCTCTTTTGGCAAAGCGCTGTCTTATTGGTCATTTTAATTGCCGGAAATTTTGCCTTGGCAAAAACCAATCCCTCTTTGTTGCCCCTTTGGAGCACATTCTGGGCTCTGGCTATATTGGGATTGGTCTTTCTCTCGGCCCAACGCTGGAGTCAGATTTTAGAGGGCCTCGGCCATTCTTTGGAAGCCCTGAGCGAGGCAGAAGAAAAACCCTTGCCTCCCATTTTTGATCAGGCCGCTTTGGGAGCCCTGAAAACCCAACTGACAAAACTAGCCGAAACCCTGCAAGCGCCCCCACGCAACTCGGATAACCCAATGGTGCCCGTTGATCTCGAGAAAAATGAATTGGAATCAATCATTCACTGCATGAATGACGGCCTGATCATTTATGATCTCGATCTGAATGTTATCTTGCTCAATCCCGCACTGGCAGAAATGCTGATTCCCAGCAACCCAGTGGCAACCGGCCGATTGATTCAAAACCCCGACGATCAACTCTTGTTTGAACGCACGGTGGATCCGACCAAGATGAAAACGATTCACAAAGCCATGACAGAAGAGCCAGCTCTGCCCCGTTGCGATGTGATTGAGCTCAAAAGTCCAGCCCAATTCCTCAAGCGCTACTCTTCCCCACTCTACAACCGCTTTCACGAACAAATAGGTCATGTGATTATCTATCACAATATCACCCAAGAAGTGCAACTCGAAAAGGTTCGCTCAGAGTTTATTACCAATGCCTCCCATGAGTTGCGTACCCCTGTGGCCTCGATCAAATTGCTCTTGGAATCCCTGATGGTGGGCGCCAAAGATGAGCCCAAGATCCGGGATGAGTTTTTGAACAGCCTGCTGCGCGAAGCAGATCGCATGCATATTCTGGTCAACGATCTTCTCGACTTGTCTCGACTCGAAAGCGCCCACGAAAAACTCCGGGTGGCTGAAATTGATCTGCCCAAAGTCGTTCATGACGCTATCCAAACAGTTACGCCCTTGGCCCAGAAAAAAGGCATTGTGATTCGTGAGAATATCGAAGCGGATCTGCGACTGATGTATGCAGATCAATTGCGCCTCTCTCAGGTTTTGGTCAATTTGGTGAATAACGCGGTGAAGTTCACCCCCAACGGTGGTGAAATTCGCGTGATCAGCCGCCGCCTGAACGAGAAAAGTGTGGAATTTAAAGTCCAAGATACGGGTATCGGTATTCCTGAAGATGATATCCCCTATATCTTTGACCGCTTTTATCGGGTCGAACAAAACCGCCAGCGCCGGCAAAACTCAGGCGGAAGTGGTTTGGGTCTGACGATTACCAAGCAGGTGGTGGAAATGCACGGCGGCAAAATTTACTGCAGCAGCAGCCCCAAGGGAACCACCTTTACCTTTACTATTCCTCAGAAACAGCCTTTGCCCAGCGTTCAGCAGGTATAATCAGCGACGGTCAACAGGAGTAGTCGAGATCCAATCCCTGGTCTGCCAAGAAGCGCAGAATCGAATGGCGCGTAAACGTACGGTAAGTTTGGGCTTCGGACAAAAGCCCTTCCAATTGGCAATACAGCTTGGGGTTACCAGCTATTTCCAACACCACAGACTCTCCTTCTGCGAGCAGGCGAATCCGAGCTGAGAAGGGGGCGTCACTGAGAAAACGCAGACCAATATCACTGCTTTTGTGATGGCCATCTTCACCCCAAAGGCTTTGCTGCAGGCGTTTCTGATTGTCTTGCAAAAGGCGAGCCAAACGTGGCTTCAAGCTGCGCTTGCCTGGGCGATAGAGCATTAAGTCAGTCAGGGCCATGGGGTTACTCCTCAATGGATGGGTATTTGGTTTTATCGGCAGATAAGTCCCATCACTTAAACCCTGTTTCAAACCTTGGCTCAAGCTTGAAGAAAGAGAAATCTTTAGGGGGAAGGCAGTTTTTGCAGGGTCGAAGCCAGATCCATTGTAATGGCAACTCCCCAATGCACCAAAGCTCCGCCCCAAATCGAGCGATTTTTCCAGGCCAGATAACCCAGGGCTAAGCCGGCCAGAATAGCACCAATCGCCTCGCCCGCTGGTTTCGAAAAATGCACCATGCAATAGGGCACCGCGCTAATAAAAAAAGCATAAGGCCCCAAGCGCTCAGCCAGACCAAAAACCAGAAAGCCCCGAAAAAAGAATTCCACTGCAATAAAATGCAAGCCATACGCGAGTTCCCAGAGTAAAAATCCCGTTACACTGGCCGAAGCATACGAAAAGAACGGATAATATTCTTTAAAATGGGGATTGAACGAAGCCCCAATAATCACGGGCAACATCACGCCCAACAAAATCAGATAGGGCCAACCATGCCGGTGTAAGCCATTCCAGGCCAAGCCATAGTCTTTCAAGTTTTGGCGAAAACCAAATTTAATCAAAAGGGCAGGCAGAATGAGATAAAAGACCACGATCAGGCCACACCAACTCAAAGACTGGAGAACCGGATCTGCAATCCAGGTGCTGATCCAGCGCAACGAAGCAAGATAATACTGGCCGGTTAAGCAAAATGCCGCAACAAGCAGAACCAGAGCGGTACGCCGATCCAGGCCCAAGGCCAAACGCGAGAGGTCTTCGCGATAGCGAGAGTGGGCTGTAATGATTTCGAGAGGGGAGGATTCAGACATAAATCAAATTCTTTCGGAATAGGCAATGGTTCTCCAGTATAACATTGGTTAAGATTAAGTCTCGGCTAACATTAGTTTATGAATAAATGGAACTTGTACACTTTTAAGCGCGTCCCCCTGTTTTTGGGTACAATTAAGATTGATGTCAGCAGGAGAAGTTTAAAATGAAAAATGAAAATGCCCCGTCGGATCCCCTCCGAGGTTTAGGTCGCAAAAAATTGCGGAATTTGGCCCGCAAAAACAAAATTAAAAATCCCCAACTCAAATCCCCCGCCGCCTTGCGCCGCGCAATTCGGCGGGCAGAAAAACGCAAACAGACAGACCCAACTGTTGCCACAAATGCAAAAGCCAAAAGCCCAGAAGAATTAATCGCAGAGCGCCGCAAAGCAGAACTGCTGGCCTATCAGGAACATCGCTTGCGCTATCTTTACGCCCCCTCCCAATTTGCCCATATGGGCACCCACGAAGAATTCTTGCTCGAAAAAGACGAAGAGCTGAATTTGCCTGATTATTACAATGAAAACCAATTGCGTCTCTTGCCGGTAGACCCCTGGCAGTATTACCTCTATTGGGACTTTGACAGCGAAACCCTGGAAACCGTCAAAAAGCATCTGGCTGAAGAAGCTGTGTTTGTCCTGCGCTCTTATGATATTACCAGCATTGCTTTCGACGGCAGCAATGCCCATGGCAGTTGGGATGCTGTCTGCCATCCATTGATCCGCGAATGGTATGTTACCAGCCCAGTACATGACCGGCATGTCTGTGTGGAATTGGGCGTTCTCGATGGTTTAAACGGGTTTCGCCCCTTGCTGCGCTCCAATACCACCTATATCCCACCGGCGGGGGTGTCCCCCCTGCGCCGGGACCTCTTTGCTCAATTTATTCCCCAAGCGATGGCTTCACACCCACACAGACCACAGAGCTCCCCGGCCACCCGCTTACAGCCTGTAACACCCACAACTGAAGCGCCGACGGTCAAATCACAGATGGCTGATGCTTTTTTCCTGCCCTTTGTGCCCACCCCTCATTTGCTCAACCCCCGCCCAGAGCCACAACGGGTGCTGGACTACGCCACAGCCCCCCGATTTATTCCGAAAAACATGGTACCTGTCAGCCAGGTACAAGTGCCCACCCCACAGGCAGGGCATCAGGCAAATCTGGCTGAGACCTTGCCCCCCCCTGCCCCCGTGCGGTGGAACAATACCGAAACAGACAGCCCATCTCAATCGCCAGACAATGGCTATGCAGAAACCACTTGGCAGCAACGTGAAGCCCGCTGGTCTGAATCCGTGGATGCAGAAACCGCTCAAAATGCAGGCAGAGAGAGCATTCGCCAGAGTCTGGGAATTCCTCACGGTACCGAAATCCGCTGGTTCAGTGAATTGCCCTCAGAACTCACGCCGATGATCTTTGAACAGTGGATCACCGATCCTTACGATCAGGCCATGTTTGTCTCGTATTCAATCTGGCCCTGGGAAATGAGCGAATATCTGCCCCTGGGTGCCAGCGACTGGGTCCAACGCAAATTTTTGGGGGCCAGTCTCTTCAGCTGGTTTAGGCCCGCTGGCAGCGAACGCATGGTGCGCTGGCAGCAATTCCCTGGTGCCAGTGAGGGTGCACGTTGGATGCGTCCGGTTGGCGCCAGTGAACACGCCTGGTCGGGCTCCCATCAGCCACCGAGCCAAAGAGAGGGCAGCGTCTGGCATGTGTGGCCGCAGCGCCCAATCAATTACAGTGGAAGGGGATTGTTTGTATGAGTACCTTGCGCGGCTACCATGCGATGGTGCTCCACGCACATCTGCCCTATGTACGCCACCCCGAATACGATTATTTTCTCGAGGAGCATTGGCTCTACGAAGCGATTACCGAAACCTATGTGCCCCTACTGGTGATGTACGAAAACCTGGTCAATGACGGCATTGACTTTCGCATGACCATGACCATGACCCCCTCTTTGTTGGCGATGTTGGCAGATCCACTCTTGCAATCACGCTATTTGGTCTATATCGGGCGGCTGGTTGAATTGGCCGAAAAAGAGGTCTTTCGCAACCAAGGAGACCCACATTTTGAGCCCCTGGCCCGCTATTATGAACAGCGGTTTAAAGCGACGGTTGAACTCTTTCGAGACACGTATAAATGCAATCTGATCAATGGCTTCAAACGCTTTCAGGACCTGGGCCATTTGGAAATTGTGACCTGCACCGCCACCCATGGATTTTTGCCCCTTTTTCAGATCTACCCTGAAGCAGTGCAAGCACAAGTGCAGGTCGCCGCGCAGAGTTATAAAAGCCATTTTGGCCGTGGTCCCCGCGGCATTTGGCTGGCCGAATGTGGCTATTACCCCGGTGCCGACCGCTTTGTCAAACAGGCGGGGATCGACTTCTTTTTTACCGATACCCACGGCATCGTCAACTCCACCCCACGCTCGCGGTACGGGGCCTATGCCCCGATTTTTTGCCCCGACAGCGGCATGGCCGTCTTCTGCCGGGATCGGGAATCATCGGAACAGGTCTGGAGCTCAGAACAGGGCTACCCAGGCGATTATTTTTACAGGGAATACTACCGCGATATCGGCTACGATCTGGATTTTGACTATATCAAAGACTATGTTCAACCCGATGGCACCCGCAAAAATACCGGGATCAAATACTACCGTGTGACCGGCAAAACAGATAAAAAGCAACCCTATAACGTGGCCAAAGCCCGTGAACGCGCAGATATGCACGCCTCACACTTTGTCGGCTGCCGAGCCGAGCAAATTACCAAATTGGCCAATCTCTTTGA
This sequence comes from Candidatus Sericytochromatia bacterium, assembly GCA_044356335.1. GTDB lineage: Bacteria > Cyanobacteriota > Sericytochromatia > UBA7694 > UBA7694. Next base: position 25,336 of record JBIKWL010000054.1, read on the forward strand.
AGGCAAACGTCCCTTGGTGCTCTCTCCCTACGATGCGGAACTCTATGGCCATTGGTGGTTCGAAGGCCCTGAATTTCTCAATCGCGTGATCCGCAAGGCCTTTTATAATCAAACCGTCTATAAAATGACCACGCCCTATGAATATCTGCTGGAGAACCCCACCCAACAGATAGCCCAGCCCTCTGCATCGAGTTGGGGCGCCAACGGCTACAATAGCTTTTGGCTCAATCCCACCAACGACAAAATTTACCGACATTTGCACAAAGCCACCGAACGCATGATCGAATTGGCCTATCGCTTTGTGGCCCCCCATGCGCTGCAAAAACGGGCTTTGAATCAAGCGGCCCGCGAATTACTCTTGGCCCAAAGCTCAGACTGGCCCTTTATCATGAAAACCGGCACCATGGTCGAGTATGCGATCAAACGGGTCAAGACCCATTTACACCGCTTTAACGAGCTCTATCAGATGATTTATGCCGAAACCATCGATGAAACCTGGTTGACCAAAGTCGAGTACCTCGACAATATTTTCCCCGAAGTGGATTATTCGGTTTACCGCTTGCAGACGTATTAGGGCCCATGTCCGATTTCATTCACGCGGGCTTATTAGAATTAAGCCTGAAAATTGAAACTTGGCTGCAAGCGCCTGAATTTGAAGCAGAGCAGGTACCTGAGACGTTTGCCGTTTTACACAGCGAAGACTTATCTCCAGCTTTACAACTCCAAACCCAACGTTTCAGTCATCCTGCATTGCTGCATTTAACCTGGGCCGTGTTGTCAGAAAGAGACTCAGGCGCTTATCGTGCCATCACACTCTATGCTCTGCCAAAAGCCCATCTGGGCTTGCCCATCTTGGGCTTGGACTATGTGGGGCTGGGGGGAATCATGCCGATCGCAGCCCTGGATCTCGCACCCACAGATGAAAAATTCTGGAATGACTCCGCATTACCAGCCTTGGCGTTATTACATCAAGCCCATTCAGACTTGATTGAACGCAAAGTGCCTCCATTTGCCAAAGAGGTGTTTTCTGAAAAAGCATTCCTGGTAGCAACCAAAACAGAATCAGGATGTAAACAGGTTATCCAGAGGGCGCAAGCCATTTTTGAGATCTATGCCCCTTGGTTAAAAAATCCCTCTGTATCAGAAATAAGGCAAGACGAGCGCCTTAGAAATTGGTGTTTGGCCATGGCAAACAACAAAAAAGAAGCGGGTGCCTTGAAACGTCTATTTGGTCCAGGGGCTGAGACCTATTTACAAGATTACCTGTTTAAACCGCCTGTGTTTACGACTTCAATGGATTAAACTAAAAAAATTTATATTCAGTTTATTTTTAGTTCTAAAATCGGTATAAACGATCTCAAAGTTTAAATTTGTGATTATTACGCACTCATCCAGAAGCTCAAAAATTTCAGAGGCTGGTTTAAATTATGAGCACCATTAAGTGTACTTATTATTTTTGATATTAATTCGGCCATAATAAATCATCAAAAGACCCTATTAATCAGGTACCCAAGCCCATTCAAAAAATATTTAACCCCACATTTAAGCATGGATTTAAAAAACGGTTGTGAATTTCATCATTTGAAATAGGTTTTAAATTTAACTTATAATCAGTTCTTTTTTTTCGTTTGAATGGGATAAGGACAGCATCTAAAACCTGCAGCGATTATGATAGTTATCAGGTAGTAGCAATACTTTTGTGGGTCTTTGATCTTTCATTATCTGGAAATTGAGCGGGAGAAAAAGATGCATATAGCGGCCTCTTATGGATTAGAGTCTATCAGTCCGATTCGGATAGGAATTATCGATGATCATCAAGTCATGATTAGGGGGATTGAGGATTTTCTGGTCATGAACTATCTCAATGGACACCCCCTCGAATTAGTCGGACAGGCCAACACCCTAAAAGAGGGGCTGAAAATGCTTAAACACACGCAACCAGATATTGTCCTGCTGGATATTTGGCTTTGCAATGGCTCCGTGATTGAAAATAGCTTAGACCTCCTCGCTCAGCTTAAACGAGAAAAACTGCAGATACCTGTGGTTGTTTATACGTGTGGAATGACCCATATCGACCTACTCAAGAAATTTTACCAGAGCGGTGTTCAAGGCATGTTATTCAAACATGACGCCCCAGATATTTTATTGGAAGCCATTTACAGTGTTTATACTGGCAGCCATTATTTTTCAAAGCAGATGAAATTGTCGCTCAAGCTCGAAGAAACAAAATTAAGTAAATATCATTTAGAATTAAGACTTCCTTTACTTTCTAGCCAGGAGCGCCGTTATCTCTGGCTGACCCTACATCAGATCAGCCGAAAAGAAATCGCTCTCAAGATGATGGTCGCTGTCACCACAGTCAGTGAATACCTAAAAAGAGCCTTTGAAAAATTAAAAATCACCCATATTCAAGAGATTGAGGAAATGACCTCCCTTCAAATTCTGAAACAATTGGAGCCCAATTTAGAAAGACAGCTCTCTCTGTCATCATCTTTGTCCTTATCCTGATTTTTTGTTAAGAAATATAAAGAATTTTCTTGTGTTTTATCTCAGCTCTCTGCTCGAAAATAAGCGATAGAGATGATGAAAAGGAGAATTAAAATTCAAACTATGGCTTTCACTTGGCCCACTTTTAAGAGCTTAATGCTGTTTATTTCGCCCTGATAAGGACAAGTGAAAAAAAGTAAAAATGCTACATTCTTTTTACAATGGGACATTTTTTTTACATTGCCAATTTGTCATTAAATCCTGTATTCAAGAAAGTGAGATGAATGAAACAAGTTACGCTTTTCCCCTTAAATGATCACGTGCATGTCAAAACAGAAGCCAGTCTGTTGGACGCATTGCTGGCCAATCAATTGGATGTCATTATGGCCTGTAAAGGCAGAGGGCTCTGTGCCACCTGTCTGGTTCATGTGAAAGAGGGAATAGAGAATTTGACTCCCATGACGGATGTGGAAAAGCGCCGTCTCGGAAGACTGACCACAACCAAACCCAATTCCCGCTTGGCCTGTCAGGCCCGTGTGATGGGGGAAGGCATTATTGTTGAAGTGCCCGAAGGCATGTATATCGAATCAGCCCAAGACCTCGAAACCTTGATCGGGCGACGCGCTGAAACAGCGATTTTACATCCCATTACGGGGATCACCTTGATTGAAAAAGACAAACTGATTACAAGAACCAAGATCGATCAGCTCAAATCAGTGGACTTTGATGTGCTCTCGATGCGCAATAGTTCTGTCGATTTAATTTAAACCCCCTGGCGATAAAAGTTATCACGCGTTATTTTCAATTTTTCGGGAGGAAAAATGGTCAGTACAAACGTTGGTAGTGTGACCTCGAATCACAATTATTACACTGTGGAAGATTATTTTAGCGCTGATGGTCATGGTGGACTCTTAGATCGCTACCGTAAACGTGCAGTTCTCGTCAATGAAGATTTTATTGTGGGTCTGCAAAAGGGTCTTGAAAAAGAAGTCGATGATGTGGCCCCGATCATCATGTATAAATGTGGTTATCAATGGGGTTTAGAAGACATGAAAAACTTTGATACCCGCTTCGCTCAAGAGTTTGAATGGACCACGATGCGTAAAATGAATACAGAAATGGTACTGGAAACTTGGTGGTGGCCACTCCAAGTAGCGGGCTGGGGGGCATGGGGGTTTGATTTTTCGCACAAAAAACAGGGATTGATCTTTGTCGATCTCTACAATTCAGCCATCGCCCAATCGATTGGCAATGTAGGTAAAGTTGTCTGCCATTTTTACGCAGGCCTGTTTGCTGGGGTTTTTACCTATCTCACCCAGAAAGAACTCAATGGCATTGAAATACAGTGTTATTCGATGGGAGAAAGCTACTGTAAATTTTTACTCGGCTCAGAAAAAAAGGTCAATGCCGCAGACTTTTGGGTACAAGAAGGTGCAAAAGCCGAAGAAATTCTCGCAAAAGTCATGGAAACGGTCATTGACTAATGCTGAGTTTAAGCCAAGAACTCAACGAAGCCCTGGATTTATGGGCTTCGCTATTGCCCAAAATTCAGACAACCCCGTCTGTTGAGCGAAACCAAACCGAGCCGGTCTTCCTAAAGGTTCCGGATAGCTTACCTCTTTTGCGGAGTATGGGGCATTTTTTTCAGCAAACAGCTTGGCTGGGTGAACCGGTACTGGAAGCAGAAGAAAAACCGAAAGAAACCCCAGCCTCATTCACATCAACGCCACTTCAGAATTCTGTCGTGTCCTTTTTTGAAAATACACATTGGCACAATCGTGAAAATTTGCTGCCAGGCCGCCAAGAAGGACAGGATTCAGAGCCGCGTTCAGCGCTTGATAGCTCGGGAATGCGTTTGGCCGTAGACGCTTTTTTTCGAGAAACGCCTTGGCAAGGTATTTCGCGCCAAGAAACAGACAAGAACTCAGTTACGTCAACTCTGTCATTAGAAGCAGAAAAAGCAACTGACATCGATCATTTTTTTGAAGATATTCGCTGGTAAGGAGCAAAAGCATGAGTTCAACCCTTGAAAAAATCTGGCAAAGCACGGAAAACAATTATCTCGAAACACAGAGCCAAGAGACATTACTTCATTTTTCGCGCTCGGTCGAACAACGTCTATCGGTCCTGAAAGATCTCGAAAAGGTGGAAGAACAGATTTGCAACGAAACAGCAGATTTGATCTTTGAGCGCTATCCCAAGGTCGAAAAACGGGTCGATGGACGCGAAAAAACAGTCAGAGATCTGCTTTTAATCTTGCGCTATTGTGGCCAAGCCATGTTACGTGATGACCCTCAGTTTTTAGAAAATCAGCTCTTGCACTGGTTGCGAACCATGTTGGTGGCATTTCAATTTGGCAATAATTGCCTTGCTGATAGCTATGTCTGGCTTGATCAACGCTGCCAAAAACACTTAGAACCCGCTAGTTATAACCTTTTAAAACCCTATTTACAAGCCGTCATTCAAATCGTACCAGAAGGAGAAAACCGCGAATGAGACTCAGAAGCAATTATTTTGGAGAGAACTACCTCTCTTTTGATGTGCGCGATGGCGTCTTGCATAATCCCTCTGGAACACGCCTGATTAGCCTGAGTGAGGACTTTCTGCTGGGGTTTCGCAAGGCCTTAATCGAAGAAACAGGACAGGCTCACCACGTCGTCTTTGAAACGTGTGGACGCACCTGGGGAGAAAATATGGTCCGTCGCCTGGAAAAAGAAATCAGTACATTCTATGATTGCCCATTCAAAGACTTACCGATGTCGATGTTTACCCTATTGCTCAAAGACTGCTGGAGCCGACATGGTTGGGGTGAACTGGAGATTGACTGGGAAGAGGGATTTAAACAGGGTCTCTTTGCCGTGAAAATTATTAACCCAGCTTTTTCAGCTATTTTTTCCAAGGCAGAGGAAAAAGAGAATGCAGGAAAAAATTTAAATGATGATGTATATACAGGCATTTTAGCTGCTTTTTTTAGCCGTTTTGCAGATCAAGAATTGGTTTGTTATCAGACAGGGCACACGCATGTAGACCAAATGCCTGTGAGTTGGTTTATAACAGGCCTGCCCGAGCGCCTAAAAAAAGTTCCCGATCTGGTGCGTTCAGGTAAAAATCCCCAAGCTATTTATGAACAAGTGGGAGGCAGTCTTGCAAAATGACAGCAATGCAGGCCCTAAAAAAAGCAACTTCTGCCTGGCACGAACGACTTGAAGAAATTGTCGACTCAAAACATATATTGGATCCGAGCCTGACTCAGCCAGAATTTAAAGCCCTCATGCAAGGGCATTATCAACTCCACTTACATGTGGAGCCTGTGGTTAACCGTATTTTGGAATCAGAGCTGCCAAAACTACAATATGCGCAAGAACGTTCAAAATTAGCCTTGATCGAAGAAGATCTTGTCGATTTAGGGGTCAACCCTGTTACCTTGCAAATGAATCGTCCCGATTGGAATCTGATGAATTTAAATGAGGCCCTTGGAGCCGCTTATGTATTGGAAGGCTCAACATTGGGAGGCCAGGTCATCCGACGGGCACTCCAAAAGCATCCTGTACTGTCTGATCAATGCCAATTTCACTATTACAACTGTTATGGAGAACATTTGCGTACGCGCTGGCTGAACTTCATTGAACTGGCAGATCAGACCTTGCTCACACCCATACAGATTGACATGGCTTGTCAATCAGCCTGTCAGACCTTTGAACTCGCCTGTGAGGTCTTTGCTGAATCGTTTAAAACATTTACGCATCAAAATACATCAGAAGAGGTGTTGGTATGAATGAAAATCTCAAAGAGATGCTCAAAGTAGCTGAGGGCCGACACTTAAGCACAGAAGAAAGCAAATTATTCCGCAATTATTACGAAGAATTACCCAAGCGCCTTGAACTGATGCGCCTGCTAGAGAAAAAAGAAAAAGCATTGGTAAATCAGGCTTTAAATGCTTTTTTTGCAGAGTATCCAGGTTTAAATTCGGCTTCAGATACGCGAGCAAATGCCGAAAGAGATATGACCTATCTCTACCGAGCAGCGACAAATGCAATGGTACAACAGGATTATTTATCCCTGGCTCAGAAAGCTGACTATATATTTGCTATTTTTGCCAATCTGGGCTTTCCGACGGGGGCGATGGAGTCTGCTTATAACCAATTACGCAAACAGTTACAAAGTGAGGTGGACAGCAAAACATGGGAATGTATTGGTCCCTTTTTTCAGGTTTTATCTGAACAACGGCTGGCCTATTGGCATGAGCTAGAGAAGAAAATGCCCCTATTAATTCAGAAAGGGGTTGATTATGTATTCAATAGCTGGCCACAACTGAAAAATTTGCCAGACGTTGAAACACATTTAAAAAAAGACATGCAAACGCTACTCAAAACGGTGGGCTTGTCCATGCTCTCACAGAGTGCCGATCCGGTAAACGAGAAAAAAGCATGGTTATACGCTTATTTCAGAAATTTACGCTTTGATATGCAAATGGTTTTTCAAACCTATCGCAACTTGCCTCAACTAAGCCAAGAATTGCTTTCAGAACAGACGCTTCAAGCACTAAAACCCTGGCTTCAGATTTTAGAAACAGATGTCTAAAGCTGCCTGAACTTCTCCAAATTATGAGGTAAAGAGATGAATCCATCAGTCGTGTTGTTGATCCTGCTCTCAGCCATTGTCCTATTGATGGGAGGGGGCTTGCTTTTGATCTGGACAAAAATGCAAAAACTTCAGAACACTGTCCAAACTCAGAGCAGACAATTAACACCCTCCGTTGGGCAGGCCAATGTTATTCTCCCCCTGGAAGCCCCGGTTTTGGGCCTTTTAAGCCACGGCAGTAATCACGGTTCTAATTCATTGGCTTTGGGTCTTGCAGAGGCATGGACAGGCAAAGGAGTAAAAACATTGGTCGTTGAGACAGAGCCTTTAAGGCCAATCGCATCACGTCTCAATCTCAAAGACCTCAACGAAAATAAAAAAACGCGCACGGACTCTTCGTTGGAGCTGATCTACCTCAATCCTGCCCAAGACGATTTTGGGAGCCAATTGGCACAAGCAGCACAGGGAGTAGAACAAATTCTACTCTCGCTCCCAAGCTTCAGCCATCCAGGTTTTAGCAAGGCCTTTGATAAAGTCAACCATTATTTATTGGCCTTGGAATTGGGAATGGACAGTATACAAACCCTAAAAGGGGCATTTGCGCTTTTGCAGCCGCAAATCAATCCCACAAAACAGCAATTTTTGGGAATTCAAATCGTCTCTTATCAAGCGGAAAATCGCAATCAGCAAAATCTCTTTGAACAAATAAACCAAACCCACAAAGAACTGTTATTGGTCTCTCCCTGCTTAGCAGAAGCAAATCAAGAACTGATTTCAGAACAAGCCATTGAACTGGACAAGATCATTCAGATGCGTAAAATTTTTGCAGCGGAAAATAATCAACTTGTCAGCCTTTAATCCCAATATTCAGGGTTTCCAGAAATGGGAAGCAGCCAAGATGATGTATGTAAGGACAGCAAAAGAACAGGGGCCTAATTTGCACAATGAGAACCTGATAGCTGGCAAGTACAAAATTTCTCGGCGGTTGGGCACGGGTGGGCACGCAATTGTCTATTTTGGTATCGATGTCAGTCAGAAAACACCTGTTGCAGTCAAACAATTACAATTGGATGGGCATTTAAAACCAGCCGAACGAGAAGGCTTAATCCAACGGTTTTATCAAGAGGCGGAAATAGCGCAGGGATTAACACATCCCAATATTGTTACCGTTTTTGATTGTTTCCATTTTCAAGATCAACATATGATGATTTTGGAATATGTCGATGGATTGCCGTTGGACCAGTACATCGAAGAGCAGAAGCCCAGTTTTAGACAATTATTGGATCTCCTGATTCAAACAGCGGAGGCCTTGAGCTACGCACATCGAAAAAATATTATCCACCGCGACATTAAGCCCCAAAATATACTTATCAGCTCAGACCAACAGACCAAATTAATGGATTTTGGGATTGCCAAACAATCAGAAAACAACTCAAACACAAGTGATGGTTCATTTTTGGGGACCCTGGCTTATATGTCGCCCGAACAATTGCAAAACAGCAAAAATGTCACAGCTCTCTGTGATATCTACTCGTTCGGGGTAATGATGTACGAACTGTTTTCTGGAAGACTGCCGTTTGAATGCGAAAGTTTAGCTGAACTCGTCACCGCCATTTTTTGTCAAATTCCGCTACTATTGCACGAAAGAAATCCCCATATTCCCCCAGAACTGAGTGCGGTGATTTCTCAGGCTATGGGGCGAGATCCTTCTCAAAGATATGCTGACATGAAGTCCTTGCGTTCAGATTTGGTGAGGTGTATGGCGATGATCTCTCCCGCAATATTAAAGACGCCCATGTCGGAAATTCGCTTAGATCCCACCCCCAAAGAAGAGCCGATCGCCCCCCCTCAATTGAACAGCAAAAAAAAGCAGGACAAACCCACTCCTTTTTATCAAAAATACCTGGCCACAGAGAGTGGGGATCAGGAAGAGCTTGGGGATTGGTTTTCTTCCTGAAGAAAACGCAAATAATTGCGTTCTTGAAGATAAGCCAAAACATCTTGATTCACCCCGGTAAATTCAGAGAATAGCAACGGATGCAACGATCTATCTAGATAATCTAAATAAAATGCGCTTCTTTTCTCATCCCAGTCTAAAAAAGGTTTTTTTTCATCTCTTTGCTGGGCAATTGAAACCTGATAACGTAAAAGTTTCTCTAATTTTTCAAGCAGAGTTTGGCTGTCAGAGGGGCGCTCTTGGGGATTTTTGGCCAATAAATTTTTCAACAAATCTTGAAGTGGCTCCGAAATAGAATAGTTATGCCAAGGAATCTCTGCTTGAATATGGGCCCGCATCAACTCTTGCAGACTGCCTTCAAAAGGGGGTTGTCCTGTCAGTAATTCAAACAAAATAATGCCCAATGAATAGAGATCCGCTCTGTGATCATAACGATCATAAAACTGTTCTGGCGCCATATAAATGGGCGAGCCTTGATTACTCGCCAACAGAACACCAGCATTATTCACTTTAGAAATATTAAAATCAGCGAGTTTATAAATCAGTTCGGAAGAAGTTTGATGAACAAGAATATTTTCGGGTTTCAGATCGTGATGAACAATCTTCTTGCTATGAATATACGCCAAACCGGTGGCAATTTGATTCACAATCATAAGCGCTTCTACTTCTGAAAAACAACCTTGGCCCTCCATTTTTTGGCGCAAATCCCCCTGATTCATATATTCAAAAACCAGGGCGTAACTGTTCTGAAGATAAAAAAGGTCCAAAATTTTGACAACATGTGGATGTCTTAAACGAAATAATAAACGAAGTTCATTCAGGCTATTCTGAAATCGCCCGGCTTGAGCATTAAAAATTTTTATGGCGACGGGAATATTTTGCTCTCGCTCTAAGCCGCGAAAAACCAAGCCAAAACTCCCGCCACTCAGAGGTTCTGCTAAAAGATAACGACTTTCAATCGCCTCTTGCAAAGCCTTTGTTAAACGATTCATCATCAACACCCGCTCAAATGAATGTCAAAGCTATGTGGAGAAGGATATAATTCTCGGCCATTACTGAGTATCAGCTTGTCGGGCAACAGAGAGGCTTGATCTAAGGTAACAGCCATACTCATCAAGAGCCGGGCGACCGGCTGATTAATCGTCATTTGTTCAGGTATTTTTGATTCATAGACAAAGACGTGCCCCACTTTCAAACGAATCCAGTTTGCCAAAGCCGCAGGCCCTTCAAGATGGCCAAAAGTAACGTGTAAAACATGCCCATTGGCCAGCCACATATACCCCCCCTCCCCCAAAAACGCATCATAACATTCAATTTGACGAACCTGATTTGACAGCGCCAAAATCTGTAAACAATCAAAGAATTGAAGGTTAATCAGCTCTCCTTCAAAGTTCGCATCAAAGAGGCGGTGATGAATCCAAGCTAGCATTTCTTGACTTTGCAGTGGGAAGAGAAAAAAACTCTCTGTTTGGCCTTTTAAAAATGATTCAAACAGCTCAATAATATCAGCAGAACCAACCAACAGACACGTTTTTATGTTTAGATGCCGATACACTGTTTTAAAGAGATCTGTTTTTTCAGAAAAAGCA
>JBIKWL010000055.1:0-35931 GCA_044356335.1 Candidatus Sericytochromatia bacterium
GTGGGGACGGCGCAAACGCAGGGCAATATCCAGCAAAGCCATAGCGGCATTGACCCTGACCAGATCCACCGGATCCTGCAAGGCCTGACACAGGGGGGCAATTACACTGCTGTCGCCCAAAGCACCCAAAGCGGCAATCACACTCACACGCACGTTTTCATTAAAAGCCTTGAGCTGTTTGAGCAGATAGGGCAAAGCGGGCTGGTAATTTTTAAGCGCCAAAACGGAAGCCGCTTCAATTTTTACAAAGTCGTTGAAATCTCCCACTAACTGACAGAGGCAATCTGCACTTTCGCTGCCAGGATAGCTGGCGAGGGTCAAAATGGCACTGCAGCGCACGACCACGTTTTCATCACTCTCAGCCAATCTGATCAGATGGGGCAGACAGCTCTCAATTTTTTGTTTGGAGAGCAAGACAGAGCAATACCAACGGGCTTTCCAGCTCTTGCTTTCGAGATAATAGACCACGTCTTCAAGACTGCGCGGCGGCGCGAGCTTGGTAAAGACATAAGGGTAAATTTCCGAAGGTGAAAAATTGCGCAAGGCCCAAGCAGCACTGAGACGCACATCCAGACTGGATTCCTGTAAAAGTGAACGAAAGAGCGCTTCGATTGACTGCGGATCGCGCAAATAGCCCAAAACCCAGGCCACATTTTTGCGAATCTCTTCATCCACCGCAGCCAGGTATTCGATCAGGATCGGTGTTGCTGCGGTCCCCCGCTCCAAGAGCATTTGCACGGCATCATTCAACTGCTCGAGATCTTCCGACTTGAGCAGTTGAACCAATTGCTGAATTGATTGGCTTTCTGGCGGCAAGGCCTCAGCCTGCAGGGCCGACTCTTGCTGCTGCAGTGGCAAAGAGGACTGATTCATAGGCGGATTTAACGCTTTTTCAGGGGTTTGATGGAAACCACACGGCCATCGAGTAATTCCAAATCGGCCATCAGACCCGAACCTCTAAAAATAAAGCGATCACCGACCTTGAGCGGATACTCACAGTGAATGCGTTTGACAGCGGCACCGCTGCAAAAAACGGCCTCTTTGAGAATCTGGGCGATCGAATCCGGCATATTCTCAAGAAAGGGGCGCAATTCTGCCGGGTTGAGCTGGTCCAAGGGCTTGTTGCGCAGGTATTTTTGCAAAACCCCCACCGAATCAGGAGAGGCAATCGCAGCAGAGAGTTCCTGGCTGAGAATATCTGAAAAGAGCATCGACATGCTCGTTTTAACACGGACTTCACCTTCGAGCTGCACAGTGGCAACAGATGCGCCCTGGGGTTGCTCCAAGGAGGGATCTTCGGACAGCTCGGCCACAGTTTAGATACTCCCCTTCTGGAATCTGGAGAGAATTTTACGTACCAAAGGCACGTTTTCCATTTTCTTGAGAGGCATGAGGATAATGCCCTTGAACATATTGCGCTGGAACTCTTTTTCCTCTTCAATACGGCCCGCCACAAAGCGATCTGTATTGGCGCGGGCATGCTCTTCGGAGAAGCCTGTGACTTCGCCGGTGGCTTCCCAAATGCCGTCATTGCAAGCATATTTGAGTTTTTGCTCAAGCTGTTTGGTATAGTCGATGCGCTTTTGGTAATTCTTGTAATAGATCGAAAGCATGAACAGCGCGCCACCGAGGGCATAAGCCGCCAATTTCATCGAATAACCCATGTTGAGCTTGCCGTAGAGAATTTCCGAAGAAATGACCTTGAGGGCTTCACACATCATCTTGGGATCATCGTCGTGGGGCGAAACAGCCATCAGACTGGTGACCAACATTTTGATCGCAGCCTGGGTCTGGATATCATTTTCTTTGGACGCTTGCAGGGTGCCTTGGACAATTTCACGCACAATTTCGCGGAACTGAACCGAGAGAATATCTGGGGCCTCAGCCATGGCTTCAATCGACTGATTGAGCAAGACTTTTTGCATATTGGGACCCATACCATTGTCGCCATTGGGATCGGCATTGGCTGCAACGGCGGTAAACACGGCTGCACCCACAGCCCCCAAGCTGTACATCGAAATCTGTTCGCGAATGCTGCGCTCTTGGGTTTTGGCGGCTGTCGATTGGTTGGATATGCTGGGCTGGAACAAGTCCTGAGACTGTCCATCGAGAACGGTGGCCCCTTTTAAGGAGCCCATATTCACACGGCGGCCATCGGAAGCCGAGGCCGAGGCCAAAGAGGGAACGCCCCCACCGCCACCGGCAATGGCGGGCACACCGCCACCCCCACCGGGGATCGAGCCGCCACCACCCGCGCGTTTGGCTCCGGGTTGACGGGGACGGCGGCGCTTGCGCTCTCCGCCGCCTTCGCCATCAGCATCTTCTTCGTCGCTGTCGCGCTCACCTTTGCGTTTGACTTTGTGGTCGCGATCATCTTTTTCGTTGGTATCGGTCTCTTTGTTGCGGGTAATCGAAGAGGAGGGATTGTAATTATCGCCTTTGAACTGGGCGGACTCTTCCCCAGGGGGTTTGACGTCCAATTGATGGCGGGTGGCTTGTTCACTGTTGTAAACATTGGTCTGGCCATGGGGAGTAGAGGCCTGAGAGCCACCCTGATTGCCTTTGACCAGTTCATTCTTGGCAACGGGATTGTCAAACTGCGTTTTGGCAGGGGTTGCATCCGGGTTGCCAGCCGTTTTGGACGTTGTATGGTCCCTGGCATTGGTCTCAGTGGTCTGTGGATTCGTACTGTTCCGCTGGATTCGGGTAACCGCCATGGCTTAAATGACACTCCTACCTAAAAGTTCAATACCTGTCTATTACAAAGGGTTGTTCAACTACAATCTTACTACAGATCTCAAGCCAAATACAAACCGTCCAGGGGATCCTTACCCGCTTTGGGTCTGCTTTCCCGGCTTTTTTTGGGATATATTCTCAAATCTGTTCAGGTCCAGACCGCGCACAGCTATGCAGAGGACAAATACAGAGCCGCAGTCTGAGGGGATTTAATTCAAACCAATTGTAATACGGTTTTTTGAGAAAAATTCAAACACCCGATCAATCCACACTATTGCAGGGGGATACTGCGCCATGTTACTAATAGAGCTCATTCAGAATTTGCAAATGATTTGCAAGTAATTCACAAGAGATCTACCAACGTGATCTATCAAATGATCCGTTCTAATTTAAGCCGCAGAGGGAAGCCCAATATATGTCATCCAAAATCATGTCGCTCAAACAAATCAGTCTTGGACTCTGTCTCTTCAGCCTGGGTTTTAACGGTTGCAGCCAGGACAATCCCGTCAAAGTGCAACCCAGCACGGCCCATGATGCCAATTTTGAGGTCACCTTTACCCTGACACTGGAAAATCGCTCAAGCCAAACCGCCTTAAAAACAGCTTTTTCTCAAGGGGTATGGCAAGTTTCTGCCCAGCCTTCGCTGTTCGAAATCGGCAAAAATGCCAGCGCAGAATTGCAGCGCCTGGCCGAAAGTGGCGAGACTGGCCCACTGCAAAAAAGCCTGAGCAGCCAAACCCCCACAGCACTGGCTGGGGTCTGGAGTGAAACCCTGGCCCCCGGCCAAAAAGTGACGTTTAATTTTAAAGCCAAAGCAGGCCAAAAACTGAGCTTTGCCACGATGCTGGCCGAGAGCAACGATCTGCTGCTGGCGCCAGCCAATGGCAGTTTGACCCTCTTTGATAGCAAAAACGAACCCCTCTCAGGCGACCTCAGCGCCCAACTCGAACTCTTTGACGCAGGCAGCGAAGTCAATCAAGCTCCGGGTCAAGGCAGTTTTCAATTTCCCCGCCAAAAAAGTGCCGACGAAGGCAGTGCCGAAACCAGCCCTGTACGTCTGCTCAAAGACGTCAAAGACGGCTTTCAATACCCGGCCGCTTCGGCCTTGGTCTCGCTCAAACTGGAAAACGATGACCACCACGAAGAAGCAGGGCACAGCCATTGAAGCAGCACATTCAGAGACGCTTCAGCCTGGGCGTGGGGGTTTGGCTGTGTTCGCTTTGGCTGTGTGTGCTCTGGGCCGCTCCAAGTTTGGCCCAAAGTGAGGCCCAAAGTGAGGCTCAAAGCTCTCCTCCACCAGCGCCAACAGAGCCACCAGAGCTACAAGAGCCTGAAAGCACTGAAGAAGAGGTGCTCACCCCCGCTGAGGTCAGCGCCAGTGAAGCGCCCCCGCTGGTCGATGACACAACCCAATCCAACCCCTTTAATTCCCCTTTTAGCCAGCAAAACTTTGTACCAGATATCTCGCTGATTCTGGATCTCTCAGGCGGGCTGCGCAATCTCAGCAATGAGGGTTTTGAAGCGCTGCAATCGCCACTCAAATTGCAGGGCAGCAGCAGTGGCCACGGCCACAGCTTAAATGCCCACAATGGCTTTAATTTAAACTATGCCGAACTCACCCTGCAGGCCCCAGCGGATCCCTTTTTTGATGTCTTTGCCACCTTTCATCTCTCCCCCTCAGAGTTTGAAATCGAAGAGGCCTATTTCACCTCACGCGGCCTGCCCGGCAATTTTCAGGTCAAAGCGGGTAAATTTCTCAGCCATTTTGGCCGTATCAACAACCAACACGCCCATTTCTGGAATTTTAACTTGCTCCCGATGGTCTATGAGGACTTTTTGGGCGGCGAGGCCCTGAACGAAATTGGGGCCCAGGTCAGTTGGCTGGCCCCCACAGATTTTTTCCTCAATCTGGGCCTGGAGGTTTTGCAAGGCAGCAATGCCGAAAGCTTTGGCACGACAGGCTTTAGCGTGGGCGATCAGCAATTAAAAGCGGTGGAATTGCCCAATCTGGCTGTGGCTTATGCCAAGACCTCACTGGATCTGAGCGACGATCTGGTGCTGTTGGGAGGCCTGTCTTACGCCCAGGGCGGAACCCGGCACAGTGGCAGTGCCGAAGTGGCAACAGATGCCCATGTGCATCAACTGGTCCCCACGCCGATTGGGGCCTTTGCCGGCGGCACCCGCCTCTTGGGGGCGGATTTGAGCCTGCGCTGGCTGATTGACTCCTACCGCGAATTGAGCTGGCAAAGCGAATTTTTGCACCGTTCACTCGATGGCAGCCGCTACGATGCCACGGGCCGCGTTCCCCTGGCCAAAGAGCAGTCGGGGCTGTATTCTGAACTGGTCTGGCGCTTTGATTGGCAATGGCGCACAGGTCTGCGTCTGGATCTGGTTACCCGCAACGACAGTTGGGAAAATGCCCAACTCAAGCCCGGAGCGACTTTGCTGCCCAGGTATACTGCGATGGTGGAATACCACCCCAGCGAGTTTTCCCGGCTGCGGCTGGAATACAATTACGATCTCACTCGCTTTGCGGATGGGGTGCAAACGCCGGTTCAATCGGTCTTTTTGAATTTAAATCTGGCCATGGGTGCCCATGGCGCCCATCAATTTTAGGATGGACATATGCAATTAAAGCTGTTTAAAGCCGCTCTTTGGAGCCCGCTACTGGCACTCGCCCTGTTGACCGCTCCGGCCTGGGCCAAAGTGGAAGTGGTGACCACCTATCCATATATTGCTGAGCTGGTCAAAGAAGTTGGCAAAGACAAGGTGCAGGTGAATGCGCTGGCGCGGGGCGATTGGGACCCCCATTTTGTGGTGGCCCGCCCCTCGTTGATTGCCAAGCTGCGCAAAGCTGAATTATTGGTGATCAACGGCGCACAATTGGAAATCGGCTGGCTGCCCCCTTTGCTGCGCCAGGCCAACAATGCCAAAGTCCAACCCGGCCAGCCCGGCTTTTTGGAACTCTCCAATTCTGTTCAATTGATTCAAAAGCCCCAAAATGTCTCGCGCGCCCAAGGCGACGTGCATCCCCAGGGAAACCCCCACTTTATTACCGATCCCCATTTGGTGCCGCCCCTGGCCAAAAGTGTGGCTGAAAAACTCTGCCAATTGGAGCCGGGCGACTGCAGCGACTTTCGCAGCAACCAGGCCCAATTTAACCAGCGCTGGCAAGCCAAGCTCAAGGGCTGGGATGCGCAACTGAAAAAACTCAAAGGCAAAAAAGTGCTGGAATACCACCGCCTGCACGATTATCTGATGCAGCGCTATGGCCTGATTCTGGTCGGCACCGTCGAGCCCTTGCCGGGCATTCCCCCCAGCCCCGCCCACACGGCAGAAACCGTCACCCTGGCAAAAAAAGCGGGGGTCTCGCTCAATCTGCGCGGGGTATACAACCCCGAAACCCCTTCGCGTTTTGTCTCGGAAAAAAGTGGTGTTCCGCTGATCACCCTGCCCCACGACGTGGGCGCGGTGCCTGAGGCCAAAGATCTCTTCTCGCTCTTTGACAGCCTGGTGGCCCGGCTGAGCCGATGATCGAGCTGCTCTGGCCCGCCTTTGCCGTCTCGCTGGTGCTCTTGGGCATTCACTCCTTTTTTGGCCTGGAGATCATCCGCCGGGGGATTATTTTTACCGATCTGGCGATTGGCCAATGGGCCGCTTTTGGCAGTGCTCTCTGCCTCTTGCTCTGGGAGGGCCAGCACCTCTATCCGGTTTCGCTGGCCTTTGCCCTGCTCGGCGGCGGCCTGATTGGCTTGCTCTCGCGCAAAGGCGGCTCACAGGCCGAGCCCTTGATTGGCCTGATGTACGCCCTGGGCATCGCCGGGGTGTTTTTGCTCTTGGCCAAATCTCCCCACGGCATGGAAGAGATTCAAAACCTGATGGCCTACGATATCCTGTTTACACCCCTGGCAGAAATTGGCAAAACCGCCCTGATCTATGCCGCCCTGGGCACGGTTTTGGTCCTGACACGCAAGCTGGAAGGCCCGCTGCGCGAGGGCATTTTCTTTTTGAGCTTTGCCGCCACCGTGACCAGCTCGGTGAAATTGGCCGGGGTGCTGGTGGTCTTTGTGCTCTTGATTGGCCCAGCCCTGATCGCGCTCTATTTGCGCGTCAAACACACGCTCTGGGTGGCCTGGGGCCTGGGGCTGCTCTTGAATCTGGGCGCTTTGACCGCCTCGTATTTTTGGGACTTGCCGACCGGCTACGCTGTGGTGGCTGTGCAGGCCGGGGCCGCGCTGCTGGTGGGCAGTGTCTGCACACTTTTGGGACGGCCTTTCGACTCCGCTCGGGGGCCTGTTATAATTCTCCGATGAATGCCAACTCAAACTCGCCGAGCTTGCCTAACTACCAGATTGAATCATTGCTGGGCAGTGGGGGCTTTGGCAGCAGCTATCTGGCCCGGCGTCAAAGTGACGGCTTGCCCTGTGTGGTCAAAGTCTTGGCCTGGGATCGCTTAAAAGACTGGAAAAGCCTCGAACTCTTTGAGCGCGAGGCCAAGGTGCTGCAAGGCCTTTCTCATCCCCAGGTGCCGCCTTTTGTTGAATATATCCAGCAAGATCAAAGCCTGTGTTTGGTGCAGGGGTATATTCCCGGCCAGTCTTTGGATCAGCGCCTGGAAAAAAAGGGCAATTTGACGCCCGCCCAGGCCCTGGATTTGGCCCTTTCAGTGACTGAGATTTTGGTCTATTTGCAGGGCTTTTCTCCGCCTTTGATTCACAGGGATATCAAACCGGGGAATCTGATCTTGGACGCAAAAGACAGGCCCTTTTTGATTGACTTTGGCGCTGTGCGCGACACACTCACACAGGGCCCAAAGGGCGGTTCGACCGTGGTGGGCACCTTTGGCTATATGGCCCCCGAGCAATTCCAGGGGCGGGCCTATCCGGCCACGGACATCTACAGTCTGGGGGTGACCCTGATCTATGCCCTGACGCGCAAATCCCCCGAAGAACTGGAAAACAACGGCTTAAGCTTGCTCTTCCGGCCCTGGGTTCAGCTCCCTGAGGCCTTTGCCGACGTACTCGAAAAAATGATCGCCCCCGATTGGCAACACCGCTACACGGATGCACTGGCCCTGCAAGCAGACCTCTTGGCCCTCAAAGCGGGCAAGCCAACGTCTTTGCAGGTCAAAAAAAATGTCTGGACCGAGCCCCTGCCGGCCAAATACCGCACCTATTTGCTCCTGGGAGGGATCGGCTTTTTGCTGTTTGCCGTGCTCTGGCAGATGTTTTCGCCGGTCAGTCAAAGAAATCGGGAAGAGATCCGCAAAAAAATCGAGCGTACTTACGAAGAGCAGTACCGGGAAAGATATGGGCCCCTGCCGCAGAAGTCGCAGTAAGCAGAACCTTTGCTTCTTTTGGGAAAGCGTTCGGGCATGCTCGCCTGGCTTTTAAAGTGGCGTCTTGAATGATGATTCAGTTGAACTTTTTAAACCACCCGGTGGCTCTTGATCGCGGTTAAATAGGCCTGCTGCAAATGCAAGAAGCGCTCGGCCTGCCCGCCCTGGTCGGGATGAAACTGTTTGGCTTGGCGGCGGTAGGCCTGTTTGATCTCGTTGAGGCTGCAGGGGTATTGCAGACCCAGCACCTGCAAGGCCTGGCGCTGCACCGGGCCACAATCGCCCAGGCCATGTTCGCCGCGAAAGCTCTCAGTGGCATCGAGATAGGCCTCGCGCTCGGCAGGGCTCATTTCCATCAGGCGCTTGATCTCCCGCACAAAGACCCGGCGGCTGATCTCCGAGAGCGGGTCAAATTGGCGGCGCAGCTCAGGGCTGAGGTATTTTTCCTCGTCGGAGAATTGCTGGATCAAATGGCTGAGTTCTTGGACCAAATAGGCATGGGGCAAATGGGGAGCCAGGGCCCGCGCATGCACTTCCAAGCGGTGGCGGTGGTGATCGGGCAAACGCCGGGAATGAAAGCGCACAAATTTGCGCAGCTCGGGCGCTGCCCAGTCGTTGGCGCAAGAAGATTTAGAGCTGGCATTGGAGCTTTGGCGTTGCATATTTTGATTATACCCGGCAAGAGCGGCTTTTTTCGAGAGTTTAACACAGCGGGAATTTAAAAGCAGTAATGCTTGTACATCGGAGCAGGTGTCAGGAGCCAGAACCGATCTCCCGCATGGCCAAATCACACCAAGCCAGCCACTGCTGCTCGTACATCAGACCCGATTGCAGGGTCAGCCAGATCAGGCGCTGGGCATAAGCCAAGCTGGCGGGGTCGGCAAAATACTGGCCTTCAATCGCCAGATAGACCGCCAGACGGGCTGCGTGTTGGGCGCGCTGTTGGGCCAATTCAGCCAGCAGGACGGCAGGTTCAACGCAATTGCCTGCATAGAGCTTGACCAAAAGGCCATCGCGGATTGGGGGCGGGTCTAAGGGAGAGGCAATCCAGCGCTGGAGTTCACTCAGCCCCAGGGGGGTGATTTGGTAAAGCTTGCGTTCGGGTTTGCCAAGCTGGGGCTGAACCTCGTGCTGCACCAGGCCTTGGGCTTCGAGTTTGGCCAAATCCCTGTAAATTTGCTGGTGGCTGGCTTTCCAGAAATGGCCCAGAGAGCCGTCAAAATGCTGGGCCAATTCATAACCCGTGGCGCTTTGCTGGCTGAGGGCGGCCAAAAGGGCGTGGGACAAAGACATACTGTTCTCCTTGCAAAACCGAGGCTTGACTTATGCAACTTGTTGCATATACAATCAGTATAACATTATGCAACTTGTTGCATATGCTTTCCTTCAATCCAGATCACAACAGAGGTAAAAACCATGACATTCTGGCCCGCTTTGGCCAGCGCCCTGCACCTGCTCAGCCTGGCCTTAGGTCTGGGAGGCATCGTCTTGCGGGCGGTGGCATTTTCTGAATTGGCCAAAGACCCCGACAACCCCCAGTGGCAGGCCCGGCTCTTCTTGGGGGACAATCTCTGGGGCTTGGCAGCCCTGTTTTGGATTGGCAGCGGCCTCTGGCGGCTCTTGGGCGGGCTCGAAAAACCCATGCTCTGGTACCTGATCTACGGGGTCTTCTGGGTCAAAATGGCGCTCTTTGGCCTGATCTTTGGCCTGGAATTGCCGCCGATGATCAGCTTGATCAAGGCCCGCATTCAGTCTGCCAAACAGCCCTGGCAGCCCTCAGTGGCGCTGCTACAACGCTATGCCCTGCTCAGCCGAATCGAAGCCGGTCTCACTGTTGCCATTGTCTTTGTCGCCGCCCTGATGGCCCACGGCTGGCAATACCCAGGCACTTAATCGGGTTTTTTTGAGGCAAAAAGGATTATCCCCAGTTTATTTTTTGGCTAATTTTTCTGACAGGCACAGGCTTTAACCCTCTGTTTGCAAAGCAATCAAAGCGAAGTAATATGGATCCTTTTGCAAGTATGTTAGACTGTTAGCTGTATGTTAGAAACCTGCTTCCGCAGATTTTTACTCCGCGTATAGTTGGGCCCTTTCTCCATCCGGAGATCCGCGCCCCCGCAACGAGATAACCGGCCCTAGCCAGGAAATCCTCTTACGCCCCAGGTATCTGCATATTATTGAGGAAAGTCCCTCTTAATGGGTCTCTCTTCCCCCTATTTTTTAAAAAGCTTAAAGATTTTTTCGGAAGGACCAGCGAACTGTGAAGCGTACATTTCAGCCAAACAAACGGAAACGGAATAAAACACACGGGTTTCGCGTCAGAATGAGTACTGTTGGTGGACGTCGTGTACTGAGTGCTCGTCGTCGCAAGGGCAGGAAACGGCTGGCTGCTTAGCCTGATTCGGGAGCGCAACGGTGTTGCCTCGTGAAGAACGCCTCTGTCGGCGCAATGATTTTTCTCACCTGCAAAAAGCGGGAAGGTCTTTGCGCTCACGGCTTCTTCGTCTCATCGTGGCTCCTGCACCAGATGAACGCAGGTTAGTCGGGTTTACCGTCAGCAAGCGCATCAGCAAAAAAGCCACGGAACGCAATCGCATCAAACGGCGGCTGCGTTCCGCTTATCGTGTTTTTTACCCCCAGGTCAACCGGGGGGTGTTTTTGCTGTTTGTCGCTCAAGACGCCATTCTCAACGCCAGTTTTGATGAAATTCAAATTCAGATCAAACGCCTTTTGGGCGAGGCTGGAGTGTATTCAAGCAAAGATGCTGGTACGCCTGCTTGTGCGTCTGATTAAAATTTACCAGTGGACCCGTCCCCTGCGTCCGCCTGTTTGCCGTTTTTATCCCAGTTGTTCGCAGTATGCCGTTGAGGCCCTGCAAACCCATGGTTCCCTCAAAGGAAGTTGGCTCAGTCTCAAACGTTTGGGAAAATGTCACCCCTTTCACCCCGGGGGCTATGATCCCGTAAATCCGGCAGACCCAGTAAACAAGCGGCCCCACAGGTGTCAGTCCGAGATCTAGATATTAGGAAAACCGAATGAACCCGATTGATTTTCTCGTAGCAAAAATGATGTTGCCCATCGTGGAAACCTGTTATTCCATTACCGGCAACTACGGCTGGGCGATTGTGCTGCTGACCGTGATCATTAAAATGGTACTGATGCCTTTGACGGTGCAGTCCTATTATTCAATGAAAGCGATGCAGAAAATTCAGCCCAAGCTGAAAAAGATTCAGGAGCGCTATCGCGGCAAACCCGAAGAGCTGAACAAACAGATGATGATGCTCTACCGGGAAAACAAGGTCAACCCCCTCGGCGGATGTCTGCCGATGTTGATCCAGATGCCCTTTTTGATTGCGCTTTATGCCTCTTTGATTGGTCCACAGTTCAAAAAAATGCTCGAAAGCAGCGGGCACAAGTCGTTTTTATTCATGGACGACTTGGCCAAAATTGGCGTGATGCACGGCAATAGCCCGTATTTTGACAATCTCTTTATGGTCGCCATGTTCGGGATTACGACTTGGTACCAGCAAAGAATCATGACCCCACCGGGGGTGCCCGAAGATCCCCAGCAAGCCGCCATGCAGCGCTCGATGGCGGCCATGCCAGTGATTATTACTGCCATGTTTTTGTTTTTCCCCGTGCCTTCGGGTGTCTTTGTCTATCTGGTGATCTCCAATGTGATCACCATCGCCCAATACGGCTTCTTAAACGCCCAAAGTGCGTCCCGTGAAGCCAAATTGGTGGCCGCCGGTGGCGCTCCTGTCGCCGCTCTGGACAAAGCCGAAGAAGACGTTGAAAATGATGACAAAGGCGAAACATTGTCTGCTGTCGCAGGCAATAAGTACAAAGTCAAAAAAAGCGCCAAAAAAAAGAAACGCAAATAAAATTCCTTTGAGGTAGATGCCATGCAATTGGATGCAATTGAAAAAGAGGGTGAAACCGTTGATGAGGCTCTTCAGTATGCGCTGGAAGAGTTAGAAGTGGACTCTGATTCGATCGAGTACGAAGTGCTTGAAGCCGGCGAACCAGGAGACGAAGACATGGATCCCAAACCCGCAGTTGTGCGTGTTTGGCTCAAAAATCCAGATGAAGTGGGCCTGGCCCGCGAATCCCTGAAAAAAATGCTCGATGCCTTGGAAATTGATGCCCAGCTCGAACTCGAATACAAACGCAGCGACCGCACGATATATATCAACATCCTCAGCGACGACGCCGGGGTCTTGATTGGCCGTCAGGGTCAAACCCTCGACGCCCTGCAGTATATGCTGCAATTGATCGTCAACTCCAAAGACACCAATCTGGTGCTGGACGTGGCCAATTACCGCGAGCGCCACAAAGAATACCTGGTCAAAATTGCCGAGCAATTGGCCGACCGCGTGCTGCGCCGCCGCCGCCGTGTCACCCTCAAGCCGATGGATGCCCGCGACCGCAAGATCATTCACGAAGCGATCAAACCCTTCCCTGAATTGTCTTCCTCCAGCGTCGGGGTTGAACCCAACCGCCGGGTCGTGATCTCGCTCAAACGCGCAGATTATGCTGAGCGTCCTGCCCGCACTGGCAACAGTGGCGGTGGTGGTGGCAATCGCTACCGCTATAACCGTCACAGCCGGTATTACAACAGCAACAACAATTAAGGGCGATGCTCGACGATACCATTGCCGCCATCTCTACCCCTGTTGGGGCGGGCGCAATTGGGATTGTTCGCTTAAGTGGCCCCCAGGCCCTGGCCATTGCCCAGGGTCTGTTTGCAGGGGTCGCAACACCGCAGAGTCACCGCGCCCATTTGGGCCTGATCCGCCACCCAGAATCTGGGCAACCGCTGGATCAGGCCCTGCTTTTGTATATGCAGGCCCCGCATAGTTTTACCGGCGAAGACGTGATCGAGTTTCACTGCCACGGCGGTGTACATCTGTTGCGCACAGTGCTCAACCTCTGTTTGCAGAGCGGGGCCCGTCCCGCCAGTCCCGGCGAGTTTTCGCAGCGGGCCTTTCTCAATGGCAAACTCGATCTGACCCAGGCCGAAGCGATCATGGATCTGATCCACAGCCGCAGCGACCCAGCCCTGTTTCAAGCCTCACACCAGCTCGAAGGGCAGCTCTCGGGCCCGATTCGGGTCTTGCGCGAACGGTTAATGGAAGCCCTGGCCGCCATCGAGGCGAATATCGACTTCCCCGATGAGGTCGACCCGGTGCCCGAAGATGAACTTTCCCACGCGATTGAAACCTCGCTGACCCAGGCCGAAGCCCTTTTGGCCACCCATCAGGCCGGGCGCATCTGGAAAGAGGGGCTGCAATTGGCCCTGATCGGCCAACCGAATGTGGGCAAATCGACCTTGTTAAATGGCCTTTTGCGTTACGAACGTGCGATTGTGAGTGAAATTCCCGGCACCACCCGCGATACCGTCGAAGACGATTATTCGCTCGGGGGCATTCCTGTGCGCCTGGTCGACACCGCTGGCTTGCGCCAGACCGGGGATAAAATTGAGCAGATAGGCATTGAGCGCAGTCTCAAAGCCCTCGAAAGCGCCGATCTCGTCTTGTTGATTCTCGATGCCACAGTGGGACTCACCGACTACGACCGGGAATTGCTGCAAACCCAATCCCAGAAAAAGACCGTGGTGGTCTGGAACAAAATCGATCAGGTCACCGCCCCCCCGACTTTGCCCCCTGAATTTGATCTGCCCCAGGCCCAGGTCGCTGCCTTGACCAAACAAGGCTTGGAGGACCTGGAAGAATTGCTCAAAGAGGAAATTTTAAAAAACCAGCCCCTGGACTTTAAGGTGACCATCAATGAGCGTCACAGACTGTGTCTGGCGCGTTCTCAGGCCGCTTTGGGCAAAGCCAGAGAGACCTTACAAAGCGGCTTGCCCGCAGATTTTATCGCGATAGATTTAAAAGAGGCAATCGTGGCTTTTGGTGAAATGATCGGTGCAGCGGTGCATGATGAGGTGATCGATCGGGTCTTTCATCGCTTCTGTGTCGGAAAATAAAAGAAAATAACCCTCTTTTGTGACTCTGGCTGTTGATACCTACAAGCTCTTCAGTTAATATTAATTAAGACTTAAACCGGTGAGGCATTCGAATGTTACAGGCCATTACCAAAATTTTGAATAATCTGAAATCCGTGGACGGCGTGCAAGCCTGCGTGGTCGTCGATCGCGATGGTTTGCTGATTGCCAAAGAAGAATCTACGGAAATGAACAACGCTGAGGAATTGGCCTCTCTGTTCGCCCGCGCCATTCACTCTTTCGAACGCAGTACCAAGACAGGTCTTAAAGGTGAAAGCATTCAACAGCTGATCATCGAGCGCCAGGGTGACGAAAAGCTGATCATGTCGGTTTCCTCCCTGTTTATTCTGGCCGTTATGGCCCGGAGTAATATCAATCTGGGTTTGTTGAGGATTGAGATGAAAGAAACCATTCGTCTGCTGACCCCGCTGTTGGAATCCTGATCCCACCCGTAACCCCTAGAGCTGGAGAATAGATGTCGCATGTCAAAACTCACAAAAGCTGACAAGGAACGCCTCTTTAGCATTTCCTCGAAGCTGCACCTGACCACAGACTGGAAAAACAACGCCGCACAAATTTCCGATTTGTATTCGGTCAATGTCCCCGAAATTGAAATGGCCACCTATTGGACCCAAACCAACGATGCCATTTATCTCACCCCCGATGCTGAGAGCATTTTTTCTGAATACGTGCAATCGCTCAAACGCGGTGACGTGGTCCAAAGCGACGCGCTTCAGCCGATTCCCAATCTTGAAAATTGTTACAGTATGTCGGTCAAACTTGGCACCCAAATGCTGGGGCTGATGCTGGTCCAACTCAAAGAAGATGTCTCGCAGCAAATGGCCGAGCAATATATCCAGGTGCTCTTGCCCCAGTTTACCTTGGCCCGTTTTGCCACCGAAATGCAAGACGAAGTCGAAAAACGCACCAGCAGCGATAAAATGACGGGCCTCTGGAAACGCTCGTATTTCAACGAGCGCTTTCGCGAAGAGAGCGAGCGCCTGAGCCGCTCCAAAGAAATTGGTGTGGTCGCGGTCATGGGCATGGATGACCTGGCCGCCATGGTGCGCATGTTGCCGCTCGAAGAACAAAACCAATTGCTCTCAATGGCTGGCAAAACCCTGCGCAACCTGCTCCGTCAAACGGACTGGGTCGTGCGCTGGGACAATTTTGAAATCCTGTTTTATTTCCCCAATACCCCCCCCGAAGCCGCTGTTGACGTCTTTGGCCGCTGTATCAAAGCCCTGGTGCGCATCAACCCCCTGCTGCAAGTCGTGGTAGGCATGTGCAGCACCTCCGAGACCACCTCGGCCCGCGGCTTGATTCAATTGGCCGACAAACGCCTGAACCTGGCCCGCAAAGATGGTCGCCACCAGCTGATCTGCTTTGCAAGCAAATCCGCAGGGCTCAAGTTTTGGCAGTACAACTCCTGATTAGCTGCGTCTTTCACTTGGTTTTGAGCGAGGGCACCTGATGACAGAATCACAGGTGCTCTCTGCTTTGAAGCCCAGCCAACCTTTGGCTGTGGGCTTTTTTCAACAGGTGCTGCAGTCTCAGCGACTGTCCCACGCCTATTTACTCAAAAGCCAGCCAGTGGTCGCCGCCCCGCTGATCACGGCCCTGGCCCAAAGCCTGTTTTGCCCAAATGGAGGCTGTGGCAGCTGTTCCACTTGCCTCTCGGTGGCCCACGAGAGCTGGCCGGATTTGCACTTTGTGCGCACGGCCCCCGAGGCCAAATCCCCCATTCTCAAATTGGCCCAAATCAAAAAGCTGATCGAACAGGTCACCCTGCCCCCCCTGCAATCAGCGGTACAGATCTTTGTCATTGAACACGCCGAAAATATGAACGCCGAAAGTGGCAATGCCCTGCTCAAGACCCTCGAAGAACCGGTTTCCAGTTCGCTTTTGATCTTGGTCTCCCCCTACCCCGCACGGGTGCTGCCCACCCTGCGCTCACGCAGCCAGCAGGTGGCTTTGCAGGTCGGCCACACCCCCAGCAGTGCAGACAGCAACCCCGAAAGTGCCGAGCTCTGGAGCTGGGAGCAATTGGAAGCGGTGATCAACGTCGAGGGCCAATTGAGCCTCTACCGCTATTTGGAAGGCCTGACCCGGCCACTTTTGGTCTTGCAGATGCAGCTCTGGCAAAAAGCCTGCTGGCAACGCCTGCGTGGGCATTTGCAGAAAAAGCCGACCGTCGCGCTCTTGCGCCGGGCCCAGGCCTATCTCTCGCTCTTTGAGCAGGCCCTGGAGACCCTTTCGGTCTATGGCAACACCAAATTGGCCCTGGAGTTTTTCTGCGGGGATTTTGTACGTTTACGCCGCCAACAGAGCGAACGCAGGAACCTCTCCGGTTCCGCTGCGTCAGTTTGAATATATAGAGGTATTTTTGTATGAAACGCATGGCTTTGTCTTTGATTGTGAGTTTGGCCCTGGTGCCCACCTTGATGTCTACGCTTAGCAGCTGTACCGAACGGCTTTTGCCGGGTGCTGTGGGCAGCAACCAGCAAAGCGCCCAAACGGCCAGCCTCAAACTGACCCTGGTCTTTCAAGATCCCCAACAACCGACCAATGCCCCCAGTGAATTTTTGAACAAACTCAAGACCCTCAAGCTGGAGATCCGCGAGAACAACAGCAACCTCAAGAGCGATGAAATCTCTCTCGACGACTCGGCCAAAGCGGCAGCCGAACTCTCGCGCACCACTCAAAAAATTCCCGTAGGCCAGGTAGAGATCAAGCTCAGCTTCTTGGACAAAGACGGCAAAGAGCTACAAAGCCTCAGCCAGAGCCTAAAAACCCTCGCCAATGGAGAATCGACCCTCAAATTGGCGGTCTATGGCAGCAGTGCGCAAATATTGGGCAGCACCAGCCCCAACCCCGTACAAGCCCTGAGCAGCCGCTGGCAGGAACAATTGAGCCTGCAAAAAGACCTGCAGGGCCTCTACCAGCAAAACAGCAGGCTCTTGGTGCAGGCCCGCACCCTGCTGCGCTCCCAAGCCCCGGAAGACCGCATTCAACTTGAACAGGTCCGCTCAGAGCTCAACAGCCTGGCCCAACAAATTGAGCCCAAAGAAACCCGCCTCAAAGCGATCGAAGCTGAACTCAAGAGCCTGGAGTCTCAGAGCACGGCCACCGACATGGTCAAATTGCTGCTGCTCTTGCAACAGGCCGAGAGCCAGCGCAAAGATGTCGATCAGCTCTTGCAACGCCGCAGCCTGGTTTTTAGCCAGTCCAAGGTCTTGCTCAATCAAGGCGGGGCAGCGGCACAAGAACAACTCAGCCAGAGCCAGAGTGAATTGCAGACCATCAACGACAGCCTCAATGCCAAACAGGCCGAGTTAGAAAAGACGATTGCCGAGCTGGAAAAACTCCAGGTGCAGGTCGTGGCATCCAATAGCGCCGAACTCAATGCAGAGCAGCTCAAGGCCCAATTGGCCCTGCTCACCCCTTCAATTGAGCAATTGACCTCCCACGAGACGGAACTCAAGCAGCAGATCGCAGGTCTGATCGAAAAAACCGACGCCCTGAGTGTGCGCCGCCGTGAAGGTTTTGAAGCAGAATTGCAGGGGCTGCAGCGTCGCCTGGTAGATCTCAAAGCCCAGCGCGATGCCCTGCAAAAACGCCTGGATGCGGTTCAGGCCAAATAAGCGGATGGTTGAAAGTACAACTGCTAAAAAACCATTTCTCTCTCGTTTCATCTGGTTTTGCAAGCAGCATTTTCATCCTTATGGCCGCCTCAGTCGGATTGAATATTTAAACAGCCAATTGTTTAATTTCATTCTCTTTGTTGCGCTGTATCAATTTTTTACGGTCATGAAATGGGAGTCTCAGAGCTGGGCCATGGTGCTCATGCTAATAATTGCCATCACGCTCATGCTCATGGCTGCTATCAAACGGCTGCGAGACATGCATGAGCCTGTCTCGCGGCTGGTCTATAGCTTATTCCCAATTGTGGGGCTGTATTTTATGCTTGAGCCCTATTTCAAACCGGGTCATCCCGAAGAGAGCGAAGGTATTCCCCCGCCTTCAGAGCTGCGCTTTGACAAGCAATGGCTGATCTTTCAGTCGCTGCTGCCTTTGCTGTATATCCTGCTCGGCTATGCAATGTCCTAAAGCACCCTAAAAAGGGCCAAGCCAAAACTTAAAAGCTATCTCAAAACAGGCCGTGTGGTCACACGGGTCGGCGCGCCTTTGCGCAGCACAAGCTTTTGACGGGGCACCGCCGCTTGGGCTTTGACGCCCGTTTTGACCAGCTTCATTTCGACATGCCAGCCGGGAATGGTGTATTTGGCGTAGACAATGCCCAGGCCGGGCACGAGCCAATAATCGCCGACATTGGTGTAGGCCTGCTGGTAGGTGCCAATCACATCAACGCGGGTGGCGTCAAAACTGCCTGCAGGCACGACAATCTTTTCGGGGCCGCGCACCTTGGCCAGCCAATTTTCTTCTTCCCAGCGCTCGCCCACATTCAGGGGGAAGTGCATAAAGTCCAGTTGCAGGCCTTCGGGATAATCTGCGCCCGCGCCGAGGAAGGTCGCGTCTTGAACGACGGCACCGGCGGGGGTCAAACGCAGACTGGGAAAGGTATAGCCATTGGAAAAGGGATCATCAAAACGCAGTTCCAGCACGGTATCTGCGCCCTGTTGCACCACTTTGTCGGTGCGCAAGACGACCTGCATGGTCTTTTCGTCGTAGGGGTCCATCACAGGGGCAGCGGTCACTTCGTAGACCCATTCAAAACCCGTTTGGGCCTGAAAGAGATGGGTGCGGGCAGCCTGAGGGGTGCGGGATTGGGCTTGGAGTTGGTTGAGCTGGTTGAGTTGAGCGGGCGGCAAAACACCCACTTGGGGAGCACAGGCAGTAGACAGGCTGACGAGCAGGGCCAGAGCGGCGAGACGTTTGAACATGGATGAACCTCGGAAAGAGCTGGATATTTAAATTATTTTAACACGGATTTAATATTTTACCAGCCGCAACATTTTAAAGGAGATAGGCCGGCAAAGAGGGGGTAATCAGCTCCAGTTGGCACAAGGCCCTGAAGTTCGGGCCGCCTGCCGCACGCGTCCTGCGTGCAACAGGCTAAGAGTCGCAGCGCCGTTTGTGTCATCCTGACACGGCACTGCTCCTATTACCCTTACTTTTCAGGGCCTTGGCCAACAGTGCGAATCTATTTGGAAAATTAGAAAAAACAAAAAAGCACCAAATAAAACAGCATTTGTCGTAAAAATAGCAAAAATCAGACCTCAAACTGCAAAGCGGTTTCCGACATGCCTGCAGGCAAATAGCTGCGTTCGATCAGCAGGGTTTGGCCTTCGCTGTTTTGGCGCAGCAAGGTGGTGGAGCGGGTGCCGTAGCGCTCGCCAGAGATAAAAATCGGGGCCAGACTGCGCTCTAATTCAGGGCCTACACCGGTTTGGGGCAAGGTCTCGTCGGGGTAATCTTCGGCATTTTGCATCAGATTGAGCAGGGCGGCTGGGTCGGGTTCTGCTTCGGTGAGTTGGTTCTGTAGGCCAGCTTTGGCGTTGAGGAGTTTGGGCCAGGGGGTGTCGAGCAGGGCATTGCTCACGCCATAGAGGCCGGGAGCCAAGCGGCGATAGGCCCCGCCCCGGTTGGAAAACCAGCAGACTTCGTCGGGGGTGCCCAACAGCAGGTTAAAACCCGCGTATAACTCAGGTTGCAAATTGAGGATAAAGTCTTCGGGAGAGGTCTTTTGCAGCAAAAAATCGCGCACCAGCCAGCCCCGGCTGAGGGGAGCGGACGTTTCGCCAGGAGCGCGGAAATTGGTCACAGCCGCCCAGCGGCCTTGGGGCGTGATGCCGAGCCAGGTGCCGCCCAGTACCTCATCTTGACCTGCGTAGATCAGCGGCTCGGTGGGCCAAGGGTGTAGAGGGGTGGTCGGCCGCTGTTTAAATTCATCGCGGTTGGCGAGCAGGATCAGCGGGTAGCGGGGGTGGACCTGCCAGGCCCAGACAATCAGGCACATGGATGTGTTTCCTTTTGCAGGCAGAAGTACCCTTAATCTAGCGCAGAACCTGACCTGAGAACAAGGCCCCAACAGGCACTCCAACTTGACCTGTTTGGCCCCACCCCCTAAAATAGCTCTCATGTCAGACACACAGCGCGCACGCATAGAAGCCCTTTTGGGCTATTTAAACAGCCTCGAAAACGGCCCCATTCAGATCTCAGAACAGCTCTGTTTTGATCCGCAACGGGCCTGGGATCGCCATTGCAGCTTGGTCAACCGACTCTGTTTTGAGGTGTTACGGGTGGGCTGGCAAATGAGTGGGGGCCATCTCTATCTCTGGGGAGCCGAGATGCAATACGGCTTTTTTTCGGGGCATCTGGTGGCCTTTGAGCAACAAGAAAATGGGGCAGAAATCGTGGAGCACCTGTCTGAGACGTGTTGGCGCAAAACCCGGATCAGGCACCTGCCTGCAAACCCAAAGGACATGTAGGCCATGGGCGCTTATACGCATGTCAGGGCCTTTGATTTAGAGCGCTACCGACAGACCGAACTCCCAGATCTGCGGGCAGCACTGGCAAAATGGGATTTGCTTGAGGTCTGCCAAAAACTGGATCTGGATTTGGGCGTCAAACATCACGGTCTCAGTGAATTGGCAGAGATCCAAGCCGACCGCCAAGGGGGATGTAATGCCACAGACTGTGAGGTCCGAGAGTGCTGCCCCTTTCACAGGCGCTCCCAGGCCCCGCTCCGCAGCGAACATTTTATGCGGGTATTTCAGACAAAAGCCAAAGCCCACTGTCTGGAGAGCCCAGCCCCCGTCAATCTGGGCAAAGATTTTCAGTTGTATGCGCTGGCCTGGTGGTATGGCAACGAATTGGGGCTGGAATACACAGACGCTGAAAGGGCTTTTTTGGCGGCCCAAGACCGCCTGCCCCTTTTATTGGCGCGTTTGTGCAAGCGGGCCGCCATCTGGGGCTGGGCCGATGGGGGTTCTGGCGAAGGCTGTTTGGGCTGGCTCAGCGCAGAAGAAGCCTTGCAATTGGCCGAAGACTTAGCAGCTTATGATCTGTCTGCCAATGCGCCTCTGCCTGCAGATTTGGAAGATGATGATGTGCGCCAAGAGACATTGCCTGCCATGCGCGCTCGTTTGGCGCAATTGCGGGATTTTGCGCAGGTCTGTGGCAGTCAACAACTGGGCCTTTTTTTGGAGCGGCTTTAAGCTTTGCGCTGACGTTTCTCCACAGCCGCCCAATTCACAATGGCCCAAAACTGTTGCAAATATTCGGCCCGCCGATTCTGGTACTTGAGATAATAAGCATGCTCCCACAGATCACAGCCCAGCAGTGGAACACCTTTTTCAGCACTGAGATCCATCAAGGGATTGTCCTGATTCTGTGTAGACACAATCGCCAAACTGCCATCTGCCTTTTCGATCAACCAGACCCAACCCGAACCAAAACGTTTCAGGCCCGCCGTTTCAAATTGTTTTTGAAACTGCTCCCATGAGCCAAATTGTTTCTCGACTCTCTGGCGAAAGGCCTGTGAAGGAGAGGCTGCCTGGGTGGGGGGAATGAGACTTTGCCAGAAAAAGGCGTGGTTCCAATGTCCGCCCGCATTGTTGCGTACAGCGTCCGGCCATTTGGAGACTTCTGCCAGCAGGGCTTCGAGTTGTGCGGGTGCTGCACGCCCAGATTCAGTTAATGCCTTGTTGAGATTGTCCACGTAGGCCTGGTGGTGTTTTTGATGGTGAATGCGCATGGTTTGCGCATCGATCACAGGCTCTAAAGCTTCGTAAGCATAAGGCAGGGCCGGAAGAGAATATGCGGCGCTGGGGGTTTCGGCCTGAACAGGCAAAACAGGGGCAAAAGAAAGGACCATCACAGGGCAGGTCAAAGCCATCAACAAGCATAAACGCAACATCATCTGTCTCCTTAAAGGATAAACCCCAAGGGGGTCCAAGCCTTTTTTCTCATATTTACTCTTAGTACAACATCCCTACCCCTTCTTTTACAAGCAGACCGGGAATGATATATTCAGGTGATTCGTTTGCGCAAAATGCGCTGCAAACTCTGGCGATGCATGCCCAAAATACGGGCGGTCTCTGAGATATTATTGCCTGTTTTAAGTAGGATATAGTCAATATATGCACGCTGATGCTCAAACAGGGTTTCACTCTCCCAGGCATCAGTATGAATCCCGCATTGAGACTGGGTTAAAGCATTGAGAATCAATTCAAAGCCAACAGGCTTGGTCAAAACTTCGCAGGCCCCCAAACGCATGGCCTGGGTAGCCAACGGAATCGTGCCATAACCCGTTAAAACCACACAATGGCATTGAGGTTGCTGAGAAAGAATCAGCTGTAGTGCATCCAAACCATTTTCATTGCCCAAACGGGCATCAATCAAAGCGTGACTAAAATTGTGTTGTTCGATATAAAAACCGGCTTCGGCAAGGTTTGCGGCCTGCATCACCGCCCAGTCACGGTCGGTGAATTCATCCGCCAATGATTCACGGTAAAGAAAGTCATCTTCTAAAATCAGAATATTCATTGATCAATATAACTTATGGTTTATGTTTATAACCTAATTTCTGTCTAAAAGGTACTCTACCCATTCAAAGTAGCGACGTCAATGCAGCAATTTGTTTCACTGCAACTCAATACTGCATGATGCGATTAGCTGCATTATTTCTGCTTTTAAACCTCTTCTTACACTTGATTTAATGGGGGAGTATCGAATAATCATTTTTCTTTTACATTTCGCGAATCCAAAAAAGGAATAATTTATGGATTTTCCTATTTTTCATCTTGATTTTTTAAATAACCGCATGTTAATAGCTCTTATTGCTATCTTACATGTAATGATCAATCACCCCTTGGCAGTAGGGGGAATTCCATTGGTTGTTTGGTTAGAGCAAAAAGGACATCTCTCAGGAGAGCAGCGCTGGGATCAACTGGCTTATCGCATCATGACCTTCTTTTTCATTGTCACAACGACTCTGGGAGCCATGACCGGTGTAGGGATCTGGCTTTCAACCTCTTTGGTCAACCCCGCAGCCATTGGAAGCCTGATCCGGGTCTTTTTCTGGGCTTGGTTTGCAGAATGGGGGGTCTTTGTCAGCGAAGTCGTATTAATTATGTTCTATTACCTGACTTGGAAACGCTCTCTTCTCTCGCCAGAGGCCAAGCAACGCCATATTCGGTTGGGGTGGTTTTTGAGCCTGGCTTCATGGGTCACCATGGCGATCATTGTCGCCATTCTCAGTTTTATGATGGATCCTGGTAGTTGGATTGAAAGACGCACTTTTTTATCTGGTTTTCTCAATCCGATTTATCTGCCCCAATTGGCATTCCGAACCACCTTGGCTATGGTCATGGGGGGTGCTTGTGCCCTCACTTTGGCAGGTCTGTTTATCCCCAAAAAAGATCTTGCTTTTCGCATGCGCGCCTTTCGCCAAATTGCAAGGTGGACACTGGTCTGGACACCTGCTTGCGTCTTCGCTGCCTGGTACTATTGGCACAATATCCCAGATACAATGCAACGCCATTTTGGCGTAGCCATTGCCACTCAGTCCTTTTCTGAATGGCATCAATGGCTGTTAATACTCATGCTGACAGCCTTTGGTTTGGTCTTCTTGTCTCTGATTTGGAGTAGTCTGGGCAGTGAGAGTTTTGTTGTCCCCAAATGGGTGGGAGTGCCTTCCTTTTTATTATTATTGCTATTTTTAGGCAGTTTTGAACGTGTAAGAGAATTTATCAGAAAACCCTATGCTATTTCTGGCTATATGTATGCAAATGGTATTCGTGTTCAAGATTATCCCTTGCTACAAAAAGAAGGCATATTAAAATATGCCACTTATACATCTGTGAAAACCATTACTCCCGATAATAAAATTTTAGCGGGAAAAGAGCTCTTCAAACTGACCTGTAGCCGTTGCCACACACTTAATGGAATCAACAGCATCCGCTCACAACTTCGCAGAATGTACGGAGACAAACCTTGGCAAAGCGACAATATTGCCGCCTATATTGGCACCATGCACACCTCCCGCACATATATGCCACCGTTTCCCGGCAATGAAGCTGAAAAACAAGCACTGGGTCACTACTTGGTAAGCATTCAGCAGGGTGGAGAATTAAGTGGAGATCAAACAGAAGGCATCTCACGCATCAAAGCATTGGCTCCCCAATTGGTTCAAGCAGGAGGACAAAAATGACACCCCTTCCCCACGATATTCCATTGGCCTTGCCTGCCCCAGAATTCTTTTTGAAGTTTTTACTGGTTTTGGCCTTTTTGGTTCATATTGCCTTTGTCAATCTGATGGTAGGCAGCTCCTTCATGGTCAGTTATTACCAATGGAAAGGTCGAAGTAAACCAGGTTTTGATACCTTGGCTCACCTACTTGCAGCCACGGTCACAGTCAATAAAAGTATGGCAGTGGTACTTGGAGTGGCCCCACTTTTGCTGATCAACACCCTTTATACTGTTTATTTTTATACGGCAAATGCCCTGACAGGTCACGCCTGGATCATGCTGGTCCCCACTGTCACAGTGGCATTTTTAATTACCTATTTGCATAAATACACATGGAAATACGCACAAAAACACTGGGGTTTACATTGGGGTTTAAATATCATTGCCAATATCCTATTTTTGAGTATTCCACTCATTTTTCTTGCAAATACAAACCTGATGCTTTTTCCGAATAAATGGGTTCAAATTCAAGGTTTCTTCTCAGCCCTGCTCTTGCCCAATGTATTTGCACGCTACATGCATTTTCTTGCGGCAAGCCTCTCCTTAACAGGCCTGTTTATCGTCGGCTATTTTGGCCGCAAGGGCTTCAAAATAGAAACAGAGCTGCCTGAACTGACCCGCGCAGAGGTATTAAAACAAGGTTATGGATTGGCATTGGGCGCCTCGGCTCTTCAATTTTTGATCGGCCCCTTGGTCTTATTCAGCATGCCCAGCATTGGACTCTCAGGCCCATTGTTGCTGGTGATTATTCTTGGTGCAGGTATTGCCCTGCCCGCCATCTGGCTGATCTGGAAAGAACTTTCAGGTCAAGAGGCTTTGATTGGTCGGTATTTCTGGCCTATTTGTCTGTGTTTGGGTGTCACCGTTCTGATGATGGGAAGTGGCCGTCATTTTTATCGGGACACGGCATTGGCTTCGCACCAAAGTCAGATGAAAAAACATACCGCTGAATATCTGCGCAAAACCACAGAGACGCAAGCAGAAGCCACTTTGCTCGCAAAGGACATGCAAGCCCAGCCATTGGATCAACGTGGAGCCCAGATATTCCAACAATCGTGCAGCGGATGCCACGGCCCCAAACAACGGATTGTTGGCCCCCCAGTGACAGAGATGAAAGAGATCTACGCGAAAAATCCAGACGGCTTGGTAGCCTGGATCAAAGCCCCAGGTAAAAAACGCAAAGATTATCCTCAAATGCCCGCTTTTGGGAATTTATCTTCAGCGGAACTTGAGGCTTTAAAAAGCTTTGTCTTAAAATAGCATCCCCAAAAAGAAACAGTCAACAGACATTATCGGTCTGTTGACTGTTTGGGGTGTGTAGATTTAATATTCGCTCTGAACGACACGGCCCGCAGTGGCCGCACCCGCAGCTCCAGAGAGAGCGCCCACGCCCATCCAAACACCAACAGTTAAGAGGCCTTTGGCAACAGAGCCCGCTCCCATTGCATTGCCCAGGGTTCCGGCAATCGTAAAGCCATACAGTGCGCCAATAGCAGCCCCATATTTGAGGCCTTCTTTTTGATCCTGTGCCACGATGCCAATCATGCTGCCCATCAGGGCTGCAGGAGCCAGAGAGGCCCCGGAAGCAGCAGCCGAGCCAGGAATAGAGGTAATACCGCGATGAGCAAAGAGTTTGAGCGCGGTTCCAAGCCCTGCTCCGGTCAACACACCGGCACCCGCACCTGCGCCAATGGATTTCCAAGGCGTATGTCCCTGAGAGAATTTTTCTAAGCGCTCAGAATAGAGCTCAGCTTTGCTCTTGGATGTGGAATTCAAACTCAAACTATCGAGGGTGGCCAAAGCGGAGGGCGCTTGTTGTTCTAATTTGGGTTGGTGAGGTTGCGGCTGTTTTTGGGCTGGAGCTTGAGCCGGGGTGGGTTGCAAAACATGTCCGGGTTGATGATGTCCGACGATCAACATATGATTTTGTATCCTTATCTGAATTTAACTTTGATTTAATCTTAGCTAAATATTTAATTAACATCAACGCAGCAGATTGTTGCAGTCAAGTCAGCCCCATCGACAGCGTGAGCAGCGCCATTCAGAGTTTGTTATGCTAAAGGCACCTCATCCCCAGGAGACCAGCGATGCCCCCCTCAAACGACTATTGGAATCCAACACCCCCGCCCGACTCAGATCTCGACGATCACGGCGTGGCCCTCAAAGGCCAGGCCCTGGCAGGCAAAGAAATTGCCCTGCTGGTCTGTGGCGGGATTGCGGCCATCAAAGCGCCACTCTTGGTGCGGGAGCTGCGCCGCCAAGGCGCAGGCGTGACGGTCTTTGTCTCTGAAGAGGCCCTGCGTTATACCACCGTCGATAGCCTGGCCTGGAGTTCGGATCGCCCTGTGATCACCCAGCTTTCGGCCCGCTCCGAACACCTCAGCGGACGCACGCCTTTTGATGCCTGCCTCGTGGCTCCGGCCACTTACAATACCCTGAACAAATTCAGATACGGGATTGCCGACACACTTTTAACCAGCTTTTTGGCCTCGGCCCTGGGCAAACAGGAGCGCGGTCAAACCCAGATTCTGGTCGCCCCCACGATGCATGGGAGCATGCACAATGCCCTCCTGAGCGAAAGCCTGAACCACTTACAAAGTCTGGGCGTGACGGTGATTCCACCGCTGCAGGCCGAGGGCAAAGATCTGCTGCCCGATCTCGCAGAAATGGTCATGCGCACCGCCCGCGCGCTCTCGCGTTCACGTTTGCGGGGCCAAGCAGTGCTGGTGACAGGCGGCCCCACCCCTGTGCCCCTGGACGGCATTCGCCGACTGACCAACCGCTTTACCGGCCAATTGGGGGTCGAAATCGCCCAAGCGCTTTGG
Source organism: Candidatus Sericytochromatia bacterium (assembly GCA_044356335.1). GTDB lineage: Bacteria > Cyanobacteriota > Sericytochromatia > UBA7694 > UBA7694. The sequence goes on from JBIKWL010000055.1 coordinate 27,122, forward strand.
CTCAGAGGCGCAGAAGTTCAGCTGATTCTCGGCCAGAGTGGCTTGGTGCCGCCGAGTTGGCTGCCTCATGTGATTGTGCCGGATTATGCAACTTACCATTCCAGCGTGCTGGAGACCCTCGCCACTCAGCCCTACCGGGCCGGGATCTTTTCAGCGGCTGTGGCGGATTATGCCCCCGAACAGGTTTTTGACGGCAAATTGCCCAGTGGCCAACAAGAAATGGTGTTTAAACTGGCTCCCACCGCCAAGGTCATACAAGCAGTACGCAGCCAATTCCCCGAGCTGGCCCTGATTTCGTTTAAATTTGAGCAAAACCTCAGCCATGCGGCATTGATGGAGATTGCCAAAAGTCGCTTGGCCCAAGGCCATGCCGCCGTGGTCGCCAATCGCGCCGAAGAACAAGCAGAAGAACAAGTGGCCTGGCTGGTGAGCCCCGGCGAAAGAGAACAACACCTCCAGGGCAAAGCGGGTATTGCCCACGCCCTTTGCCACTGGCTCGAAAAACACCTGATTCAAAATCCCAGCCCTTGGGTATAAGCAGCAAAGAAGACGTTTAACTTCGAGAATACGCTAGAGTTGAAAAGGAACCTCAAAAAATGGTTGAAATCAAAGGCAATACACAACCTTGGAGCCCAGCAATCCCCGTTACCCCAGCGCCAATCGCTCCAAGCAGTCCCATGCCCGCACAAGCCACTCCCGCGACCCCGGCCACAGAGACAGTGGAAATGCCGACCTTGGATATCTTTGTCGAAGCAGGCCCAGAAACGCCCCCCCAAGCCCCTGCTGAGCCAACCACAGCGCCCGCAACCTTGCCGTTACAAGCCGTGCGCAAACTCGATGCCGAAGGGTTGCCTCCTCGGCCAGCCGGAGGCTCGATGCGGGCCGAAATGTTACAAAGTGCCCTTCAGCAAAGTCTCAGCGCTGGGGTGATGGATCCTGGTTTGGCACTCTCTTTGGCCGTAGAGGCGCGGGGTATTGTCGAGCAAATCAGCCCCAGCTCGGCAGCAGCAGCAGCCCCGCTCAATTTGCCAACGCTGGCACAGGTCCAAGAAAAACTCGCAGACCTCAGTGACGGCAAAGCCCCGCGACTGTTTACAAGCTTGGAAGCAGCCATTGAAGCTGCCAACCAAAACAACAGCGGCAACGAGGCCCTGGTTGAAGTGATGGGCGAAGACGGCAGCCGGGCTTATGCCCTGGTCGAACTCAAAAGCAGCACCACGCCAGCCCAACTCAGCGAGACACTTGGAAGTCCACGGGGCAGCCTTTACAGTACCAATGGCAATGGCGTCCTGCAAAGCCACCCTCCCGCCACCGAAACACCCCAAGCCCTGTTTGGCCGCGTGCAAGAACTGGCCCAAGTGGCGATCCAAGACAAGGCCCGAGGCTTTGATCTCAATCGCGCAGGCACCCAAGAGGCCGACCGCACCCCGGCCTATTTGGCCAATTTAAGCACCGCTCTCGGCGAAGTCAGCGCAGCCCAGACCACGTTGCTAAGCGAAAAAACCAGCCTGGACGCCGAACTCAAGGCCCTGGGTCAAGCCGGTAAAGGCAGCGGCCCCGAAGCCGAAAAATTGAAAGCACGTTTGGCTGAACTCGGCGGCCAACTCAGTCAACTCGATACGGCCAAAACCATTCTCGACGCCCGTTTGAGCCAATTGCCCCCGGCCCAGGCCCTGATTCCTGGCAGCGAGCGCAAAGTCGGCTCGGATCGCCCTCATCCCGAACGGATTCAGGCCCGCTTGCAAAGCACCTCCGATCTGCTTCACACCCATTTGGCCCAGGCCAAAACGCCCGAAGAACGCAGCCAATTGGAAAGCCAAATTGCACAAATTGCCAGCGAAATGGAAGGCGTCTCACAACGCAATTTACAAATCCAAGAGGCGGCACTGCACACCCATATCCGCCTGGGTTCTTTGGCCACCATTCACAAAGCGCTGGACTCAGCCCACAGCAGCCTGGAAACAGATCTGCAAAAATTAGCAGATCTCGAAGCCAAAATGCCGAGTTTAAAAGGCTCTGAACTGGAATCCACCCAAGCTGAAATCACCCGTCTGCGCAGCCATATCGACGCTGGACGCAAAGATTTGATTGGCCGCATGGAAAAAGAGATTGGGGTCTACAAAGATCACGCCAATACCCGCCAAAAAGGGGCACAAGATGCCATCAGCCTGCTCGAATTGCAGGTGGAAAAGCTCAAAGCCGTGGACAGTAAAACCCCTGCGACGTTGCTCGCCACCATCGCTGAGACCCAGACAGTCCTGCTTGATTCGGTCAAAACAGCCGGAGACAAATTTGTGGGGATAACCCCCGAAGAGGCCACAGCTCTGGCCGGTATTTCCAGCAAAACCGACGGGTATATCTCCGATTACCGCAGGGCTCTGAGTCAATTGGCCGATCTCAAAGCCGATGTCACACGCAAAGCGGGATTGTTAGACACACCCCCCGTCTCCGCGATTGGCAACAGCCAATTGGGGGCACTCGATCAGGCCTATCTGACTCGGATTCAGACCGCTTTAAAAGAGGCCCCCGAAGGCAGCAAGCTCGAACAGCTGAAAAAGCTCTATGTGGCTCTGGAAATGTCCAAAAGTGATCAGGTCGATGAAGACCTGCGGGCCCGTGTCGATACAGATAAAATTCAGAGCAAAATTGCGGAGCTGAGCCAAGATCCCGAGGTGCAAAAAGCCTTTGAGACAGCCCGCCAACAGGCCGTCAAAGATGTCTTTGGCGAGATCGATCCCAGCATTGAACTGGCAGAGATGATGCTGAGCCCAGAATTTGAAGAGTATCTCGGGCTTTTGCCTGAAGCAGAACAGAGCCAAGTGCTTCAGTCTGAACTGACCAAGCTGATGGCCCTCAACCCCGCAAAAGGCAAAGAAGTGCAAGAAACCCTGGTGGCACGCAAACTGGAATCCAAAGCCGGTGAGATTATCAAAGGCACTTCACTCGAAGAGCGTAAACAGGTCATTGAAACGATACTGGGTTATGTCAACGGAGAAGCCACCAGTTCCGACAAAAAAGGCAAAGTCGCAGATGGTCTGGCCAAGGCCTTTGAGGCCTTAAGCCCAGCTGAAATGCAAAAAATGGAAGAATACCTGAGCCTGATGGAGCGCAACCCCAATGCCTCTGAAAAGCTTTACAAGCTGCTTGCGGGTAAATTAACCGATCTCGGCCCAGGGGGGGCGGCAGCCCTAGAAGATTTGGGAAAACTCCATCAAAGTGGCAAAATTGGGGCTTTCTTGACCGTAGTCGCCTGTGTGGCAACCACAGGCAAAGTTCCGGATGCCGTGAGCAAAGGTGATTTTAAAAGCCTGACCGATTTGACCAGTTCGGCCTTTTCTGTGGCCAGTGGCGCACCCGGTGTGCTCAAAATGTACGGTGTCAGCGTCGAAGAAGGCCTGAAGGTTGCTGATGCGATGATTGAAGCCGGAGACTTCGCGGGTGGGGTGAGCAAAATGGGCCACATGGCCACCGCCGCCAAAGCGGTCAAAGTCTTGGAAGTGCTGGGCCCCATCGGAGATACCCTGGGTGCAGGCCTGGATGCCTACGGTTCTTACCAAGACTTCAGCAGTGGCGATACCGTCGGTGGATACGCCAAAGCCACAGGCGCAGCGGCCGGTGCCACAGGGGCCATTGCCGGAGTGGCGATTCTGGCTGGGGCCACCGGCCCCGGTGCACCGATCGTACTGGCAGGAGCAACCGTGGTCGGTTTGGTTGCCTGGGGAATTGATGCTGGCTGGGGTGAGTCCGAAGAGGAGACCTTCTTGCGCCAATTGGATGTGCTCAAGCCGGAGGTGGTCAAACCCTCGCGGGTCTTAACACCCGACTTTGAAGGCGATCCAGGCCTGGGCCGTGGTGGTGTGCATGAAATTTAAACGAAAAAAAGCCCGTGGAAAGCACATCACACGGGCCGAGAAAAATACGGAAATTCTTACAGCAGACTATTTAGCAGGCGCAAAACCGGCTTTTTCCCAAGTCTGGCGGGATTTTTCCATGTTGATACGGGCCTGTTCGGGGGTATCAAACATCGAGCCGATCGGGGGTTCGGTGGTGTCGATATTCATCGAGCGGGTTTTATAACCCACAGCACCGGCAATAGCGCCTGCGCCCATGCTGGTTAAAAAGACGCTGGAACCCACAGCCAAAGCCATTTTGGGGTCTTTAGCAAAGACGCCGATGGCTGCTGCAGAAGCAAAACCAGCGACGGTTCCGACGATCACGCCGGTCATAGCACCCACGGCAGCACCTGTTTTAGAACTTTTAAACGGCACCCAATCTTGGGTGGCAGGAATGCCTTTGCTCTGAGATTTAAATTCGAGCTGATCTTTGGGAGCCAATGTCGTGGGGGCGGCAGGCTGTTGAGCTGGGGTGGGCTGGGTGTGATTGTGTTTGGGAGTAAAAATATCGCCAACGGCGTGCATCATGCGGTCGATGGTGGGGTGTCCAGCAATATGTGTCATTTTTTTATTTACCTTAAATCTTAATCTGTTTTTTTAAGTCTTGCGATTCTTAACCGAACATTTTATTCTTGTTAAGAATATATTAAACCTTTTTCAGAAGCTTGAAAATGCAGCAGATTGTTGCAGGGGAAAATCGCTTATTTCAAGCGGATTTTACGGCATTCAAAAGCCTTTGAGAAACATAAAAAAAGCCTGGAAGTGAAATCTCTTCCAGGCCTAGAAAAGTACGGAAATTCTTATAACAGACTATTTAGCGGGTACAAAACCGGCTTTCCCAAGTCTGACGGGATTTTTTGCTTAATGACACGCACCTGTTCGGGGGTATCAAACATAGAGCCAATGGGGGCTTGGTGGTTAAGAGTATACTAAACCTTTTTCAGACACTTGAAAATGCAACAGTTTGTTGCACAGACTAAAAGCTTACCCAAAGCGGGTTTCACTGCGTTTAAGCAAAGCCAGATGTTCATACATTTGGGTATTTTCTAATTGGTCTTGAACCTGGCGCAAACGTCCCCATTCGAGAAAGACCTTGCCCGTTAAAACCAGAATTAAGCTGGTCCAACAGAGTTTGTATGTCCAGCCTGCCAATTGTTGATCTTCAAAGGGACTGCAATTGAGGCCCCCCCAATTGATTCCGCCAAAGTCATAGAGAGGAGCAGAGGCAGAAGTCAAAAAGAAAAACAGCGGCAAATGGCAGGCGATCTGCACCAAAAGGTACATCAATTGCTGGGGAGCAGAAGCCAAGCGACGGGGGCCCAAGAGGGGGGCCCAGATCCACAGTCCGCCCAGACAGCTCAAGGCAAAAGCCAGCAGATCTCCGCCCCAGGTCTGGGAATCCCAGCGCTGCAAAAATGGCCAAAACCAGATCACCACGAGCAGATTTCCGCCCAAGGCCGCAAGCCAGGGCTGAGCCAAGGCTTTCCAAACCAGATTCTCAGACCCACTTGGGGGACAGCTCAGCCAAAACAAAGGTGCCACCCAAATCGTCAAAAAAAGGGTTTCGACCATCCGTGCTGTAATCGAGATATAATTGGCAGCGAAATGCAAGGGCCCAGTATAAACAAAGAAGAGACTCAGCAAGGCCAAAAACCCAGGCAAGAACTGAAAAAACGTCTTCAGTCTTGAATCACCCTCACTGAGATCTTGCAACATGTTTCGTAAACACCTGTTTTATTCCACAAAGAAGAATTGCTGCGATCCTGCTTTGCGTCCAGCAAAAGGCAGGCCCAGGCGTTGAAAAATGGGCAAACAGTCCAGATCTTCTGCGTCAGAAATACACCCAGCGGTACTCTCTGGCTGGTTCTGGGTCAAATCGCTTTCAGCCAATAAACGCCCCAGATCTACAAGCACCTGTTGGCGCTCAGGCTCAAAATGAGGCAAATGGACTTGGGAGCGGTTGGGTTGGGCACAGCTGAGCGGCGCCTGGTATTTGGCGGGATTGATTTGTCCAGGTTCAGAAGGCGTGGCAGACACCTGAGATTGACAGCCTGTGCTGCCGAGGTGAATAAAAAAGCCCCTTGGCATTGCATCGGTATTAAAATCCAGCCGGGCAAAGCGATAGCCCGATTGCCAGATCCAAAACAACGAAGACATATTCAGCGGGGGTGGGGCTTGCAGTACATCTTGGTGATTGAGCTCAAAAGGCACTCCCAGCTCAAATTTCAGGCCTTTGTATTGGCCTTTGGGCAAATAGCCTTGAATCTCGGTATGGGTTTCGGGCGTGCCCGTGGTGCAGGTGCCTGTCTTGTCTTCAAAATCCAGCAGGGCCACGTTTTGGTATTGCCATTGCCCGTCCTGCTTGAGTTGCAGTGGCACCGTTTGGCCCGCTGCATTGGTCAGGGCAATCTGGCTGAGGTAGAGACGAAAATCTTTGGGGCGCAAAACCGACTTGCGTTTTCCCACCTCTGTATAGGCCTGCTGGCAGCGAAAGGGCTGGCCATTGACACGGGCTTGAAAGCGCAGAATCACAGGCAGCATCTCTGGGGTTGTTTGAAGCGCTTGGGCAGGTCCTGCACCCAGGCAGAGCCCTGCAAGCAAAGTCGCTTGCCACAAAGAGGCGGTTTTCATTTTTGGGATCTTCCTTTTTTCAGGTACATATTTCAAACGTCTTTTAAGCAAAAACCAGCACAGCTTGGCTGTGCCAGTGTTGACAAAAGTTCTGAAGCCAGAGCGGCTCCAGTCGCGCCTGAAGGCCCTCATCTTCGAGTACTTCGGCCAACGAACATCCGGCTTGTAATTGGGCAAATACGTCAGCCGAAAGGCCGTCTAAGTGGGTGAGACTCACCCCTTCGGGACTGCGGGCCAAGAGCACGTGCTGGCCCCCCGCTTGGGGCTCGGATTGGGTCTGAATCCAGACCTGCGACCAAGACCAATTTGTTGAGCGCAGACAGGCCCCAGACGCCAAGCGCAATTGTGCCAATTGAGGATCTGCTGGAGGGAGCGGATCTGCTGGTGCATGTAGGAGTTCAAAGGCCTGCCATTCCAATTCTGCCAGCTCCAAAGCCCACTCAGGGGACTCAGACCAGCTGGCCAAAAATGTGGGCAAATGCCGCCCCGACTCCTGGATAAAGGGCCGATCTGAGGGACAGACATGGTAATAATGGGCAGCCAGACGCATAAACGTGTCTTCGCCCAGCCCCGCAGCAAGCCGGGGATAGAGCTGTTTTAAATTACGGGCCAGACGGATAAAATAGGCCTCAGCGTAAATAGCTAAACGTGCCCCCCGCGCCAGGTCAGGGGTCTCCGCAATCCAAGCCAAAGCAGGCAAATTAAGCGTTTGCAAAGCCTGAGCGGCCCCTTTGGGAAAGCGGATCAGGGCCGAGAGATCTCTTTGCAGCTCAAGCAGAGAGGGGGGAAAGCTGGGCTCCACGAGCCACCTCCTCGCTGATCTGACGCAAACGCTGACACTCCGCCAAAAGTTCCTCAAAAGGGGGAATCGCTTCATCTCGCTCAATCATTGCCGTGATCGGCCCAAAATGTTGCAGGGTCTTGCGGTAGAGCTCCCAGACGGGCTCCGCCACAGGCTGGTCATGGCTGTCGAGCAACCAGGTCTGAAAGTCGGTAAAACCGGCCATGTGAATTTGGGCGATGCGATCGGCGGGCAAAGCGGAGATATACGTCCAGGGATCAAAACCATGGTTTTGGGAACTGACATAGACATTGTTGATATCCAACAAAAGACCACAGTCCGCCCGCTTGAGCACTTCATTCAAAAAATCCCATTCAGTCATGTCTGAATGGGCAAATGAAATGTAACTTGAGACGTTTTCGATCACCATACGCTGCCCCAAAAAGGCCTGAACCTCGCTGATACGACTGACCAAATGTTGCACCACCGCTTCTGTAAACGGCAGAGGCAAAAGATCATGTAAATAGACCCCGTCCACAGAAGACCAACAGGCATGGTCAGAGATCCAGGCGGGTTCCCAACGCGCAATCAGCGCTTTTAAACGGCGCAGATAATCCCTGTCGAGAGGATCCGATGAGCCCAGCGAGAGCGAAACCCCGTGTAGAATCAGGGGATACTGCTCCCGCAGGCGATCGAGATAGGCCAAAATAGGGGCCCCATGGCCACTTTCCAACTCCATAAAATTTTCGGAGATAATTTCAAACCAGTCCACAGGGGGACGCTGGGCTTCAACGGTGGCATAGTGCGGGCGACGCAGGCCAAGTCCATAACCCAACCAGGGAAAAAGAGACGCGGACTGAGCGACAGCGTTCATGGCCTTAGGCAAAGAAACGGGCTTTGCCATCATCGGTGGGAGGCGGGTCGCCAGGACATTGGCCATTGCAGCTGCCATTGCAGCCATTGGCGGTGACCGCAGCAATGGTGGGGGGTTTATCTCCCGGACATTGGCCATTGCAACTGCCATTGCAACCATTGCCACCCGTAGAAGCCAGAGCAGCAGGGGCAGCCAAGCTGGCGCTCATCAGACCGGCCATCGCCGCGCTGAGCAAAAGATGATGTTTAGACATAAAAACCTCTAAAAATATTTTAATTTCTTCTTAAACTTCACATATTCAAGCGCGATTGTCTATGCAGCAGATTGTTGCAATAGCCTGGTATTCCCAGGTTTACCAACCGCTGGTATTGGCCGCATAGCCACTGACGGCGCCCAAGACACCGCCTGTAATCACACCCGCGATGGTGTGACGCTTGCTGAGACCAGACCCCAGGGCAAATGCACCCCCGTAGACGGTGGCACCCATGGTCGCACCCAAAGCGGCACCGGCCCATTTATTGTCGGTGTATTTGGCAACCACGCCGCCAATCACCATACCGGCATGGGGGCCGCCCAAAGCGGTACCGACCAAATAACCCGATTTATCGCTGACTTTGGCGAGCACCAAGCC
>JBIKWL010000305.1:0-2949 GCA_044356335.1 Candidatus Sericytochromatia bacterium
AAACTACAGACCGTGGTTGAAGAACACGGTGAGACCGCTCCGTTTCTAGAAACCCTCTATGGCGTGGGCTATCGCCTCAACTGCAGCGATGCGCCCCCCATCCACACCTTCAAAAACAACTGATTCAGCATTCAAGAAGGATTTTTTTATGAAGAAATGGGATCATCAGCATCTCGAAAACACCCCCGAAGCACTGGAGTCTTCGATTTGTAGGCATATTCGCTACCAACTCGCCAGCCGCCTCGACAACCTCTCCCGCGGCGATCTCTATCAGGCCACCTCTTTGGCTGTGCGCGACCGGCTGGTTGAACGCATGCTCGACACCGAAAGACGCTACGAAAATGCCCAGGCCAAACGGCTCTATTATCTCTCGATGGAATTTTTAATGGGCCAGTTTCTCGAGAACAATCTCTACAACCTGAATATTCTCGAACCCACCCGTCAGGCTTTGCACAATTTGGGCGTCGATCTGCGCGAAATCTGCGATTACGAACCCGATGCCGCCCTCGGTAACGGCGGCCTCGGGCGCTTGGCTGCCTGCTTTTTGGATTCGCTGGCGAGTTTAAACCTGCCGGGTTTTGGCTATGGGATCAATTACGAATTTGGCCTGTTTAAACAGGAAATCCACAATCATTGCCAAGAAGAAAAACCCGATCATTGGCTTGAAGAAGGCACCCCCTGGGAGATCGAGCGCCGCAGTCAGGCCTGCCTGATTCCCGTCTATGGCCGGGTCGAACACGCCGCTGACGCCCAAGGCGACTACAACCCGATGTGGGTCAATTGGCGTGTTTTAATCGGCGTGCCTCACGATATCCCAATCGTGGGCTATGGCGGCCAGACGGTCAACTTCTTGCGCCTGTTCAGTGCCCGCTCATCCCACGAATTTGATATGCAGATCTTTAACCAGGGCGACTATATCCGCGCCGTTGAACAGAAAATTTCGACAGAGACCATTTCCAAAGTGCTCTATCCATCAGACTCCATCGAAGCAGGAAAAGAACTGCGCCTGCTGCAGGAGTATTTTTTGGTGGCCTGCGCTTTGCAAGACATTGTCAACACTCACCTCAAACAACACAGCGATCTGCGCAATTTGCACAGTAAAACGGCCATTCAGCTCAACGACACCCACCCCGCCCTGGCTGTGGCCGAGCTGATGCGCCTGCTGGTCGACGAGCAGCAATTGCCCTGGGAAAAAGCCTGGGAGATCACCCGCTCGACCTTGGCCTATACCAACCACACCCTCATGCCCGAAGCCCTGGAAAAATGGCCTGTACACCTCATGGCAAAAGTATTGCCCCGCCACTTGCAATTGATGCGCGAAATCGAACGCCGTTTTATGCAGCAGATAGAGTTGCAATGGCCGGGTGATAAACTCAAAGCCCAAAAAGTCTCGCTCTTTGAAGGCGAAGGAGACTACAAACAGGTCCGCATGGCGCATTTGGCGATTCTCGGTAGCCACTCGGTCAACGGTGTCTCGGCCCTGCACACCGAATTGATCAAATCCCAGCTCGTGCCCGAGTTCTACCAGCTCTGGCCCGAAAAATTCAACAATAAAACCAACGGGGTCACCCCCCGGCGCTGGTTGCTCAAAGCCAATCCCCTGCTTTCAGGACTGATCAGCGAAAAAATTGGTTCGGGTTGGGTCTCCGATCTCGATCAATTGCGCCAGTTGGAACCCCTCGCCACAGACAGCGCCTTTCAAACTGAATTTATGCGCATCAAACGGGCCAATAAAAGCCGTCTGGCCCGCGTGATCGAAGAGACCACCCACTATTTGGTCGATCCCGACTCGCTCTTTGATGTGCAGATCAAACGCATGCACGAATACAAACGCCAATTGCTCTGCCTGATGCACGTGATCCATGAATACCTGACCATCGTCGAAGACGGCAAAGATCTGACCGTTCCCCGCACCTATATCTTCGCAGGCAAAGCTGCGCCGGGTTATTGGGCCGCCAAACAGATCATCCGCCTGATCAACCAAGTCGGCGCTGTGGTCAATACCGACAAACGGGTGGGCGATCAGCTCAAGCTGGTCTTTGTCCCCGATTACCGCGTCTCCCTGGCCGAAAAGATCATTCCCGCCGCAGATTTAAGTGAACAGATCTCCACCGCTGGCAAAGAGGCCTCGGGTACGGGCAATATGAAATTCGCCATGAACGGTGCGCTGACCATTGGCACCCTCGACGGGGCCAATATTGAAATTGGCGAAGAGGTCGGCGACGACAATATCTTTATCTTTGGTCTCAAAGCCGAAGAGATCCAAGCCATGCGCGAAAAAGACAGCTACGATCCCTGGGTCTACTACCAAGATCCGGCGGTCAAACGCGTGATTGACACCTTTAATTCGACCCGCTTTTGCGCTGAAGATCCCGGTATTTTTGAGTGGTTGTTTGAATCTCTGACCACCCAAGACAGCTATTTCCACCTGGCTGATTTCCCTGCGTATATTGCCGCTCAAGAACAAGTCGGCCAAAACTATCTCAATCGCACAGACTGGGCTCGCAAAGCGATTTTGAATGTGGCGCGGATCGGCAAATTTTCAAGTGATCGCACGATCAGCGAATACGCCAAAGAGATTTGGCAAATCTCACCGGCTTTGGCGTGAGACACCTGAATGGGATCGGTTTAATTCTGCTGTTATTTGGGAGTTGGCTCGGTGCGGCTCCAAACGCCAGAGCAACCCCCCAAGAAGCTTACTCAGGCACTGAGAGCATGGGGTCAGAAATCCGGGTAGAAGCCCACGGCTTTGCCTTGGTTCCCCCCCCCGGTTGGAGCGAGGAAATGCTCAATGATGCCAATCGGCCCTTTCCCCAAGCAGTCTTCAAATTGCTGGGCCCCAATCACAGTGAGTCGAATCTTGAACTGACCCTCTCCCTGCAACCCATGCCCCCGATTGCCTTAAGTGAACTGCCTGAACACATGCCCAAAGGCTATCACAAGCTGTTT
>JBIKWL010000172.1:0-10454 GCA_044356335.1 Candidatus Sericytochromatia bacterium
GCTCCCAGGGCCTGAATGCCATCGACACTCAGCCAGGTCTGGTTTTGTTTGCAGAGCTGGCCCAAGGCCCTCAACGGCATGCGCTGGCCCGTCAAAAACTGCACTTGACTGATCGAAAGCAAACGCGTGCGCGGCGTCAAAGCCGCTTCAAAATCTTCGAAAGCCAAATAATGGTTGCGGGGCTGCACATAGTCGATCTCCACGCCCAAGCGGCGCAGGTTTTCAAAGGGATAGACATTGGAAGGAAATTCAAGTGCGTTGAGCAAGATCCGATCACCGGGCTGCCAGCTCAGGCCGGTCGCCAAAACCGCCAAGCCACTGGAGGTATTGGGGGAAAAAGCAATCCGCTCTGAGGAGGTATGTAACAATGCGCCCAAACGCTCACGGGTGGCCTGCAAAACCGGCTGAAAACTATAATAATTCTCGATTTCGGTCAGGTGGCGCTGTTCGATATAGCCGTGTAAAGCCTGCACCACCGGCAGCGAAAAAGGGCTGATCGCGGCATGGTTGAGGTAAATCTGCTCAGCGGTATGGGGGAAATAGGCCCGCAATTCGGGAAATGGCATATTATTCATAAGTCATTTATTGATTTATACAAGGCCGATTCAGACTCGCAATGTGAATTTCGTCGTCGAGCATATTACAAGCTAAAGCAGCTTGGTTTATTGTTTGACTGGGATATTGGCCTGAACGCGCAGAAACCCAGCCTCCCACTTTGGCATTATTGGGAATTTGAACAATAATTTCCTGGTCTTCTGTTTCTTCTGTTGTGCTGCCTAAACTTTTAACGCTTTCGGCTTTAACAAGCAAGGGAGAGAGATTGTCTCTATTTTCAAAGACTACCCATGTATCATCTGGATCAAATCCGGCTCCTTTTAAAGCTATCTTTGTCTTGGAGGGATCTTCCTCAATGGTCATACCGCGTTTATCCCAAAGTAGTGGCCCCATAAACGCCTTAAATTGGTATTTCAAAACCTGTTTATCTGATTTATCTGTCACATAGGGATTGGTGGTGCTCAAGATCAGGCGAACCCGCTTATCTCCCACAGGCACAGGGATACCTGCAAAATAAATATTGCGATTAACACCTTCAACTTTAATATTCTTGCGTGAAAATATCAGTTTTCCAGAGTATTCATTGCCATTCTGGTTTTTTAAAACCGCAACTTCAGGTTTTCTGTCTTTCCAAGTTTTACCGAGACCAGGATCTTGAAGCACCAAAATTCTTGCCCCTTTTCCAGCCAGGTCTTCTGAGACCAATTGAGATAAAGCGGGATTGGTTGAAGCGTTCTCCAAGTAAATATAGGCCATATAAGGTTTAGATAATTCAGGAAACTCAATATAGCGATGCGCTACCCGCAGATTTTGCAATTCATTGGAAGTAATCGAAAAGGGCTTTGTTTCAGTCGCATTGGCAGGAACTTTGACTGGCGTAGTATAATCGACGGTTTCCAAATTGCCCCGTGTATTTTTGATCAGGGAGAAATGGGCTGCTGTTTCAGTGCCCATTCCATAGTCTTTTAAGGCTGTCATACTCGCAAATAGAGGAAAGATGGTGTCCAATTTAACAAATTCATGCAGGGCTTCAACGGCACCTTCATTGGTGAAATTATCTTTGTGGAAATATTTAACATTGGCATCATGAATCTTTTGCAAGCCGACAGAGGCCCCATGATAGGTGTGGATCAGACTGAACAGATTCATGCGGAAGTAGCGATTATCAGCTGCTTCTTCAGGAATATTGGGGGTATCGTACAAAGCCGTTTTTTGTAACAATTCTAAACCCCGCCCCAGGGTTTCGAGATAGGGAATTTGATTGTAGACAAAGGTAATGAGATGAGAGGCAATACCGAATTTTTTATACTCTTCAAAATGCTTATAAGAGCTGAGGCTGCCCATAAACCGGGCGGAACTCTCGGGCAACCAAGCCCTGTCATTTTCAGCCATTACATGCCCCCAGGCAGTTTTGCGAATCATATTTGCCACCTGAAAAGCATGGTAATTTTCATGGGCCGAAGAGTCGATAATATTGTCGATATTGGGGCTGGGGTCTACCCACATTTCTGCGCCACGATCACCCGTAGATTTGGCAAAGGTTCTGCCGCTGGTATCAGACGTCAAAACAAATAAGTCTTTGATGACTTTTAAGTGTAAGGGTATACCTTGATATTTTGTATCCCCAACAAAGAAAAACTCCCAACGAACGGGTGGCAAGCCACGGGCATAAGGCAAAAAGTCCTTGTGAGAATTGAGCAGAGCCGCACAAACGGCTTGCTTTTTTTGCTCTCGGTCAGGCTCATTATTCAGATCTGAATCCCACTTCAAAATGTATTGCGGCTCAGAAAGATTTGGATTGGGTGGATTGGGACAAGGAAGCTGAAGAGAAGCTGCTGCAATCTGAAAATCATCATCTTGAGAGCTATCAAGGTGATAACCTGTTCTGGGAGACGCCAATACTCGGACAAAAGAAAAATGGGGAATTTCGTACCACTCATGAAAAGTCATATGCAATTCAGGCGTTCTTTTGGGAACAGGTTCAAGTATAGTAGACTTTTCATACAAAATACCATCATCCGGGTACATCACATAAAGAGCATCGCCAGGCACATGGCCCTTGACCTTCAGAAGATCTATACTCAAACGAAGATAAGCGGGTTTGATAAACTGCAAACCTGTGGGATAAAATTCTACAGGCGGAGCGACATCTATTTCATCGGGGCCCGGAAAGCCGTCATCATCCAAAAACTCATAGACCTCTTCTTTTTGTCGCATAACAATCACGGTATTCTGGGCCAAAGCGCCGGGAGGAATTTCCATTTCTCCCACACCCGGCAATTTTAAATAGCCACCAGCAGCCCCCACTTCTTGAATACCAGGGGGAAAAGCAGCCTGTTGAGCGGTTCTCCACCAGGCTATCTGAAACTCTTTCACCCCTTTGGTTTTAAAATGAAGCACCAGATTTTGCCCTTCGCGGCTGCGCCAAGTTTGGGGAATAGGCAGGGGTCGAATCCCCAATAAAAACCAACGATTCAGGTCAAAGAGCTTGCCCTTTTTCGAGCTGAGATTGTCTTTTACATAATAAAGATTATCTTCTACTTCCAATTCGCTGTCTGGACGCCAAGGCCCCTGTAGATGAATCAATGTTTCGTAGGTACTTTGCGGCAAGCGAATGCGTGCAATCCCATCATTGGCACTGTCTCCATCGACAATCTCAGCTTTATTTCCTGCTTCTATGATCAATTTAAAGGTGCCGTTTTCAGGAATTTTGATCTGTTGCTTGAGATTTTTTGTTTGGGTCATAAATCTCACAATTTGAATCGAAGGTACATGGAGGCTCGAAACAGCAAAATCTGACTGTTTTTCTTCGTTGAGCTTGAGTTCTTCAAGAGCCTGATTAAGCTGGCTACTTTTGTCCTCTGCAATTTCCTGATCGAGAGCAGCTGTTTCTACCTGAGATGGCACAGCTCGCTTTGTTGGATTTTCATACTTCTGTCTCCAATCCTGTTTCTGATCGCTGACAGGTTGAATAAAGGATTGGCTCTCAGAGCGAGAAGAAGTTGTCGTCTGACTGGTAGGAAGCACAGTACAAGCAGCAATCAAAGCAGCAAGCCCCCACAAGAGAAACGGAGATCTAGAAATCATAGAATAAAACTCGGACGGCTATCTATCATCGTCAGCGCCCCCAACATGGTTTAAAAATGAAAAACATGAAGCCTAAACATGTTTATTCTATACCTTCCACCTTGAAAAAGCAAAATAACCCTTGTTAAAAGAAATTTGTCTCTTAACAAGGGTTATAGAACGAAATTTGGCTAAAACCTAGACTAGATAATAACCAAACTACTCAAGATAAAACTTAGACCAGTTCAATCAATGCCATCGGGGCACCGTCACCGCGACGGGGGGGCAAGTGCAAAATGCGCACATAACCACCGTTGCGATCGGCATAACCGGGAGCAATGGTTTCAAACAGGCGCTGCGCCACGGTTTTTTCGCGGGCTTTGACCTCTTTGGATTTGTCATCGCGTTTCACAACACGATACTTGGTCTCGTCGATCACGTCTTTCTTTTCCACGGTCAAGGTAACCGGTTTGCTGGAACGGTTTTCCAACAGATAAGAAGACACAGCGCGACGGGCGCTCAGATCAGTTTTGCCACGTTTGGCCAGGGTGATCATATGCTCAACTTCGGCTTTAACGGCTTTGGCTTTGGCTTCAGTCGTTTCAACGCGTCCGTGCTTGAGCACCTGGGTGGTCAGATTGCGCAGCAGAGCTCTGCGTTGATCAGCCGGCAGGTTAAGTCTATGGCGTTTCTTTTGGTGTCTCATGGATCAGTTTACTCCTCGTCTGCCTCATCTTCGTCTTCGTCATCTTTTTTGCGGCCACCACTGCGCAGCAGATAGCCCATACTCTTGACCTTGTCGATGACTTCTTCAGCAGATTTCTTACCGAAATTTTTGATGTCCATCAGTTCCCGCTCGGATTTTTTGAGCAGATCAGACAAGTTAAAGATATTGGCGCGCTTCAAGCAGTTGTAGGCGCGGATGGAGAGTTCCAGCTCTTCGATGCTGATCTCTTCCTCTTTGGACTTTTTGGGCTCGTCTTCTTGTTCAGCCATCATGCTGCCAGCAATTGCCAAGCCATCACCCGCCAGAACGGTGAAGTGACGGAACTTCTCAGAGAGAATAGCAGCACTGGTGCTGATCGCTTTATCGGGAGCAATGCTGCCATCGGTCCAGACTTCGAGGATGAGCTTGTCAAAATTGGTGATTTGACCGACACGGGTATTTTCAACTTTGTAGTTGACCCGGTGAACCGGCATATAAATAGCGTCAATTGGCAACCAGCCCAGGGGCAGGTCTTCGCGGCGCACTTGCTCCGCAGGCACAAAGCCTTTGCCTTTTTCGACGCGCATTTCCATTTCAATCTTGGCACCGTCTTGCAGGGTCGCCAGACGCACATTTTTGTTGACCACTTCGACTTCACTGTCGCAGACGATGTCTGCAGCGGTGACAACAGCCGGGCCGGTCATCGAGAGCGTCACGATTTTGGAGGACTCGCCATAAGACTTAAAAGCCACGCGTTTGAGGTTCATGATCACGTCGAGCACGTCTTCGACCATGCCTTCAATCACAGAGAACTCATGCAAGACGCCGTCAATTTTGACAGCTGTAATTGCAGCGCCTTCTAAATCAGAGAGCAATACACGGCGCAGGGAGTTGCCCAGCGTGGTGCCATAGCCCTGCTCCAACGGTTCGGCAACAAATTTGCCATAGAGACCGTCTTGGGTCTCAAAGGATTCCACACACTCAATGGTAGGATTTTCCATAGGGTTTTAACGTTTAACCTTTCCAGATTCCAGAGGTAAGTGAGTCTAACTAAATTAGACTCTGCGCCGTTTGGGCGGACGGCAGCCGTTGTGGGGGATCGGGGTTACGTCACGGATGCGGGAAATTCCCAAACCCACGGATTGCAAGGCACGGATGGCGGTTTCGCGACCTGATCCAGGACCTTTAACATAAATATCGACTTCTTGCAGACCATAATCCATGGCGGTGCGTGCGGCATTTTCAGCAGCGGACTGGGCGGCAAAGGGCGTGCCTTTTTTAGCGCCTTTAAAACCCACTGTGCCTGCACTGGCCCAGGAAATGGTGTTGCCTTGATTATCGCTAATGGTAACAATGGTGTTATTGAAGGTGGATTGAATGTGTACCACACCCTTGCTGACGCTGCGTTTAACTTTGCGGCGGGGTTTAGCGGTTGATTTAGCTTTGCGTGACATCTGCTATCTATTCTCTCCTTATTTCCGACCACGTCCAGCGACGGTCTTACGAGCGCCACGGCGGGTTCTTCCATTGGTCCGGGTTCTTTGGCCACGTACGGGCAGACCACGACGGTGACGCATGCCTCGGAAAGTGCCGATTTCAATCAGGCGTTTGATGTTCAATTGAACTTCACGGCGAAGATCGCCTTCAACTTTATACTTGTCAATTTCTTCGCGCAGACGGGCGACTTCGTCATCTGATAATTGGAAAGTGCGGGTATCAGGGTTGATTCCTGTTTTGGTTAAGATTCCCTGACTGGTTTTAAGACCAATTCCAAAGATGTAAGTCAGCGCAATTTCAATGCGTTTGTTGCGTGGCAAATCCACGCCTTGAATACGTGCCATAGATTACGTCCGGTTAACTCCTTCTCATTATATTCGCAAATTATCCTTGGCGCTGCTTGTGTTTTGGATTTTCACAAATCACCATCACACGGCCTTTGCGTTTGATTACACGACATTTGATACAAATCGGTTTGACAGATGAGCGTACTTTCATTCGTCTTCTTCTCTCTTATTTCAATCGATAGGTAATCCGGCCTCGAGTCAGGTCATAGGGAGACAATTCGACCTTTACCCGATCCCCTGGCAGGATCTTAATAAAGTTTTTGCGCATCCGCCCGGAGATATGGGCGAGGATTTCATGGCCATTTTCCAGCTTCACCGTAAACATAGCGTTGGGAAGTGACTGCTGGATCGCGCCTTCCATCTCAATAACGTCTTCTTTTCCCATAAATTAATCTTTCTCTTAACCTGAATTATACGTTCTCACCCACACAGTGGCAAGTACAAGCATGCAGGCAAGTACAGGTACAGTTCGGCTTCGAACAGGGTCAAAACGCAGGCTAAACTACGAGACGAACCACGAGACAAACCAAGACAAACCAAGACAAACCAAGACAGACCACGACAAACCGCGACAAACCACGGGATATAACCGATCACTCAGGTTATAGATTGGGTGTATTTAGACAAGTAAGCATCTTATCTTACTCACAGCCAAAAAGCCAGATGATGCAGATCAGATTCAGTATAAAAAGTCATACTTTTCGCGTTTCTGCTCGGATCCGACGCGCAATTTTTTCCAATATCCCTGCAGATGTTGCAGCAAAAGCGGATCCGAAAGACCCCGCAGGGCGATTTCTTGGCCAGCATACCGCGCCCAGAGCAAATACAGCGCCTGCCCCACCGCCCGCCACGGATCGGGTCCTGCCGGGGGGCTGGGAAAACGCAAGACGGGATTTTGCCACACAATTGGCGCCAATTCAGCTGATTGTCGGAGAAAAAGGGGAGGGGCCGTAAAGGCGCTCAGATCGTCTGGATCTGAAAAAAAGTCCCCCAGATCGGGCGGTGCACTCGCCTCTCCCGCCAGCGAAAAATAACTTTCAGCGAGACTTTCAGACCAGATCCAGAGGGGCCCCTGCTCGGGGTAGATCTCAAAGATACCCGGTGCAGACAAAACAAGTTCTGAGGACCAGATCCAACGGCCACAGGTTAAATCAACCGTAGAAGGACGCAGATCAAAACAAACGGGCGCAGATAAAAGCGTTGTGTTGACTGTGACACCGGCAGGCCCAAGTTCAGCAAGTCCGTCAAAAAACACAGCCCCCCAGGTTTCGGCATCCAAACGCATGGCTTGGTAGCAGATCTGAGAATCTAGATGATGAAAAGGGAATTGCACAAGATCAGGCCCTTTTTCGGACGCCAGCCACACTACACCCGTAAAAACGCATTTGATCCAACTTTTTTGCCATTGCGGCTCAGACTCACCAAACCACACAAAAGGAGCTGTGGCGACCCCCCAAAAGGGACAATCCAATACAGGCCCGACCACAGCCACCTGATGGCCCGAACGAGCGGCCAACAAAGCCAATAGGCAGACAGCGGGATCCTGGCCCAAAATGATCAAGTCAAAGGACTGCTCAAAGGAATTGTGCATGTTCTCTCCTTTATTTGGAAGACCTCTATCATATACAATATCAGGTATGCGTATCGATGCCCGCTCTTCTGAACCTACTTTGCCAGGCCTCAGCGCCCTTCGCGCTGAGAGCGATGGCGAACAAGCCGCATTTCAGGCCTTGTTACAACAGGTTATGGCCCCAGCAGCACCTGCACGGCCACCCGCCCCACTGGTACTGCCGGCACAAATTCCCCCTCCGCTCCTGAATAGCAAAGGACTCTCCCCAGAAGTCAAACAAGCAGAACAGGCCGAAGAACTTGAAGAAATTCTAACCCTGCGTGAAGAATCCTACGAAGAGGATCTGCTCGAAAACCAGGAAGCCATGGAAGACGTGATTGAAAATTGGCGCGAAACCGCAGAGGAGCACCGCGAGGCTTTGGCAGAAACCAACCCTGGCGAGGGGGGAGAGGTGGCAGAGCTCAACGAAAACGCTGGGGGGGCAGATATCGCCGACGATGTCCCTGAGATGGCATTGGACGTTGACAACGCGCCCATGGAGACAGAGAACAACGCTGGCGCTCAAGGCGAAGGCCAAGATGAATCTGGTCACCAAGCAAAACACCGCAGCTCAGGAGTCAGTGAAACAGCCCGCGCAGAAGAGCGGGAAATGAGCTACGAAGAAATTCAACACCTGGTAGATACGGTGGTCAATGGTGGACGTTCGCTGCCGTATAAACTCCACCATTTGCTGCGCAAGGTGCTCGACAGTCTGATGACAGGCCACCGCTATCCCCTCAATCAACACACCCTGACGGATCTTGATCTGTCTGAGTGGAAAACCCTGTTTGAACTCTTTCCGCCGCATTTTTTTGAAGGACTGATCCGCCCCATGCTCTATGCCGCGGGCAAAGATTTTAAACAGATCCAGGCCAATTATGAATTACTGGATCACATTCTCTACCAGCGGGGACTGTCACAGCCCCAATTGGATCAGCTTGAAACGCTGTGGAATCGTCTGACGACATTGCCCACAATGTTTACCTCTTGGCTGCGCCAGCCTGAATTGCCCACCCTTTCACTGGAAGAACTGCAACACCCTCTGGAAATTTTGCACCAACACCAAGGTGTCTTACCAGGAGCCACAGGCCGGATCCAAAGCCTGGCTCTGCAATACTTGCACCATCCTGAAACTGCCGTCAAATTGCTGGAGATCAGCCGTCAAACCCTACATGGTTTACCCCTGAGCAAAGAGCAACTCACTTTGTTGAGCGAAAAACTAGCTGACTATTGTTTTTCACAACACTTGCACAATCAGGCTCAAATTCGCCCTGTCTTAGACAAAGCCCTACAGGGCCAAGACTTAAGCCAGGACGAAATTATCTTGATTTTACAGGGTGCCCCTCAAAAGATTCTCAGCCATTTGCCCTATTATTGTCTGCCACTGGCCTTGCAAGAAATTATTCAGTTCATTCACACAGATCCCGATCACAGCGAAGACAATATCTTGGCTCTTTTTCTCGAAAATGAAGAGGGGACCTGAATCAAACCGGTGCCGGTCTCCTGTTGAGGCTCTGTGAGTCCTGTTATAATAGAGCGTTCTGATAAAACACGTTTTGAATACGTTTTTGAACCAGACCCGAATGGCAGCAATCAACCTAGGAATCAAACATGCTCACCCGCCTCGGAACCTTTGTGGTCCGCTTTCGACTGCTGATTATTTTCTTTTGGATCTGCCTCTTGATCCCCGCCTTCTTTGGCAGTACCCATCTCCACAAAGTGCTCCAGGGTGAAGTCACCAGTGCCAAAGGGGGTGAAATGTTCCGCCAGGAAACCCTGATCAACCAAGAGTTTCCCGAACAATACCTCTACAATATTTTGATTGTCTTGCAACACACCCAAAACTCCGTCGAAACACCGGCTTATACAGACCTCTTAGAAAAGTACATGCAGGTCGCAGAAGACTTTGAGGGCGCGGCATCTCCGGTCTCTTACAAACAAGACCCAAGTATGTTGAGCAAAGATCGCCGCAGCACCTTTGTCTATATCGGCCTGATGGCCCGCAATTACAGAGATGCTGACGTTTTATCGGGTGGGCTCAGTGAAAAACTGCGGCAGGTCAAAATCCCCGCCGGTTATAGCATGCAGTTGACAGGTGGACCTCTCTTTGGCCGAGAAATGACCTCCGTCAGTGCCAAAGATGGCTTTGATACCGAGAAGAAGATTTTGCCAATTGTGGGTATTGTCCTGATCTTTGCCTTCGGCGGCTTGGTGGCCGCAGGTTTGCCATTGATCATGGGTATGATGAGCAGCATGTTAACCCTGGGCATTTTGTATATACTTGCTCATTTTCTTGAGATCACCTCTTTGTCCCAAAATATTGTCTCAATGCTGGGCCTGGGCGTGGGCATTGATTATTCTCTGCTGATCGTCAATCGCTTTCGCGAAGAACTCTTTGACAAAGGTTTCGACAAAGAAACTGCCGCGATTCGTACAGTTGAGTCAGCGGGTCGCACCATCCTCTACTCTGGCACCGTGGTCAGCATTGGCCTGTTTGCTCTGCTGATTCCCAATGTCGTGTTTATGCGCTCTTTGGGTATGAGCGGCCTGATTGTGGTGGTAATGACCATTCTCCTTGGTCTAACTTTGTTGCCTGCCGTGCTCTCACTGCTGGGGGATCGCATCAATACCCCCCGTCGCTTGGTTAAAATGGCAACCGAAGCCTGGGGACAAA
>JBIKWL010000306.1:0-2940 GCA_044356335.1 Candidatus Sericytochromatia bacterium
TGAAAAAACGTTGGTCGAACCCGGCTTGGCGACTGAGTGGAAAGTGTCTCCCGACAAACTCACCTGGACCTTCAAATTGCGCAAAGGGGTTAAATTTCACGACGGAACGCCCCTCAATGCTGAAGCTGTGAAATTTAACTACGACCGCCAAATGGATGAAAAAAGCCCGTGGCGCTTCAAGGCCAAAATGGAGTATTGGCACCTGTTTTTTGGGGCAGTAACAGCCATCGAAGCCCCATCCGAAGATACAGTCGTGTTTAAACTCAAGTCAGCTGATGCCACGTTCTTAACCAATTTGGCCCTGTTTAATATGGGCATAGCCAGCCCGACAGCGATAAAAAAGCATGGCGAAAATGTCTTTAAAAACCCAGTAGGCACAGGTCCTTACCAGTTTAAAGCCTGGATTCGCAACGAAAAAATCATCCTCAAACGCTTTCCTGAATACTGGGGTGAAGCCCCCAAGATAGATATGTTGATATACAAACCGGTGCCCGACAATGCGGTGCGCCTCTTGGAGCTCGAAAACGGTTCTATTGATGTGCTCGATGGCATTAACCCTGATGATGTGCCACGTATTCGTCAAAACCCGGCCCTCAAGCTGATCACCCAACCAGGTCTGAACGTGGGCTATTTGGCCTTGAATAACCTGAAAAAACCCCTGGACAATCTCAAGGTCCGCCAGGCAATCAATTATGCAATCAACAAACCTGCTTTGGTCAAAGCCTTCTTTGCCGAAGGCAGCTTGGGAACGGTGGCAGTCAATCCCATGCCTCCGACCATTTGGGGCTATAACAATCAGGTCAAAGACTATGATTACAATCCCGAAAAAGCCAAACAATTGTTACGCGAAGCAGGTCATCCCAATGGCTTTAGTCTCAAACTCTGGACCATGCCCATCGCCCGCCCTTATATGCCCCAGCCCCAGCGCATCGCTGAGGCCATTCAGGCCGATCTCAAGGCTGTGGGAATAGAAACCCAAATTGTCTCCTTTGAATGGGGCACCTATCTTGATAAACTCTCAGGCAGCGAACACGATATGGCCCTGGCGGGTTGGATCGGCGACAATGGCGATCCCGACAATTTTCTCTACACGCTTTTAGACAAAGAAAATACGCAAAAAGGCTCTGCAGCCAATTATGCCTTTTATAGAGGCGAAGAAGTACATCAGATCTTGGTTAAGGCCCGCACGGTCTACGATCAAACTGAGCGTACCCGACTCTATGAACAGGCCCAGGTGCTGATCAAACAAGATGCGCCCTGGGTCCCACTTTTTCACTCGACCCAGATGATGGCCACTTTGGCTGGGGTAGATGGATTCTACCTCCATCCAGTCGGTGAAAAGAAATTTAACACCATTTTTTGGACCAAAGGAAGGAATTAATCCATGGAACGTACTTTTTTAGCAATTAAACCCGACGCAGTGCAACGGGGTCTGGTTGGAGAAATCATTGGCCGTTTTGAAGGCCGGGGCTACAAACTTGTCGGCCTGAAACTGATGCAGGTCTCACGTGAAACCGCTGAAACCCATTACGGCGAGCACAAAGGCAAACCCTTTTTTGATGGTTTGGTTGAATTTATCACTTCTTCTCCCGTGGTTGCCATGGTCTGGGAAGGCAAAAATGTGATTCTGGCTGCCCGTAAAATGATGGGTGCCACCAATCCGCAAAACGCTGAACCCGGCACCATCCGTGGTGATTTTGCCGTGGATATGGGCATGAACGCCGTGCACGGCTCCGACAGCCCCGAGAGCGCTGCCCGTGAAATTGGCATTTTCTTCAAACCTGAAGAAGTGGTTGGCTGGGATCGCTCAACTGATCGTTGGATTATCGAATAGGTAGGTAGTACAGGGCTTTCGCCTGTGCCACGAAGCCCCAGATCCACCTGACGGCGCTTTGCTTGCAGGTGATCTGTGCTGGATTAAGAAAACCAATACGGCTGGCTGATTTTGTCAGAAAGTTAATAAAGGGAAAGGGATAACCTTTCCCTGGTTTTTTGAGTGGGGTTTGTCTGTGTTTGGGGCTGGATCGTAATTGAAGGCAGATGGATGAAGAATTCCAAGAAAATGAATGTGGGAACTGAAATCGAATTGCACCAGGAAACCTGGAGCTTTGCCGATAGCATTGCCCATTTTGACCAACATATTCTGCAGTCGGTGCCCCATTGCCAGGAGCAGCGTGAGTATATTGCCGCCCTGAGCAAGTTTTTTCTCTATTCGGGTTCGCGGGTTTACGAAATTGGCGTGTCGACAGGTGGACTGGCCCAGGCCCTGTTAAATCTGATGCCCGAAAGGGATTTTCAGTATATCGGCCTGGATCTCGAGCACGAAATGATTGCCAAAGCCCGTGAGCGCTTAAAAGCCGATCCCCGTTTTCAGGCATTTCAAGCCAACGCCACCACATTTAATTTTGAACCTGCCAGTGTGATCATTTCATATTACACATTGCAATTTATCCCACCCGCTGAGCGGCATGCACTTCTCAAACGTCTGTATCAGGCCCTGACACCCGGCGGAGCCCTGATTCTTTATGAAAAAACCCTGGGTGAAAACGCCCCGATACAAGATTTGCTTAATCAGCTCTATCTCGATTTTAAATCCGCTCAGGGGCTGAGCCCTGACGCCATTCTCAACAAAGCCCTGGCTCTGCGTGGGGTCTCCCTGCCGATTTCTTTGGCTCAAAATATCAACCAACTCAAGCTCGCTGGTTTTGAAACAATCGAACTGGTTTACAGGGCCTATTGTTTTGCGGGTTTTTTGGCCCTCAAACCCGCTTTTGCAGGGGTTTAAGCGTTTGCTGAGCGGAGTCGAATTGTTTGCTGAGCGGAGTCGAAGCAAGACCTACAACAGAGGCGACAAAACCCTGAGCAGAGAATTGCGCAATTTGTGCCAGAGGCTGTATTTCTCGACATCTGAGAGCGTAATTTCTTGGCAAAACTCCAAAT
>JBIKWL010000307.1:0-2930 GCA_044356335.1 Candidatus Sericytochromatia bacterium
GGCCTTACCACGGGGTCCAAGGTTTGGCGACGAAACAGGATGAAACTTTCCATCACTGTTTCAATCGATTCCTTGACCATCAACTTTTCACCATTAGAAAGGGTCAAAAGTGTATCTGGCGTGGCCTCTAGAAATTTAATCAGATCTGCGTTGACCACAATGGCTTGACCATTGAGGCGGGTCAGTTTAATCATTTAGCTTACCTTCTCAAGGATAGCACTTCCTGAAGCATTTCATCCGCGGTGGTGATCGTTCGGGAATTTGCTTGGAAAGCGCGTTGGGTCACAATCATATCGGTGAATTGCTCTGCCAGGTCGACGTTGGAACCTTCCAGGGTGCCACCCACAATGGTGCCATTGCCGGCCGTTTGGGCTGCGCCAATCCGGGCATTGCCAGAATTGGGGGTCTCCTGATAGACGTTGCCGCCCTGACTGGAACTTTGATGACCGCGAATCAGGCCGCCTTCGTTGACAAAGCTGGCCATGGCCAATTTGCCCAGGGCCAATAATTGGCCATTGGAAAACAAACCGCGAACCGTTCCGTCAGGCGCGATTGTAAATGAATTCAGGTCTCCAGCTGAATAGCCGTCTTGGGTGGCGACGGTCAGGGTTCGGGGAGCGCTGAATTGGGTCAGGCCGTTGGTATCTCCGACTGTGCCTACGTCAACAGTCATGGGCTGGGGCTGGGCCACATTGGGGCTCAAATTGGTGTTAAACGAGAAAATTGAGGTTGAGGTAATGGCATCGCTGTTTAAAAAATTCAGGGTAAAGCGGCCTGAAAAATTGCTCAGAATGCCTTTGTCATTAAAGCGAACCGAGCGTTGAGGGACATTGCTGCCTGCGATGTTGCCGTCGCTGCTCAAAACTGCCACGTTTGGCTCTCCAGAGGTGGCTGCCCAATTCCAAACACCGGCATCACGGGTACCTTGGACAATGCCAGCAGCATCGGTGACCACGTCATAGTCTGAGACAAAATCCAAACCAACTGCGTGTTTGGCGCCCAGTGCGTCAAAGACATCGGTGCTGGTTCCTGCTATCACTGAGGCTGTCTTGGCACGATTGAGACCTGTATACAGGCCCGAAACGTTGGCTCCTCCACCAGGAGTGGCCGCTGTGGGAATGTTGCCTGCAGCGACTGTCTGGCCACTGAGAATAATATCGCGGGCCGTGGCGCGCATGGAGATGCGGCCATTGCCATCTGAAAAAGCCGTCACCCCTGTGATGTCTGTTTTGGTGTTGATCAGCGAAATAATTGCCTGGGCATTTTGCTCAGAGGTACTGGTGGCAGGCGTGGCAGCCAAGGATCCGATATCCACCCCATTGACCAAAATATCTCCGCTGATCAGGCTGACCGAGGCGGCGGCGGTTTGACCCAGGGTATTGCTCGAGGTGGTCTCAATCGTTGTGGTTCCAGCGGTAAAGAGTTGGGTGCCGTTTAAGCTGACACCGGCCAAACCCGTCCCTGCGACCACAATCTGTTTGTCGGGACCGGGTTGGAGTTGGGTTAAGACAATCTGATCTTGGCCAGCACCTGTGCTGGCTGCTTGTTTGACCGTTGCGATCACATTGGTTTTGTCTTTGTGAAAATTGATCAGATCCGCGACTTTTTGCATCACGGTGGTGGTGGTATCTCCGGGGATGACCAGCGGAATGCCGCCCACAATTGAGACATTGTTAATCGTCAATTCACCTGCATTCAAGGTGTTGGGATTGGCGGCCCCCAATTGCAATTGGCCCCCGGCTCCACCAAAACCCGTCACGGCAACGCCAGAAGTGACGCGGGCTTGCTGGGCATGGGCATAGGCTTCGCTGGCAGACAAAACCGAAGGACGGTAAATATTGCCTGCGACATCGACTTTGGTGGTGGATTTGGGCGGGTAGGTGCGATTGGCTTCGATCACAAGGTCTGAAATTGGGCCATTTTCGCGAATGACTCCCTGTTTGTCAGCAGAGTAGCCCTGAACCAATAAACCAGCGGGATTGACCAAACGGCGATCCGCGTCGAGGCCGAGATTGCCATCGCGGCTGTAGAGTTTGGCTCCCTGCGAATCGCGCATGACCAAAAAGCCTTTTCCTTGAATCGCCACATCGGTGTTTTTTCCAGTTGTCAGCAAGGCACCTTGGGAGTGGATCGTGTCGATCGAATTCACACGGGTTCCGAGACCAATCTGCATGGGGTTGGTGCCCCCTTTATTGCCGGTGGGTTCTCCCGCGCCTCTCAGGGTTTGGGCAAAAAGCTCTTCGAAGGTGGCACGATTGGCTTTAAAAGCGGTGGTGTTGACATTGGCAATATTGTTGCCAATCACTTCCATGCGGGTTTGATTGGCTTGTAGGCCAGTTACTGCTGTACTAAATGCGCGATACATTATATCTGCCTCCCTGATTGGTCATTGCTTAAACTAAAATTGTTCATAGGTTTTAAAATCTCTATTTCTTTTCGCTCACACGGGTGATGTTTTTCATGGGGATGACTTTTTCATCGACCACGACAAAGGCTTCTCCACTAATCATGCGCGTCTCGGTCACCACTCCCTTTAAGACCTCTGCATTTTCACCTTCTGAGGTGTTGAGGGCTTCGACTTCTTTGCCCAAAAGCGAGCTGCCCTGAGTTAATTGTTGAAAACCCACCAGGTTTTCAAGTGCCAGAGCCAGATTGGTCGTTTGTTCCAACGAGCTAAACTGGGCCATTTGGGCAATAAACTCGCGATCATCCTGCACATTGAGGGGATCTTGATTGCGCAATTGCACCATCAGTAAATTGAGAAAGTCATTTTTCCCCATTTGCTGGCTGGGCAAGGCATCTGCTGCTTTCGGGGGGGAGCCAAAGATCAGGGGGTCGAGGATGGGCATAAAAACTCCTTTAAGCCAAATAATTGACGTGGTTGGCGTCTGGTTGGGGCAGGGGCAGCGCGCTGAGATCTAACTCAAATT
>JBIKWL010000056.1:0-35415 GCA_044356335.1 Candidatus Sericytochromatia bacterium
GCATGAATTTGGAATATGAAGCGGATGCCGCTGAAGAAGACGAAGATCATGATGAAGCTTTGGGCGAAGAGTCGGATTCTTCGGTCTCTCTGATCATGGATAGCAGCGAAGACTTTGATCTCTCCGATGCGGATTCAGACGAGAGTGAAGATGACGATTATTATGACACCGATTCAGATTTTGACGGTGACTATGATGATTCTGGGGGCGATAGCGGATTCTGATTCCTGAGCAGCCCCTGGGGCTGTCGCGGTTTGAAGCTGCAAGGGCCTTAGAAGAACGGGAGCCCACAGCCGCAAAACAGGCTTACTTGGCCCTGTACAAGGATTTTCCCCATTTTCCCAATCTGGCTTTTCGCTTGGGGCTTTTGTCTCAGGCTGAAGATCCTGAAATGGCGCAGGTTTATTACCAACAAGAATTGGAAATACACCCCCAATTTTGGGCCTGTCGCAATAATTTGGCCCTGGTCTTACAAGCCCAGGGCCAAATTTCTGAAGCCAAGGCACAGTTTGAATGGGCCCTGGCAGATTGCCCAGAACCCATCGCCCAGGCCCGAATCTGGGAAAGTCTGGGGGATTTGCTCAAAGTCGAAGCCTCGGCAGAGGCGATACGTGAGGCCTTAAGAGCCTATCAAAAAGCCCATGAAATTTCACCAACCCTCTCTCGGCTATATTGGAAAATGGCTCAAATTTGGCGGGCCCAAGGCCAGTTGCAGTCAGCGATTCAGCTCCTGCAAAAGTTGAGCTATTTGATTCCCGAGCGCGCTTCAGTCTGGTTGGCTTTGGCTGAAATACAAACAGCCAATTTGCAATATAAATCGGCAGAAGAGAGCTTGGAAATGGCTCTCAAGCGAGAGGCCTCACCCCAAGAAAAGGCCAAGATTTGTCTGCAATTGGCTCACGTGCAAAGTGAGGCAGGAGATCTGAGTCTGGCTGAGCGCTCATTGCAAAGGGGCCGCCACTTTTTCCCACAAGATGGATTTAAGCTGGCCCAACTGTCCCTTTTGCCCCCGATTTATCAAAGCCAAAGTGAATTGGAGCAGACGCGTCGGAATTGGGAAATGGCCTTAGAGGCACTGGCTGCCGAGGCTGAGCCCCTTCAAATAGCAGATCCCGTGGCTGAAGTGGGTTCTCTGCCATTTTATCTGCCCTATCAGGGCTATAACGACTGCCATGCCCTGAGTTTGCTCAGCGATATTTACACCCGTTTTTTACCCCCACAGCCCGGATTGCCTCCTTCAGCCAAGAGCGGGCGCCTCAAAGTGGCCGTTGTCTCACATTATTTTCATACCCATTCACTGATGCAGTGTTTCGGCGGCATAATTGAAAATCTGAAGCGTGAACGCTTTGAACTGGGCTGTTTTTCGCTTTCACCCCTGCTGGCCGATGCGACCACATCAAGATTGCGCCAAAGAGCCGATCATTGGTGTGAATTGCCCCCTTCTCTTGCGTCTCAAATTCAGACCCTTCTAAAATGGCAACCGGATATATTGCTCTATACCGATTTGGGGCCCCATTTGCCCACCTGGCTTTTAGGGCAATACCGCTTGGCTCCCGTTCAATGGGTCTTTCCCGGCCATCCGGTTACATCAGGTTCAGCCCAGATCGATGGATTTATCAGCAGCATATGGCTCGACAGCCCCGAAGGCCAAAGCCATTACCGCGAAAAACTACTGCGCCCAGAGATCTTGCCAACGTTTGTGAATCCCCCCCTTCTTCCCCCGCAGCAAAATCTTCGCGCCAAATGGGGCTTAACGGCCAAGCAAAATCTTTATCTCTGCCCTGTCAGTTTGTTTAAGCTGCACCCGGGGATGGATGCCCTCTTTGCTGAGATCTTGGCCCAAGATCCCCAAGGCCTGATTCTGCTGCTGGATCGTCCCCAAAGTGGCTTGGATACAATTCTAAAGGTGCGCTTTCAAAACAGCCTGGGCAAATTGGCTGAGCGGATCTGGTTCTTGCCTTGGCTCAACCCGGATGAGTTCTTGCTATTGCTGCTCAATGCAGAAGTCTATTTGGAAACCTTTCCCTTTGGCAGTGGTACCACACTGTTTTCGGCCTTTGCCTGTGGTATTCCGGTTGTGGCCCTGGCCCCAGAATTTGCCCGGGGCCGTTTTGCTGCCATGTTTTATCAGCAAATGGGTCTGGGAGATTTAATTGCATCCGATCGCGCTGATTATCTTAAAAAGGCCCAAAATTGGGCGACAGATCCCGATCTTCGGACGGCGATCCGTCAGCGGATTTTGAGTCACAATTACCGCATTTTCCTGTATCCACCTGCTTTGGACGCCTTTGAACAATCCCTGCTAGACGCCCATCTTGCAGCGGGGGGACGTAGTCTCTGAGCTTGAGAAAGTGGCCAAAAGCAAACGGCCCGGAAGTCATTCCGGGCCGTTGATTGGGTCTCAGTTTTAGACCTTAAATCTGGAATCTTCAATGCTGGAGGGGAATTCCAAAGTGGGCAATGTCAGGCGGAAGAAGGGTTCTTTGCTGCCAGCCTCGTTGTACATTTCCCAAAGCACAATCCCGTAAGTCTCAGGATCATAGCCAATATGCTCATGGGTCACGCGGCTGTCCATGGTATTGGTGCCAGAGGTGGTCATTTTAAGAATCTGAATCTTTTTGCCGTTTAAGGTGGTCGCGCCAATTAGTTCAGCCTCATAACCAGAGGACATGCGGCGAACCACACCGAAGAAATCGGTATCATCCAAAGGATAACCATTATTGGACACCACGCGCTCATCTTTTTTATCCAATTCGGTGGTGACAAAGCTCAAATTGCCACCGGGGCGAATTTTGATTTTGCTGCCAACACCTGAGTTATACAGCACTTTGGCACCAGAAGCGCCTGAAGATGAGAAAGAAACTTCAATTTTAACCATATCGGGCTGTTTGGTATACATGGTCAACTTATTCGTGGTAACTTTGCCGGTCTTGAGATTTTTCTCAATTTTTTCAACCGAGGCCTGAATAAATGGGGCAGATTTGACTTTCTCGAGCAATTTTTTGAGCTCTTGGGCACCGCGCTCTTTGGCACTCAATTTGGGGGGCGTTGTGGTAACCGGTTTGGTAACGGTGGGTTTAGAGGGCGTTGTTGTGCCCGTTACTGGTTTGGGGGTTGTGGTCCCTGTTGTGGGCTTTGTTGCTGTCCCTGTACTGGGTTTGGTCGGTGTGGTAGGTACAGGCAAATCGTCGTCTGCAGCACGCAATTCCAAGGCATCAATCTTGGTCTTGATATCTTCAAGCCCTTCCATGATTTTGGGCAGGGTATCTAATAACTTTTGCGTTGTGGGATCGATGGTGGTCGAAGTCTGTAACGCGGGTGAAAGGTCTGTGGGATCTTCTTTGCTGCCGCAACCCGGTAAAAGTACCGAGGCAGATAGCATTGATGCTGTCAAAATGCGGAACAGTGCAGGGCGAAGGGTCATCATGACTTCGTCTTTTACTCCCCAGAATTATTAATAATAGGTTATCTTTAGTTAATTATAGTTTAAGGTGAAAGAAGCTTGCTTCAAATTTTGAGAATAAATTGTATTTGCTTATATTCTAAAGCTTGAAGGTACTTTCTGGCAAAGAGTCGAGGTACTCAATGCTGGGTAACACAATTCGGAAAAAGGGCTCTTTGCCACCACTTTTATCATACATCTCCATCATGCGAATGGCATAGGTCTGGGGATCATATGCAATATGTTCGTAGGCAATCTGGGCATTTAAGCTGTGGGTGCCCTCGGGAACTACCTTGAGAATGTTTACTTTATTGCCAGCCACGGTGGCGGTGCCAAGCAAAGTGGCTTTGTATCCAGATGACAGGCGTTTGGTGGCGCCAAAGAAATCGGTGTCATCCAGTGGGAATTTATTCACAGAAATCAGGCGCTCGTCGTTTTTGTCGAGGTCGGTAACGACAAAACTCAGTGCCCCTTGGGGACGGACCTTGACTTTGGCACCTACCCCAGAGGTGTAGAGAATTTTGGTTCCGGGGGGGCTTTTGCTTGATTGCAACACTTCAATTTTAACAGTATTGGGTTGACGCGTGGAGAGCTTGAGCTTATTGGTCACAGTACTGCCATTTTGCAGGTGTTTTTCGACTTTTTCAATCGTACATTGAACCGCACCTGCAGAGGTAAAGGTACTCAGCACCTTCATTAACTCAGCTTGGCCTTTTTCTGAGGCACTGGGGGCAGCCGGTTTGGCGGGGGCTTTAACGGGAGCGGTCGTTGTTGCTGGTTTGCTGGGAGTGCGAGCAGGGGTTGTGGTGGGTTTGGTACCGGAAGAGGCAGGGGTAACCGCAGGAGCAGAGGGCTGTGTCGTCGCTGCCACGGGTTGAACTTCGAGGGCCACAATGCGGGCCTTGATATCGTCGATGCCGGCCATGATTTTGGGTAAACTAGCCAAAATCTTATCGGTTTGGGCATTGTTTGCGGGGGTTACTGCGGTTGATGGCGTCAATGGTGCGCTGGGCAATTCTTCAGAGCCTGTGCCACAGGCACTCAAAATCAAACTACTGGCCAAAAAAACTGAACTTATCCGGGGCCAAATGGATGAACGCATACTCTCTACTCTCCAGGGCCTGATCTTCAGGCTTTTGATACAAGTCTTATCCCTGTTTGGGATTGCAAACTTGCAAGAGAAATATTAAATTAAATCAAAGACAAGGATAAATAATGGTCAAGATACAAAAATTCAGTTTTTTTCGTGTCGGTATATATTTGCTTTTGAGTCTGGTCGTGTGGCTAACCAAACCGACAGCAGCGTTGTCCCAAACTGAGCCAGACCTTTTGCCTTTGCTCAGAGAAATCATCGCCGAAGCTTACCCCGAACTCAATGACATCACACTCACAACGGGGAATTTTTCAGAAAGTGACAGTTTTTTTCAAAGCAATTTTGAGCCTCTGAGTTTGTTTTCGGAGCAACCCATTTATCGGATTGAAGTCAATCCACGTATTTGGCTGCTTAACCTTCCCCCTTTGGCGCTTAAAGCCGTTTTGGCGCACGAATTGGCCCATACCCGCGATTATCACTTGGGCAAAAACGCGGGAGTGAATCGTTTGCAAAATGTCCTCTGTGTGATCAATCAATTGCGGTTCTATGAAAGTTTACGCAAATACGAACACCGTACAGATCTGCAAGCCATTTTCAGGGGCTATGGAAAGGGCTTAAAGCAATACCGTGAATGGCTTTATCCGCACCTCAATGCCGAAGAGTTGGTGCGCAAGCAAGAAATATATTACTCTCCTGTGGAAATAGAGGCCCTGATGCAGGCCCTCAGCAGCAGCGAAAGAGTAGGCAAAAAAAACGAACTTTTGAATTATTGGCTGGAGCAAGTGCCGTTAACTCTGACTGAAATTCAAATGGGACTCAGTCGGTTTGGCCTGGTGGGTGTATAAGCGGTCAGGCGTTGCTGATTAGGGGGTTTGAGCACAGCCTTCATACGTGCTGCCCCGGAAAGAAATCGTGGTTTTGAAAGCATAATTTTGGGCCCCATCTTGGCAGGGCTCTTTGCTCAAGGTCACTTGCATGGCCTCGGTTTCGGGGGAACGATAGCGAAAGGTGTATTTGGACTGGTTTCCGTTCTGATCTGGGGCTTGCCAGAGCAGGCTTTCGACAATTGGGAATTCCCCTTCCATAGATTTAAAATAGACCGTATTTTTGGTCAAAACCCGCAAGGTCCATTCGGGGCTGTGTCCAAAAGCGACAAAATCGCTTTTAAAACAGGTGCCGCTATTTAGCCAGGACTGTACCACCTTTACCGTCTTCACGCTCAGGGATTTGCGGTAGCCAGAGGCAAAGCCCTCACCAGAGGTCAACGGGGCCATTGAGCCTGTGAGTTCAACATAGACAGGTTCGAGATCGATCAGGCCTTTGAGCGCTGCGTGGCGCTTGAGTAATTCTCCGTTGGGATCTTCAACCCAGATTTCTTCTTTGCTGCCACAGGCCTTAAACAATTGCAGGCCCTCTCCGGCCATAAACAGGCCCTGAAAGATGCCGACTTCGGTAACGGGATCTGGGGCACCAGAAGCTTTAAGTTTGGTGGGTTTGGCAGAAGCGATTGGGTCATTGCTCCCAGTTATGGTTGAGGCTGAGCTAACCGGCCCAGGAGAGGAGGAAGCTTGGGTGTTCTCTTCGGTAGGGGGGCAACCGCAAAGCAGCAAACAAATGAGAAGCAAGCCCAATTTTAAACGCATTCTATTCTCCTTTTTCAGACCACCCACTACTGTTGCATACTAACTCCAATTGCCTCGGTTCGCCAAGTTTGTTCTTACGCTTTGGGCCTGTATTGCGATTGAACTGCGACAGTGGCAGACTGAAGTCACAGGGTTTAGAAACGCCCACCCAGTTAAACGAAAAAGGAAACTGCCTATGGAGCTGAGTTTTGTTTTGGGTTGGCTCATCTCTGCCTTCTGGTTGGGTCTGATTTGGCGTCTCTTTCAACCCGCCATTCAGACTTCCTTTGAATTGGAACCTTCGGCTTGTGCTTATCCAGAGCCAGAGAGCTGGCCAAAAGTTTCGATTGTGGTGCCTGCTCGCAATGAGGCTCATGCCATTTCAGCTTGTCTGGAAAAACTCCTGGCTCAAGACTATCCCCATTTGGAGATCATTGCTGTCAATGATCGTTCCCAAGATGCCACTGGGGAATTGATGACAACCTGGGCAAACCAAGATGATCGCTTAAAAGTTCTCACCCTTACAGACAAACCGGCTGATTGGCTGGGCAAAACCCATGCCCTCTGGCAAGGGGTTCAATCTGCATCCGGTGAGTGGCTTTTGTTTATGGATGGGGATATTTTTCTGGCTCCCGACTGCTTGAAGCTGGCTGTGCGTTTTGCCGCAGGGCGCAAAGTGGATCAACTCAGTTTGTTTCCCGACTTTCTGCCTGGCGGCTATTGGGAAAATCTGTTTATCTGCCATTTTGGAATTATGTTTTTTTCGGTTTACGATCTTTCAGGACTTGCGGATCCTCAGCGCAAAAACAGTTATACGGGGATCGGTGCCTTTGGACTTTTCAAGCGGGAAAGTTATTTGGCCTGCGGCGGTCACCAAACCCTGGCCCTCGAGGTGATCGATGATGTGCAATTGGGGCGTTTGCTCAAACGCGAAGGGTTTAAAATTAGCGCGCTTTTTGCCCGACAGCGTGTCCAATTGCGTTGGCATCAGGGCGTCAAAGGCCTGTTTAAAGGTTTGGAAAAAAATGCCTTTGCAGGGATTCGCTATTCTTGGTCTCTTTTGCTGCTCTTTACAGCCACCGTGGGGGCATTTTATCTTTTGCCCTATCTGGCTCTATTGCTCTGGCCAGACCTGCGCAGCAGTGGGTATGCAACGGCTCTGCTGCTGTTACATGGCCTCTATTTTGTTAAAGGACAAGAATTCTGCAAAAATCCCTGGATCGGTCTGGCTGCCCCTCTGGGAGCTGTACTCAATTTGGCCACATTTTGGCATTCTGCCCTCAAAACCCAATTGCAAAAGGGCGTTTATTGGCGGGAGGACTTTTACCCTCTCAAAGCCCTTAAAGCCCAGATGTATCGTGGCAAGCGCTTGACAAAGCCTTGAGAATCACCTATTCTCGAATCTAATTTCCAGCTATTTTACTCGGATCCAAAAATTTGCGAAAGCAGGGCCACCATGGAAGTTACCAAAGAAGATAAGACATTTAGTGCGATTGCTCACTTGGCCCCTTTGTTTGGCTATTTGATCGGTTTTGGCCAATTGCTGATTCCACTGGCCATTTTGCTGATCAAAACCGATTCCCCGTTTATTCGAGAGCAGGCCAAAGAGTCGCTTAATTTTCAGATTTCCATGACCCTCTATTGCATTGGGGCAGGGATTCTCTGTCTGGTCTTGATAGGCTTTTTGATCTTGCCCGTGCTCATGATCTTTGGGCTCGTAACCATGATTCAAGCCACCTTAAAAGCCAATGAAGGCGAGTTCTACCGCTATCCTCTTTGCCTGCGCTTGGTCAAATAGCATCCCTCATTGGTTGTGAGCGGATGGTATACTACTTTTCTTGAAACTCACTCACGCAACGAGGCCCTATGACACGATTAAATCTGCCCACCCGCTTTGACTTTGCCGCGGTGGAAGCAAAATGGAACCAGATTTGGGATGAAAAAGGCTATTTCCATCCCGAGGTCAATCCAGAACAAAAACCCTATACAATTGCCTTTCCTCCCCCCAATGTGACGGGTGTTTTGCACATGGGCCATGCCTGCAATGCCACTTTGCAAGACGTCTTGATTCGCAGCCGCCGCATGATGGGTTATAACACCCTCTGGATGCTCGGCACGGATCACGCAGGTATTGCCACCCAAATCATGGTCGAACGCAAGATCAAAAAAGAATTAAACAAAACCCGCCACGATCTGGGCCGCGAAGAATTTCTCAAACATGTTTGGGCCTGGAAAGAGGAAAACGGCAACGCGATTATTAACCAAATGCGGCGCTTGGGGGCTTCTGGCGATTTTGACCGGGCCCGGTTTACGATGGATGCCGACTATTCCCGTGCGATTCGCAAGGTCTTTGTGGAATGGTACCAAAAGGGGCTGATTTACAGAGGCGAGCGCTTGGTTAATTGGGATCCCGTCGGCCAAACCGTACTCAGTGATCTCGAAATCGAGCAAAAAGAAGAAAACGGCCAACTTTACCATATTCGCTACCCACTCAGCCAAGATCCCAGCCAATATGTGGTGGTCGCCACCACCCGCCCCGAAACCCTACTGGGTGATTTGGCTGTGGCCGTCAATCCCAAAGATGAGCGTTATACCGCCTTGCTTGGGCAGAGCTTAAACCTGCCTCTCACCCAGCGCCAAATCCCAATTCTGGCTGACGAAATGGTCGAGCGTGAGTTTGGTTCTGGTGCGGTCAAAATTACTCCCGCCCATGATTTTAACGATTGGGAATGCGGCCAACGCCACAATTTGGGTCTTTTACAAGTCATTGGCCAAGATGCCTGTATGAATGAAAACGCCCCCGAAAAATACCAGGGGTTGACCCGCGAAGAGGCCCGCAAAGCCGTTGTGGCAGATCTCGAAGAGGCAGGTCTGCTCGAAAAAGTAGAGGCCCATGTGTATATGCCCAGTCGCTCCGAGCGCAGTGGCGCGATTATTGAACCCCTGCCCCTGGTGCAGTGGTGGGTAAATATGAAACCCCTGGCAGCCCCTGCGATTGAAGCGATTCAGTCTGGCAAGGTGCGTTATACCCCCGACCGCTGGTCGCGAATCACGGTCGAGTGGCTTGAGAATATTCGCGATTGGTGTATTTCTCGCCAGCTTTGGTGGGGCCATCAGATTCCCGTTTGGTATGATGCCGAGGGTCAAATTGCCTATGTTGGCATGGAAGATCCCTCAGAGCAAGACCTCAGTGCCAAAGGCTGGACCCGCGACGAAGACGTGCTCGACACCTGGTTTAGTTCTGCCCTGTGGACCTTTGCAACCCTCGGTTGGCCCGACGAGACACCCGAATTAAAACAATTCCACCCCACAGCGGTCCTCTCAACCGCCCGCGAGATCCTCTATCTTTGGGTGGCCCGCATGATTTTTAGCTCACTGCACTTTTTGGGGGAAATTCCCTTTCAAGACGTGTTGGTACACGCCACCATCTTGACCAAAGATGGCAAGCGCATGAGCAAATCCAAAGGCACGGGTTTAAACCCCTTGGAAATGCTCGACAAATATGGGGCTGATGCCTGCCGTTTCTGGCTGGCCGAAGCGGCGATGAGTGGGCAAGACGTGCGTTTTAGCGATGAAAAACTCGAAAACGGGCAGCATTTTGTCACCAAGATTTGGAATGCCTGCCGTTTTGCCTTGATGAATTTGGAGGATTTTGATCCCGATTACAGTCTCGATCTCAGCCGCTTGGAACTGGCCGACCGCTGGATTCTCAGTCGTTTGCGCAGCACCTTGGCTTCAGTCACGGATTGTCTCGGCAGCCACAATTTGACCCAGGCCACCAAAGACCTGTATAGCTTTGTCTGGACTGAGTTTTGCGATTGGTACCTGGAAATCTGCAAGCCCCGCCTGCAGGGTGAAGATCGCAATCAGGTTCAAGCCATTCTCGTGCTTTGTCTCGACCATTTCCTGCGCATGGCGCATCCTTTTATGCCTTTTGTCAGCGAGGAACTCTGGAGTGAAGGTCTTAAACCGATTTGTCCCCAAATGCAGGGCGAACATCTGATTATCGCTCCCTGGCCCAGCGTAGATAGTCTCCCTGGTGCCGATTCCCAAGCAGAGAGTGAAATGGCTCTGCTGATGGAGACCATACGTGTGATTCGCAATCTGCGCATGGAAGTCGGTGTGCCCGCCAATAAAGAGGCTGAGACCGTCTTTCTGGTTAGCGAATCTCATTCCAGCCGTGATTTGCTGAGCCAAAATCTGGGCATGATCGGTCGCATGGGCAAGGTCTCGGGGGTGAACGTGCAAGCGGAACAGGCCGAAATCGACCAAGCTGCCCATGGCGTCAGTTTGGGTATTCAGGTGATTTTGCCTTTGGCGGGCTTGATTGACCTCGACAAAGAGCGTGAGCGCTTAAACAAAGAAGTTCTCAAACTCGAAAAAGAAATGAAGGGGTTGCAATCCCGACTGGAAAATCCCAATTTCCGCAGCCGTGCTCCCCAAGACGTGGTGGCAGAAGTCGAGGCTCAATTGGCCAATTTGCAATTTCAAGTGCAAACTTTACAAGAAAGAGTTGCCAAGCTGTGATACAAAAAGTAAATCCGTACTTTTTTTCAGCTAAATTGCATGTAACAATGAGACCATGGGTAATTTATACATGGGCATATTAAGCCAAGCCAAGATGAAATTAGTTCAACCATGACCTCCGTTTCTCTCACCTTTGTGGATGTTTGCGTGTTGGGACAGTAAATTATGACAGTTTTGCTTGAGGGCGAATTGGCCTCGATTTCACTGTTTAATTTATTACAGTTTATTAAGCTGGAGCAAAAGAACTGTCTCTTTCGCGTGGAGGTCAAAGAAGTGGCCCAAGAGGCCTTTGTCTATTTTGACAAAGGCACCATCACTCACGGTCGCTTAAATCATTTATTGGGCGTAGATGCCCTTTACCGCTTGATAGGCTGGTGGTCTTCTGGGCATTTTCAGATGACTGGGCTGACAAATGCAGAATTGCCCATTCCGAATATCAACGTCTCTCTCGATGCGGTACTGATGGAAAGTGCCCGTTATATGGACGAATTCGCCAAATTACGTGAAAAATTACCCAACTTGACCAGTGGCTTGCGTTTTTCAGATAAAGCTTTACAAATGGCTTCTGAAGGGCGCTTGCCCGATTTCACCAAACAATTACCACGTTCGTTTACGTTAGCGCGTTTCTTTGAAATGTGTCCGTTTAATCAGTGGGATTCCCTGCAATTTATGAACGAGATGGTCAAACACAAAGCCTTTTTGGTGGGGGTTGCCGGTGAAGATCTCCGAGCCACAGTTGTCCTCACCCCAATTGACTCTTTAGAGAGCATCGTGATGGAGTTTGTGGGGATCGAATCGAGCCATCAAATGTTGGAAGAATCCCTGCTTGAATTGGGCTTTGATCGCTTTCAAAAATTTGGTTTTAATCAATTATTGGCTGTGGCAGATAAATTGATGGACCGGATTGCGCCATTGATGAAGAGTGAAGACGAGGTTCAAGAGGCGATGTACCGTCTGCGGGCGCGCATCACCAGTTTGCTTTAGCCATGTTTACTTACGACATTTACGCCCCTTGGTATGATTTGCAAAATGAGATGGACGATGTCGAGTTTTATCTCGACAGCTTGAGAGAGTATGGCGGACCCGTCTTGGATGCGGGTTGTGGCACAGGTCGTCTCTTGTTGGCATTTGCCCGTGAAGGTTATGAAACCGCAGGTTTTGATACTTCTCAAGAAATGCTGGATCGGGCCCGCAAAAAATTTGCTGCAGAAGCCCCTGATGTACGTGAACGTGCTGCGATTAGCTTTGGAGACATGCGCTCATTTCAGCTCGGGCGCAAATTTAAAGTCGGTCTGTTTGGCTGCAATACCTTTCAGCACTTGCTCACCAATCAGGATCAAGATCAGGCTCTGCAAAGCATGCACAACCACCTCGAAGACGATGGCATTCTCCTCTTGCAGACCACCAATGTGCGCTTCCATGAACACGATCCCGATGTACTCTACCACCGGGGCCGGGAATTTAACCCCGAAACCAATCAATGGGTGGACGGCAGCTATGTTTACCACTACCACCAACACCTGCAGATCATGCAATTCACGCTGCTTTTGGATATTATCGGCGAAGACGATCGGATTTCGCGCAAACAAATTGTACTCAATCTGCGTTATACCTTTCCTCCTGAATTGGAGCGCATCCTGGCAAGCAACGGTTTTGCCTTGGAGGCCCTTTATGGGGATTTTTCGCGCAATCCCGTTAGCCGGGACAGCCCCTGGATTATTGCCCAGGCCCGCAAACAACGCCTGAATATCTAAATATGAAAACCCCGCCAACGTTGTTTTGTCTGCTGCTTTTGGCAAGTTGCAGCTCAGAACTCCAAGGCGATTGGCAAGTGCGAACGGTTGTCAACGGTCAATTCCTTAAATTGGCGAAATCTTCCCCGACAGCAGACACTCCTCGCAAAGGTTGGCAACCCGAGGGGCTCGCTGTTTCCCCTGAGGGCTTGGTCTATGTCAGTGATCGCGAGAATCACCGGATTTTGCGCATTTCCCCCACAGGCGTGGTGCAAGAACATGCTGGCAATGGTGAGGCCGGAGAACAAGATGGAACCGGAGATAAGGCCCGCTTTCGCAACCCCGCGGGGCTTTCCCTGGGAAGCGATGGGCAACTTTATCTGGCCGACAGTGGCAACCATGTCTTGCGCCAAATCTCTGCCAATGGAGAGGTCAAGACCGTTGCACTCAGCCGCCAAATCGAATTTAAAACCCCTTTTTCGGTTTTGGCCGGCCCGGATAAAAGTTTGTATGTGGCCGACAGTGCCAGTGGGCAAATTTTTTCACTGGCAGAACAGGCAAATCAGGTAAAACAGGTTTTGCAAACCGCCCCCACCCTCTTACCGGAAGCCTTGGCCTCAGACAGCTCTGGCCGTTTGCTCTATTCCGACCTACAAGGACTCTGGCGCTTGGAACACAACGCATCACGCACCCTCTTGCGCCGCCACGACAGCCAATTGTTGCGCGTGCGCAGCCTGATTTCAGACGGAAAAAATGGCTATTTTCTCAGTGATCCTTATTTGCACAGGG
Source organism: Candidatus Sericytochromatia bacterium (assembly GCA_044356335.1). Lineage (GTDB taxonomy): Bacteria > Cyanobacteriota > Sericytochromatia > UBA7694 > UBA7694. The sequence goes on from JBIKWL010000056.1 coordinate 13,207, forward strand.
TTTTACACTGGGTCCCCGGCGCAGCTTTGGAAGTGATCGCCGGCGGGCCCGATGCCGGCCAAAAAGACGGCAAGCCCGAAGAAGCCCGTTTTGCTTTTCCTGGCAGCTTGGCTCGGGGGCCTGCAGGTGAATTGTATCTGGCCGACACACGCAATAACCGCATTTGCAAATTGACCCCCAATGCCCAGGGCAAGTATCAGGTGAGCACCTTGGCCCGCAGTGGCTCCCAGGGCTTTGGCGAACGCCGGGCGGGTGAAGATCTGAGTTTGCCACATGGCGTGCTCTTTGACTCCCGGACGGAGCAATATATTGTCAGCGATTATTTGCACAATCGCCTTTTCAAAATCTCGGAGGATGGCATTGCCACTCCCTGGTTTGAGCCCTCTGAGACCAACGGAGAACCTTTGGTATTGCCTGCAGGTTTGGCCCAAGGCCCCGATGGCAGCATTTATGTCTCTGGTTCAGGCCGCCACCGTATTCATAAAATCTCCCCCGAGGGCAAAATTTCGGTATTGGCAGGCAGCGGTCAGGTCGGATTTAAAGATGGAAAAGGCAAAACCGCTCAATTTTATTTGCCGTTTGGCTTGGCCGTGGGGCCCGACAACAGCGTTTTTGTTGCCGATCAGGGCAATCACGCGATTCGAAAAATCGCCAGCGATGGTACTGTTACCACCTTGGCGGGCAACGGTGAAGCCGGTTGGCAAGATGCACAGGGAAGCGCTGCCCGCTTTAATAAACCCTCAGGGGTCGCTTTGCACCCCGACGGCAGCCTCTGGGTGGCAGATAGCTGGAATCACCGCATTCGCAAAATAACGCCCCAGGGCCAGGTCTCAACCGCTGTGGGAGAGAAAGTGCCAGGGATGGCAGATTTTGACCCCCAAAGAGATCAGCCAAACAGCCTCTATGTTCCCGAAGGGCTGGCCATCAACGCTGCTGGACAGGTCTTTATTGCCGACAGTTGGAATCACCGCATACGCAAATGGGATCCTCAAACCTCGCGCTTGCAGAGCTTAGCGGGCAACGGAAAATTTCTCAATTTTGGTTCGGGTTTTGCCGATGGGCGTGGCCAGATCGCCCATTTTAGTCAGCCCAAAGGGGTGGCTTTGGGCCCCCGGCGCCAATTGCTGGTTGCAGATACGGGGAATAACCGCATTCGGACCATGGAACCATGAAACAATTTAAATTAGGGGCCTCACTGTTTCTCCTCTGTTTGAGTGCCTGTGAGTCCTTGCCCGATCTTCCGTCCTCACAATCTCTTCAGCCTTTTGCACAGAGTACTACAAGCACTACAACAGGCCCTGCGGGTTTGCAAATTGAGCCCTTTCAATTGATGTTTAGGCAGCCCAGTGAACGCCAATTGGCTTTGCTCAAACAGCGTTGGCAGGGTGAGGTCCGCGATCAGATGCAGATTGGCAAACAAGACTGGTTCTTGCTGCAATTTTCTGCTGCCGCCCTGCCCGAAAGCCTCTACAGTGCATTACCCGAGGCCTGGCAGGCGCGAGAACTTCAAGATTTGCAGCAAGAACTGTCACAAACCCAATGGCAAACCCTCTTGCTGGCAGAAGATATCCGCCGCGAAGCGGGCTTTCAGACCGGACAAATCCAGCTCAACCCCCTGGCCCAATTGCCCCAAACCCAGCCATCAATGTCACAACAACCCCCCTCTTTTAACGATTTGCAGACAGGTTTGGCAGGCTCAGAGCCTGGCTGGTGGCGGCGTGAAACCGGTGTCGAAAGAGCCTGGAATCTCTCAATTGGCACAGCTGTACGTGTGGCTTGGCTGGATGTGGGTTTTAAACGCCACCATCCCGAAGTGGAGCGCCGCTTAATTTTCACGGGTGACAATAACCAAACCCTGGCCTGGAAAGACAAAGCCCCTGAGAGCATTGAATTGCCTGCAGGGGATCATGGGGCGGCGTCGATCATGGTGGGTTTTGCCGAAAGGCACAATGGTGTGCCCAGTGTTGGGGTGGCCCCCAATGCCCAGGTTTTGCCCTATGTAGCGGGCAGTGTCTGGGAAGCTGCCAGAGCATTAAAAGCCGCGGCAGCAAAAAAGCCCGACGTGATTGGCATGAATTTTGCCTGGCCGATGTATCCCGGCTGGGAAAAACTGACGGCTTATTCTGAATACCTATTGCTCAAGGCTGTGATTCAAGAATTGGGCCAAGCAACCCATCTGCCTTTGGTCATTCCCGCGCACAATTATGGCGAGCCGATCACCGGCGGCCCCCGCGAGTGGTTTCCGATCAATTTGGCCGCCACCCAGGCCAATGTATTGGGCGTAGGTGGGGTTGAATTTAAAGATGGCAAAAAATTACAGGTTTGGTTTAACCCGGATATACTCACCGGTTACAATTCACGAGGCTCGAATTATGGCGCTGGTCTGATCTGGGCTCCTTCCGTGGCCCTCGACATCGCAGGTTCAGATCCTGCCGGGGTTATCCCGAATCAAATGAGTGGCACCAGCGCTTCTGCGCCATTTATGGCGGGTGTGATGGCCTTACTGCGCTCCCGTTGCCCAGATTTAACCGCCCGTCAGCTGATTGACTTGCTCTTAAACAATGGTAAAAGCCTCGATGGCAGCCAGATATTGGGCAAACCGGGTGCCACTGTGCCCTTTGTCCAGGCCGATTTGGCTTTGGAAGCCTGTCTGCGGGCTTCGGGCAAAGATCCAACTCAATACCGGGCACAGCGCTTCAAGGGCATTTTGGAAAGGTGGGGTGATGGCTTTTGGGCCTTAAAAACAGAGACAACCCGTTTCAAGCTTTTGCCTACCCTGGCTGAATTGCAGCCAGGGTATCCCCAGCTCTTAGAGGGCAAAGCTGTGTCCCTGCGGGGATGGCAAAAGCTCCCCGGACAGATGTCCGAGGAGCTTGAGGTTTTGGAACTGGTTGCCGATTAATTTTCAGTGAAAATCAGGCAAGAGCAGTACACCCAGAATCATGACAACCAACACAAATTCCCATCCGTTCATATCTACTGCTCCTTTCTGAAATCAAGTGGATTATTTTGCAAGACGCTCTAAGAGGCTCTGAAGTTCCCCCAAAGCCTTAGAATAGGCCTCAGAGATACGGTATTTGCGGGTTCCACGCCCTTCGAGCAAGAAGTTTTGACCATTCACTGTCACTTCCAGTTTTTCCACACTGCGACATTCTTTGGTCTGGGGGGCGTCTGCGGGAATGGCTTCCAATTGCAGAAAGAGCCCCTGCAATGCTGTGCTATTGAGTAATTTTTGGACAGACTCAATTTCGCCATTGCTTAAAGTCCGGCTCTGAACCGGGGGCGGACCCGCCACCAGGGTTTGGGCATTTTCAAGGGCCCAGGTAAAAGAACCGTTGGTTTTGAGCTCATAGCGGGTATAACTTTCCTGCCCACATTCCCCTTCGACAGTGACTTTGAGGGGCAGGGTATAGAGTTGTTTTCCCACATTCTGATGGCGATCGGCCAGACCCTTTAAATGGCTGTCTAACTTCATCAGGGCGTTGCGATAGGCCTCTGTGTGGACAAACTTACGCCCGTTGAGGTCATAGGTTTTGGCTTGATTCTGAACCATCAAACTGAAATTTTTGACAGTGCGGCATTCCAGGGTTTGGGGGGCATCATCGGGTACGGGTTTGGATTCTGCCCTCAGTTTTTCGAGGTTGAGTTCAGCAATCAAATTTGCCAATTCACCCAACTCTTGGCTGGTCAATTGCCGGGTTTGCAGGCCTGTTTGGGGCCCGCCTGGAGCGACGGGTGCATTGGGATCGGCCAGAAAGCGAAAGAGTCCCGCAGGCAAGACTTCATAGAGAACCTGTTCACCCATATCACATTCTCCGTTGCCCGTCACTTTCAGGGGCAGGGCTGTGTTTGTATTGGACTGAGGCGGGCTGGCAGAGGGGCTGGGATCCGCCATCGGGTTGTTTTTGAGGTTGTCGAGGAATTCCCGCAATTCTTTCATGGCTGCGGTATAAGCTGCTGTATGAATCAATTTGCGGCCATTGCTGTCGAAGCGGGTGGCTTTGCCATTGACGCTCAATTCAGCGACTTCGATTGTGCGGCAGTCCGCGGTCTGAGGGGAGCCCTCGGGCACGACGGTGTCTGCTTTGGCCAACTCTGCCAGGTCCAATTTTTTGAGCAGTGTTTTGAGTTTGTTTTGCTCTGTATTTGAGAGCTTGCGGCTCTGTAAGGGGGGCTGGGTGGTTTCCATGCTGCCTGGGGCGGGGACTTCCGCATAGCTGAAGGTGCCATCGGCTTTGACTTCATATCGGGTGTAACTGGGCATCTGGCACTCACCTTCGTGAATCAGCTTAAGTGGCAGGCCGTAAATACCCGAGTCTGTTTGGCCAATTTGACCAATTTGGCCCAAAGACAGGCCATTGCATGCTGTTAAAGGCAGGGATAGCAGACAAAAGCTGGAGGCAATTAACAGACTGGATTTTAATGTTTGATTGAGTATCATGGGAGGCTCCTTAAGTGACGTTGATGATAATTTCATTATCTAAGATTAGTTTACTTATTGTCAACAAGATGACCAATAGTAAACTTACAATAAATTAAAATAATTTTGCAGATGTAGTCTGCCACTCATTTTGCAATCGATTAAGTTTTGTCAGCTGTTGTCATAAGTATGCCAAGCCTCTCACATTCGGCTTCAATTTTCAGGGCATGTTTAAAGTCTTTTTCGGTCACAGACCAGGGATCACCGTCTGCCCCCGAGATGTGCAGCGAAATATCTGCCTGATGCACTTCCAGATAGAATTTGATGCCCCAAATTTGTGCAAATCCCGGCTCTTGGAATTTTGGATAGGCCCAAATCGGGTGGTAAATCCGTGCGTATTCGTCAGATGTGTAAGATCTCCCTCTTTCCAAGCGCTCCGCACCTTCTGGAATGGGTTGCAGCGGAATTCCCAACTTTTCAAAAATACTCAGCAATTCGGCTTCGCCGTTAAATTTAATTTGGCCATAAATCGTGTCGGCATCGTTGGCATGGCCCCCCACGGCATAAAAAAAGCGAAAGGCCTTGAGCGCTTGATGCCAACGTTCAACTGTTTTGGTGCTGGGTGACATCTAACACGCCCAGCCAAAAGCCAGTGTTTCTGGGTGCCGCTGACACAGGCTCAGATGGCCCACGCCCATATCTCCCCAGCCATGGGGTAGATTTTGATCTGAATCGAGCTGAAAAATCACTTCCATGGGCTCTTTGCAATCAGGGCAAAGGGGATATTCCACACCCTGCGCCCAAGCGGGCCAGCCTCCCAGTTTTTCGCCTGCAGCAGGTGCCATTTCTTCCAAAAGCAGATCATATTCGTTGTCAGTCAAAGCCGTTTCGTGCTCTGCGAGTAAATCCATCGCCTCTGCAGGGCTTGGATACTCCTCTGCTCCTGCTTCCCAGCCGGTGATGCGCTTAGCCGGAAAAGCTTGGTCGGGCAAATCAGACTCAGAACCTGCGTCATCAGGCTGAACCTGGCGGGCCAGAACAGACTTGGCAAAGGGATACCAAGCCTCACAGTCGATTGCACAAAAGGGTTCTGTGTTTACACAGTAAAAGAGCTGGATCAGACCCGTTCCTGCTTTTTCACGCATTTCAGCTGGTAATTCTGAGGTGTTTAACTGCAACATCAATTGCAACGGTTTTTGGCAGTTTTGGCAGAGCGGCCAGTTCTCTTCGGCATGCAGCCAAGGTCGCCCAGAGAATTTGGATGCTGTTGTGATTGTGTCCCCTGCTTCGGTTAATGGCAGCCAAGCTGAGCGACCCAAACCGGCTTTTTGCAGCTTGTGTTCGAGCAGCTTTTGTCGTAGACGTGAGGGCAATTCATCAGGAGAACTGATCTCTGACACTTCCGTAAAACCTGCCTGTATCTGTTTAACAATCAGGGCTTCGGCCTGTTCTGCAGTCTCCTCTGCTGTATTGGCGAGACCTTTGCGGCTGTACAAGCCTTTACTGCCAATCGGGCCATAATTCAATTCAAGCTCTATGCCTTGCTGTTCAATTGCCCAAAAATCCTGTGATTCATTTTGAATGCGATAAAAAATGCGCCAAGTCATCTTTTTCTCCTCCAGATTTATTTTTTTATCCCGCGCTCAAAATACATATCTTAAGCGCGGGAAACGGTTTATTGCTGCGGCGGTTGCTTGAGCATAATCGTTTCGAGCTTGGTGCCTTTGAGCAGGCTCGAAAGCACCTCTGCCACACTTTTGCCGCCGAGAATTGCCAGCGGAGCCATCGACTCGGCCATGCGTTCGGCCAGGGCCTTGTCGCCAAAGGCCTGTAAGGCGGCGATAAAATCGGGAGAAATCGCTTCGGCTTTGGCCACCATGGCTTGGACTTCGGCCTGAAGGGCTTCTAAACGTTGGTCCAGACGCTGTTTGGCGGTCTCGATATCCAAATTGGCGGTTGCTTTTTGGCGTTCCAATTCTGCCCCATTGATCTTACCCAACATCTCTTGCGAAGCCCATTTGGCTTCGAGTTTGCTCTGTTCGGCCTGCACTTCGGTATTCAAGCGTGAGAGCCGCAGTTCCAGCTCTGTGACCATTTCTTGAATTTGCAGTTTGAGTTCGCCTTGGCGGGTTTCGGATTGGGCCTGTGAAACCTGGCGCTTGATCTCTTCGTTCTCACGCACAAAGTTTAAGTGGCGGCGTTCCGATGAAATGGCCAGTGTCTGTTCAAAGACTTTGCGCTGGGCCTGTACCAACATTTTTTCAATCTCGGGATCTGAAATCGAGACATTGAGTACCTCAACATCGTAGATCTGCATGCCGTTTTCTTCAAAATGGCGGCCTGGGCGTTTGCCCTCTTCAGCCAAACCCAGAATGGTATCGCGAATGATGCGAATCGAGTCGGCATAAAAGGCCTCAATGCCCAATTGTTTGATGGCGTTGCGCAGAATCGAGCGCATATGTTCGGTCAAAAATTTGACGTAATTTTCGACATTGAACCAGAGCGCTGGATTGCCCTCAAAATTGACACGGTAGGAGAGATCAACCAAGACCTCACAAAAATCAGCGGTTTCGACTTTGACCTGATCTGAAACTTTATTGTGTAAGACCCGCAAATAAACCGTTTTGAGGGGTTTGCTATCGGTTTTGGGGGTGCCGGTTGAGAGGGTCATGGGTTCGAGCGCTTCGTCATAGCCCAATTGATGGGTGCCGGGGCCGACGATGACCTGTCGTTCGCCGGTTTTGCTGACCACCAGAATGGCGTAGCCAGTCCAGACCGCAATCGCCACAGCGCCATCGTATTTGGTATCCAAGGTAATCGTGCGCGGTGGCGTGAATTTGGTTTTGCGCGCGAAATCGTCTCCGGCAAAACCTTCCCCAGCTCCAGGCGCAGGGGCAAGCGCAGAGCGCTTTTCGGCCTTGAGCTGTAAAAGCTGTGATTCTGTTGCATATTCGCCTTTTTCTTTGCGCAGCAGTTCTTTCAGGTGTAGATTGTGTTCGAGCGCTTCTTGATTGCCTGGAAACCAGAGCTGTACTTGACTTGGCTCCAAAACGCGGCGCACAATCACCTGGCGGCGGGGATCCGGCAAAAACATGCTCGGACCTGTTTGCAAAAAGACCTGTCCGCTCATGCGGTCGAGCACATAGCGGCCTTCTCCTGCGGGAATGGCCACGGCATAATGAATTTCCTGCTCGCCGTATTTGATAATCGCGTGTTCGGGGCGGGGGAAATAGATCATTTGCTCTTTGCCGGTGATAAACAGTTCATCACCGACTTTGTAGAGTTGGCCTTTTTCTTCGTAAGGCGCAATTACTTTGATAAACAGCCCGCTGTTTTCATTGAGTTCAATCGCCCGAAATTTGCGTGTTCCGCTTTTTTCGACAAAGGTTTCCGTTGGTTTGGGAAAGACCACATCTGGCCCTTGGATAAAGCGTTTATTGCCATCTTCGTCGAGCAAAATACAGTATTCCAGCCGTTCAAGCGTGACGGCTTCGCGCACATACTGGCCTTGTTCATCGCGCACGACCTCCATGCCTGTGGGCGGGATGTAAAAGGAGATCTCGGTTCCTTTGATCACCAGTAAATTTCCCAAGGTCAGATCGGGCACATCTACCTCTGCGAGACCCACCTCTTCATGGATTTGGGCATTGCCCGATTGGGGCTTGATCACGGCTTTGCTCCAATGTTTGCGGGCCGATTCTTCATCGTAGACCCGCACTGTTAAATACTGATTGGAACGCAGGTGATGGCCTTTGAGCACCCGGCTCATTTGACCCGGCCAAAGTGCAAACGAAATCGGACCTGGGGTATTGACCTTGTGGCCAATTTCGAGTTCGGTGAGATTGCTGACAGTGCCATTTTTGGGCTGATGGCTATCTTTTGGGGGATTTTTCATGACCAAGTACCAGCCCTCGGGGGCTGTGGCAAAAACCGAGATCGACTGTTCTAAGAGGCAGCGCTCAAAGCGCTTGCTCTCTGAATTAAAAATAACAGGCTGGTCGGTATTGGCGAGAGAGGTTTTAAACGGCCCAACATAGACGTTGATATTGCCCTTGGTTTGATCAGAAATAAAGGCGTATTCGTTGGGGGCCAAAACCAAATCCCGTTCTCTGCTGGATGATTCTCCCATGGGACGTTACCTCTTTGTGGTTTAAGTAAATTCAGATTACAAATGTATTTTATACATTTTATATTCAGCTGTCAAGTATCCGAGTGATGATCTGATAGGCACAGCAAAATCCCCAACTGTTCAGATCTCATCCAAAAATCTCATTTTCATAAAGTGGCAACAAAAAGTGGCAACAACACATGCTAAAATAGCCAATAACATGCTGAAATGGGGCTACTGATTTTGTTTAAACCCGTTTTTATTCGTCTTTTGATGGCGCTCCATGTGCCCCTGCTGGCCTGCGCGCCTACTGGCCAAGGAAACGCGGCAACCCCCAGCCCTTCCCCCCTTCTCTCGTCAAGCCCTTCAGCCATTGCTTCAACGCCCCCGACACCGCCCGTTGCTACGCCCACGCCTACAGCGAGCCTCTTTGTAAATCCGAGTACCACGCCTGTAAACACCCCATCCCCGAGTCCACAGGCCTCAGCCACGCCTGTGCCCGCACTGTTTGAAGTGGAATTGGGCAAAGCCTTTGATTTGCCGATGGGCAAAATTGCCCAACTCAAAAACACAGACCTGGCATTGAGTTGGATCTCTCCGGCCCAGGACTCCCGCTGTCCCAGTGATGTGAACTGTGTTTGGGCTGGCGAGGTCAAGGTGACTGTGATGGTCAAAAACGGCCAAAACAGCCAAAGTCTCATCCTGCAGTTGCCGGGCAAAGAAAGCCTGCTTGTGTCTGCTGACATGGGCGGGTATTTATTAACCCTGAACGATGTTAAACCCTATCCCCAAACCAAAACCCCTTCAAAAGAAACGCCAAGCCTCAATCTCTTGCTCTCTCAGCCCAAGCAAAATTAAGCTGAGCTAAAAAGAATCCCTCACAACACCTTGTGAGGGACATCTGTTGGGGGCTGATTTATTCGAAAGCGGTTCCGTTTAAGTGGACTCTTTGTCTTTTGCGGGTGCGCTCTGGATTTCTTCAATGGTATTGCGCAGGGTTTCGGTTTGTTGAAACTGCATCCGCAGCGCTTCATCTAAATCAGATTCAGAGATTAAGCCTTTTTCTTTCAGCACTTCACCGAGGTGTTTTTCGGGGTTTTGTTTTTGAATTTCAATCGCTTCAACCAGTTCAGACAGGCGAATGACCTGGCGTTTGATCAAAATTTCACCGAGACGCTCGTGTTGAGAGAGGCGCTCCCATTTTTCTTCGGTGGTCATGCGGCCGAGTTCGCGCAGGCTGTCGTCCACAACTTGGCTGCCGCGAATCTGAGCGATCAGGTAATCAACCAATTCATCTTGGGTGATAAACCCTTTTTCGACGGCCAGTTCACCCAGGCGCTTGCCTGTGCGTTCCTGTTCCTGCATCAATTCGGTGAGTTGAGAGAGCTTGAGGGCGTGTATCCGCACAAGCATTTCACCGAGGCGTTCAACCCGGGTTAACTTCTCCCAATTGTCCTGTTCTTTTTGTTTTTCCATGTACTGTCCCTTTCCGCACAAGGAGTGATGATGCAAGTAATGATCAAGTAATGATGCAGCCATTAAAAATGTCAGTGGCATCATACCACATCCCCGGCTTTGGATGCGAATTTCTGTTAGCATTAAAAAATGCTGTGAACGGCTTTCTATTTCTGCCCGCCAAGGAGTTTTGCTTTTGCAGATTTTGCTCGAACACTTCAGCCGCTTTCTCTACCAAAAACGGGTGAGTATTTTGTTGGTCTGGCTGTGTGTGCTGATCTTTGCCGGTCTCAATTTAAAGTTCAACCCCCATGAAAACCCCGAAGTGGAGCTGACTGGGGCCCGCGATACAGAAGCTTTCCAAGTTGTTAAATTGATGCGCGAAGAATTTGGCTTGCGCCTGGGCAGTACCGCAGCGGTGGTCCTGCCGAAACAAGCACCGCTTGAGGCCTTGATTCCCGCTTTACAAAAGCAATTTCCCCAGCTTTTGCCGATTCGTTCTGTGAGCAGCAGCCGTCCCCACCAATACAACCTGTTGCTCTTGGAATTTGACCCCCGCTTGCGTATGCCCGAAGCACAGGCCCTGTCTGGCCCGCTTCGCCAGTTTTTAAAAAATTGGTCAGCCCAAACCGGTTTCAAAACCTGGTTAACTGGCAATACCGCTTTTCAATACGATGCCCATCAAGAGGGCCACAAAGACTCCCACAGGGGCGAATCGATTGCGCTGCTGATTTCGTTTGTGATTCTGATTCTGAATTTTGGCGCTTTGACCGCAGCTCTCTTGCCCCTTTTGATGGGGGCTTCGACCCTGGTTTTGCTCAACAGTCTGCTCAAATTGCCTGGTTTTGGCTCCAACCCCGTTTCGCGGATTCTAACTGGATTGGTGGGATTGGCCCTGGCGATCGACTATTCACTATTTCTTGTCAGCCGCTTTCGCGAAGAGCGCAAACAGGGCAAAACAGTCGAAGAGGCACTGGCCATGACCCTCAAATGGGCGGGAGAAACGGTGCTGTTTTCGGCTTTGATCATGTTTTGCAGCATCGCCGTGCTCTTGATTCCCGATGTTTCGCTCAGCCGCACCGTCATGCAGGGCCTGCTGGTGGTGATTGGCCTTTCTTTGGCCAATGCCCTTTTGGTCTTGCCAGCTTTATTGGCACTGGGCGAGCGCTTTTTGGACCGGCCCCGTTTTTTATCTCAATTCATTGGCCGTTTTGACTCTTACCCCAGTTGGAAGCGTTTCTCGCAACATGTGACGGGCCACCCTCTGCGCTATTTTCTGCTCTCAGCGGGTCTATTATTGCTGTGTGCTTTGCCTGTGACTTGGATGAAACTCTGGGAGCCGGTTCAAGCCGTTGCGCCCCGTCAGTCCGAATCCATGTTGGGTTATCAGCTTTTACAAAAAGACGGCTGGGCGGGAGAGCTTTTGCCTGTCACGATTCTGGTCAAAGCCCCGCCGGGGCAAACCGTTTTTGAACCGGCTGTTTTGGAAAAAATGGATGCCTTTTACCAGGCGCTGCGCAGAGAGTCTTATGTGTCAGAGGTCAAAAGCCTGATCAGTTGGAATCCCGACTTTGAAAAAGCGGATTATCTCACGCTTTACAGCAATCTGGGCGCCTTGGGTCTTTTAAACAATCAAGAGCGGATTGCGCCGCTGGTGAATCTGGCCAAAGGCAGCCATTTAAGCCTGATGCATATTTTACCCAGCGACCCGATGGAGCTGGAAGACACACGCAAGATCATCCGCTTCGCGCGGGCCTATGCCGCTGCACATCCCGAAATTACGCTGATTACGGGCGGGGTGGTGGCCCGCGTGCAGGATTTTACCCACGAACTCTACCGCCATGCCCCATTGATGTTGGCACTGGTCTTTGGCGGTATTTATCTGTTGCTCTTTGCGATTATGCGCACGGTGGTTTTGCCGCTCAAAGCTGCGATTATGAACTTTTTGCCAATTGTTTCGGCCTTTGGCTTTTTAACCCTGGTCTTTCAGCAGGGCTGGTTTTCAGGGCTCTTACACACCCCGATCAACGGGGCTGTCACCAATATTGTGCCACTTGTGCTGTTTTGTATCATTTTTGGCCTGAGCATGGACTACGAGGTGTTGATTCTGAGCCGCATTTCTGAGTATTACCACCGCGGCGCTCCCGTACGCGAAGCCGTGGTCGAAGGGCTGGCCCGCAGTGGCTCGGTGATCACCGGTGCGGTGCTGATTCTGCTCGGGGTATTTTTACCGGGGGTCTTTTCGGGCTCGCCGCAAACCCAGGAAATCTGTATTGGCATCTCGGCAGCCATTTTGCTTGATGCCACAGTTGTGCGGCTTTTTCTCGTGCCCAGCTTTATGATGTTACTTGGCCGCTGGAATTGGTGGCGACCGGGGTATAATAGGGCTGAAGCGGATAAGCGAGGGGATAAACATAGATGATCTGTCAGGTAGATTTAGCCGCGATTCAACAAGCCGAAACCCAAATTCGGCCTGTTGCAAGGGTGACGCCGATCTTGGAATCGATGCGCCTGAGTGAGATCTTGGGGGCTCCAGTTACTCTCAAACTCGAAAATTTACAGCGCACAGGCTCGTTTAAAATTCGTGGGGCCTATTATAAGCTGCGTAAATTGGCTGAAGAAGGCCAGGTCAAACAGGTGATGGCGATTTCTGCAGGCAATCACGCTCAGGGGGTGGCTCTGGCCGGTCGCCTGACAGGTATTTCGAGCACCGTCTTCATGCCTGCTGATGCCCCCTTGGCCAAGGTTCAGGCCACCCGCAATTATGGCGCAGAGGTGATCTGCATTGGCAAAAGCTTTGATGAAACCAAAGACCATGCCATGGAATGGCTCGAAGCTAACCCCGTGACCTTTATCAGCCCTTTTGACGATGACGATATCATTACAGGTCAAGGCTCATGTGGTCTTGAGATTTTGGATCAAGTGCCCGAAGTTGAAACGGTTGTGGTCCCTGTCGGTGGTGGGGGGTTGCTCTCTGGGATTGCCATTGCGATCAAGGCTTTGAAGCCCTCCGTCAGATTGATTGGCGTGCAAGCCCGGGCTTCGTCTTCGCTTTACGAATCGTTTGCGCGCAAGAAGCTGATCCTCGCTCCTTCAAGTCCCACCATTGCCGACGGAATTGCAATCAAAAAGCCCGCTCAGCGCAATTTTGAGGTGCTTTGCCATTATGTCGATGAGATGGTGCAGGTTTCCGAAGAAGAACTCAGTGATGCCCTCTATTTTGCAATTCAATACAAACATGTGATAGCCGAAGGCGCAGGGGTTGCTGGTTTGGCTGCTTTGCTCAGTGGAAAGGTGCCTGCCACAGGCCCGACCTTGGTGGTCTTGAGTGGGGGAAATATTGATGTCAAATTACTGGATTCGATTATCAACAAAGGCATGATGCGTGCCGGGCGCTTTTTAACCTTTAAAACCCTGATCACCGACTCACCGGGCTCCCTCAAAAAAGTCTTAAAACTCTTGGCAGGGCAAAAAGCCAATGTTCTGCATATTGAACATGCCCGCTTTCGTTCTGATATTCCTTTGGGGACGACCCAAATCGAGGTCGAGATCGAAACCCGCGACCACCAACACGCGGCAGAGATTGTGGCTGAACTGGAAGACAAAGGCTATCGGGTTCAGCGCCTTTAAAGCCAACAGATAGACATTCTCACAGCTCTCCAGTATTCTGATTAGCATGTCAACGCAGAAATCACGCAGCACAAAATTTCTTCCGGGTCTACTCGTATTGGGGCTTTTGCTCTTACTGGGCTCTCCTTTTGTTCACTGGGCTTGGCAACCCGAATTGCCTTTGCAACTCGCGATTGTCGACAAAACAGTGCCCGAACGCACGTTTCGAGAGCATGTGGCCCTGATTTGGAGCCTGAACCATTTTAAAGTGCCTCACCCCGATGGTCGCAACTGGAACAAAGAAACCGATTATCGGGGCTATACCCCCGAAGACCCTGTTCGAAATAAGCCCGCCATTGCAGAAGATCTACAGCCGGCTGATCTCAAGGGCAAAGATCTGCTCTTTGTGGCTGATACCTACGGAGTCTATAGCCAAGACAAAGCCGAAGCCCGCCGCGAAGTTGCTCCCGATTACAGCCGCAAAATCTATGGCGGCTTTGACGAACGCGAAGTCGGTTTGATTGAGAATTTTGTCGGCAGTGGCAAAGCCCTGATCGCTGAATTTAATACCTTTGCCTCCCCCACCAAAGGGGCTGCCCGCGATCGCATGGAATCTCTCTTGGGTTTAGACTGGACCGAATGGAGTGGACGCTATTTTGAAGAGCTTTCACACCCGACCGAAATTCCCGCCTGGGCCCGACGCAATTGGAAGAAACAGACAGGCAAAGACTGGGCTTTTAAAGGACCAGGATTTTTGTTTGTGCATGAAAACAGCCGGGTGGTGGTGCTGGAAGAGAACAAAGAAGTCAGTCCCGAAGGTCTGCGCATGTTTAAAACTTCCTCCCATCGTTTGACAGAAGGCATGGGCACTGGGGTGGCTTTTCACTACTGGTTTGATATTCTCAAAGCCCTTCCCGGCACAGAAGTCTTGGCTGAATACCGTCTGGACTTGACCCAAAGTGGGGCCGCCCTTTTGAGCAAAGAGGGTATTCCCCATCAATTCCCGGCTGTGATTCTGAAAGAAAAACCCAGTTTGCGTTTGTATATTGCAGGCGATGCCTCGGACAATGCCCTGGATCTGGGGAGCGAGGCTTGGTCGGGGCGCCAAAGCTGGTTTAAATACTGGCCTTTTGACAATCCCAATGCCGAGCAAATCGACTTTTTCTGGCGCATTTATGTGCCCCTTTTGCGCAATGTCTTTACAGAACTCAGTCATACCTATCATTCCTCTTCGGGAGGCCCCCATGCCAGCCCCTGATTTTAGCCAACTCGATCTGAGCGCACTCAATGCGTTTATGAAAAACACGGCAGCTGAATCGCTCGGAATTGAATGTGTGGCATCCGGACCCGATTGGATCGAAGCCCAGATGCCCGTCGACCACCGCACCCATCAACCGGCGGGGCTTTTACATGGTGGGGCTTCGGTTTTGCTGGCCGAGACCCTCGGCAGCGTGGCGGGGAGTCTCTGTGTCGATCGCAGCAGCCAAGCTGTGGTCGGGGTTGAAATCAATGCCAACCATTTGCGGGGTGTTTCAGAAGGACATGTCATTGGCCGGGTTTCGCCACTGCATTTGGGCCGTACCACCCAGGTCTGGGAAATTCGCATTCGCGACGACAAAGACCGACTGGTGTGTATCAGCCGATTGACCATCGCTGTGATTCAAAAGCCGACAGCCAAGGCTTAAAGAGCAACCTTGTTTAACACATTTCGCGCACTTCTGCCTGGTGTGGGGCTTTCAGCGCTTTTGGCCGGGCTCTCAATCTGGCTGTCGCGGCTGCCTGAATTGTCCAAACAGCTGCCACTGAGTCCACTGCTTTTGGCTATTTTTATCGGCCTTTTGCTGGGTAATTTGCGTCTCTGGCCCGCCATTTACAAACCCGGATTGACCTTTTCACTCAAAAAAATCCTGCGTCTGGGGATTATTCTGCTCGGCTTTAAAATTTCACTGACCCAGATTCAGACCATTGGTTGGCAGGGGTTGCTGCTTTTAAGCCTGACTGTTTGCAGTTCATTTTTCTTTACCATTTGGCTGGGCAAACGCCTGGGGCTTTCGTCCAAACTCAGTATTCTCTTGGCCTCTGGCACCTCCATTTGCGGGGCTTCTGCGATTGTCGCCACCGATGCTGTGATCGAGGCCGAAGAGCAGGATTGCGCCTATGCTGTTGCGACGATTACACTCATGGGCACACTTGCGATGAGCCTGTATCCCCTGGCTCAAATGGCCCTGCATTTTTCACCCCAAAGTTATGGGATTTGGGTTGGAGCCTCGATTCATGAAGTGGCCCAGGTGATTGCCGCAGGTTTTGCCCATGGAGAACAAAGTGGGCAGGTTGCCAGTTTGATCAAGATGACCCGGGTCGTCTTTTTGGTGCCCGTGATCTTTGGCCTATTGGCATGGCATATTCGCATTCAAAGCCAGAACCAAACAAAAAAACTCAATTGGAAAGAACTTCCCCTGCCCTGGTTTGTTTTGCTGTTTGTGGGTATGATAGGGGTAAATTCACTCGGTTTTTTGCCTGTGCCAGTGGTGCAGGGACTGGTGGAACTCGACTTATTTTTAATCAGCATGGCGATGGCAGCATTGGGGCTGGAAACCCGCCTCGATAAACTCCGGGCCACAGGTCTCAAGCCGCTTTGGCTGGGATTGGGAGCCTCGGTTTTTATTTCGCTCAGCAGTTTGGGGCTTTTGGCTTTGTTGTATCCGCTGTTTTAATCTTGTTTGAGAAAGGATCTTTGGATGGAACTGACCGAAGCGCAATGGGCCCGGCTCAAATTTTGGCGCACTTCAACTTTCTTTGTGATGCTCTTTGGTTATATTGGCTATTATATGATTCGCCAAAACCTCTCAGCCGCGCTGCCCCTCATGAAAACCGTTTTTCATTACTCCAATTCGGATTTGGGTTTAATTGGCGCTTCATCTGAAATTGTCTATGCCCTTGGCAAATTTATCAATGGACCCTTGGCCGACAAACTCGGTGGCAAAAAAATATTTTTGCTCGGCATGGCGGGCGGCATTCTCTGCAATCTGGCCTTTGCTTTTGGCAGCTCAATTCTCTGGTTTACGGTGGTTTGGTGCATTTGCCGCTACTTCCTGTCGATGGGCTGGGGCGGGGTCGCCAAAACCATGGGGGCTTGGTATGAGCCCGAAAAAAATGGCACAGTCATGGGCTGGATCAGCCTGAACTTTCAATTTGGCGGGGTCTTGGCCACGCTCTTTGCGGGTTGGCTCGTCAGCCAGGGCCAAACCTGGGACAAGCTGTTTATCTACCCGGCCCTGATTGTCACAGGGGTCTGGATCTGGTCGTATTTTGCCTCCAAAGAAGATCCCGGCAGTGTGATTCCGGGGGCCACTTTTGCCGGTGAAGGCAATGACACCTCGTTGGCCAATTTTGAAGGCCAAGCAAATGTGGGCGCGGGACAGATTATACGCACCCTGTTGGTGATGAAAATTTTTAGGCACCTGTTGGTCTTTGCCTTTTTGACCACTTTTTTGCGCTCGATTTTTATTTTTTGGACCCCCAAATTTTTGGTGGATATTGGCATGGGCAGTGCCAGTGCAATCTTCAGTTCCGCGCTATTGCCATTTCTGGGCTGTATTGGCACGATTCTCTTGGGCTGGTATACCGACAAACACGCGCGTCACAACCGCGCGCGGGCGATGTGGATCATGCTAGTGGGCTTGTTTTTCTCTCTTGTGGGGATTGCCCTCTTCGCCAAAAGCGGACCCGCTTATTATGGGGTGATTGTACTGTTGCTGGGCATGAGTGGCTTCTTTTTGCTGGGGCCCTATTCGATGTCAGCTGGGGCTCTGACGCTCGACATTGCTGGGGCCAAAGGGGCTGGCACCTGTGCCGGAATTATTGACGGCGTGGGTTATATCGGTGGGGCCTTGGCCACTTGGGGAGCGGGAGCCCTCTCCGACAGTCTGGGTTGGACCCAGGTCTTTTGGATGCTGGCGGCCTGTGCCCTGCTCTCTGTCGGTTCAGCCATGTTGATGAGTCGCCATTTTAATGCCGTGGCCCAACACAAAGAACCTGCAGTGGGTTAACGGAATTTAAGGCAAAAAGATCTCGGGCTCAAAGCGGACGGTGGCAAAAAACTCACTCCAAGAGGCGCTGAAATTGGCGCTGCCGCCGCTGCCGAGATGGAATTGCTGACGAAAGCCGACCTCTCCGCCGAGATAGGGCAAAAAGCGCCCGTACCAACTCAGGCCCAGATGAAAAATACTCATATTGCTGGGGAAATTGGCTGTTGTGGAATCGGTTAAAACCGGGGTAAAGGGATACGCTGCCACATTGACAAACAAAAACAGTGGAAAGGGCAATGTGTCGTCAAAACGCACGGCCAATTGGGTGCCCAAACCAAACCCCAATCGGTTTTGGTTGACATGGTAGTAGACCGATTTATCGTCAATGTTTTTGTCGTTGTGATTGAATTGGGCAGACATGCCCAGATACGGTGCCAATTCAATTCGGTCTTTTAAAAGTTTGAAGAAATAGCCCACGCCAGCATCGAGAAAATGGGTATAGCGTCCAAATTGATCCCCTGTACGCTGGTTTTTGACCGGCTGGGAAAGAAAGGTATAGTCCATAAAGACATAGGCGTTTTTGAGATTCCCCTCTTTAAAACGGTACATTCCGCCAATCCGGGGCTCGTGATAGACCACCCCCCCCGCTGTAATTTCACCCAATTCGGTACTCGGAAGGGTTAGTTTTTCTCCAAAGAGGTCAATCTGATAGCCAAGTCGGCCATAGGTCCGCATCACGGGCTCATGGCTTTCCTCTGCGCTGACGGGGGTGGGTTCAGGCTGGGATGAAGTGGGCGAAGCACCCGGACTGGGCTGTTCGTTAAGGGGTTCATCATAAGACTCAGCCCAGACAGGCTGTGCAATTAATCCAGACAGAAGTAAGAATGTGGCAAAAAGAGACTTGGGCATAAGACCTCATCAGCTAAAATTAGTTGGGGGTATTTTCTATCCCTACATCGTAACCGATTCCTGGTTTGAATCCAATTCACTCATGTATTTCGCATTTAGTCTAAACTTAATCCCTTTTCTCTGGATATAGAGTTGCCGTTTCTGTTATGAATAGAATAACTCTGGCGTTTCAGGACTAGGCATGACTCATTTACAAGAACAGGTATTTCTGATCACTTATCAGCAAAATGGCTTACTTATGCGGGATCGTTTCTTTTCAGAAGCAGAGCCTGCTCGGCAGCACTTGACCTATCTTCAACACCTTTTTCCCGACTCCCAAGTTCAATTGCATGTTTTGTCGCTGCACAAGCGATCGCGCAGCAATTTCAGTCAAAGCACGCCACTCTAACACTCTCAAAAGCCTGTTTTTAGGGCCTTAGCCAAGACCTCTGGGTGTGGTATAATGCCCTTGTTTTTAGTGATACCTTTTTAGTGATACCTCATATGAGAGTATGTTTGAGGAGAGCCTGAGTTTTTTATGAGCAGCCGCCTTGCCTATCAGTCCCCTGAATTCACCGCCGCCGCCGCGGACCCTCAGGACCTGCAAAAATGGGAAGAAACCCAATTTGCCCTCTATCGCAAACGCACAGAAGATGCTAAAACCAGTCAGAGTGATCTCCTGGCCTGCTCCGAATTGGCCATCCGCAACAAAGATGCAAGCTGTGCCCAAAGTTGTCTGGAGCGCAGCCTCAAGCTCAATCCCCAAGAAGCGGATGCGGTTTATTTACAAGCCCTTTTGGCCCTGGCTCAGAACCAATCAGAGACTGCTTTGAGCCAATTGGAGGCCTTGGCCCCCACTCTGCCCAGCTCAGGAGCCGATTCTGCCCGCGTCTGGCGTCTTTTGGCCCAGGAGCGCCTGCGCCAAAAATCAGATTTGCCTGCAGCTGTCGCTGCCTTTGCCAAAGCCTGCGAAGTTGTCCAAGCCCCAGATTTTTTACACACCACCACCCGCTCTTCAGATGCGGTTAGCGCAGATATGCTCTCGTTTGACTTTTTGCTCTTCGACCGCTTGTATGCTTGGGAAGGGGGCAAAGCCCCTCTGCGCTTGGTTGCCTTGGCGACAGGCCCACAAGATCAGCTCTATTTGCTCGACAATTATAACCGCCTGATTTTTCA
Organism: Candidatus Sericytochromatia bacterium; assembly: GCA_044356335.1. Lineage (GTDB taxonomy): Bacteria > Cyanobacteriota > Sericytochromatia > UBA7694 > UBA7694. Next base: position 32,891 of record JBIKWL010000056.1, read on the forward strand.
ATTTGATGCCAATGGCAAATTTGAGCGCGGTATCAGCGAACGCCAATTGGCCATGGGGCAATTTTTACATCCTGAGGCCCGCTGGGAACTCTCAGATCTCTGTGTCGGGCCCAATGGCCATATTTATTTGGCAGGCAACCGAGATGTAATTGGGGTCTTCAGCCCCGATTGGAAACTGCTCAGAACCTATTCCGCCCCAGCATCAAACCGTCCACTGCGTCCCATTTCGCTGGCAGTTGATGCCCAAAATCAGCTCTATGTACTCTATTTGCACATGGAAGGCATTCATGTCTTTAATGCTCAGGGCTTTCACGAAGGGGCCTTTGGCAATAACACCACCATGCCCCAGAGCGGCAAAAATTATTATTGTGGCCTGGCCGTCGACAAAGCCAAACGGATCTATCTTTACGATCGTGAAAAAGTCCAGGTCTTTCACAGCGAAACCCGTGAGTGGCTCAAAACCTTGGATTTGCCTGCGGGCAAAAGTCTCGATGACGGAGATTACCCCTTTTGTTGGAACGGCGCAGCAATTGACCCAGATGGCCTACTTTGGTTGGCTGATACCGCCAATAACCGGGTATTGAACCTCAAAGAGGGAGAAATTTCAGCCCCTTTGCCCAAACTGGATCCAAAATTACAGAATTTGTCCCATCCTTTTGATATAACTTTTGACAGCCAGGGCCGTCTGTATCTGGCAGATACCCAACGCGCCCGCGTTTTAAAATACGAAGCGCAAAAATGGTCCCAGGTCTTTGGGCATCCCACCTTTGAAGCCGTTTAATGCAGGAGTGAGGTAATAGTATATGCGCCATTCAATCAAGTTTCTTTCAGGTCTTTTGGCCGCCGCGATCTGTCTTGGGGTACCCACTCCCCCATCCGCTCAAGCCCTGCAACGGGGAGGTGTGCTGCGCATTGTTTCTGTAGGAGAACCCACCCTGCTCAATCCCGTTTTTGACAACAGTGATGCAGCCCGTGAACTGTATAATTTGATCTTCAGCAGTTTGATTCGGCGCAACAGCCAGTCTCAGCTTGAACCGGATTTGTTAACGGTTGTGCCCACTTACCAAAATGGCATGATTCGCAACTTGCCCAATGGTGAAATGGAAGTGACATACACCCTGCGGCCCCATTTGCTTTGGCACGACGGCCACCCCCTCACCGCTGAAGATGTGCAATTCACCTGGATGGCCCACACGGATCCCCGCTTTAAATACCCCCCGACCCCTGGTTACGAACAGATTCGCCAAGTTCAAGTGGTGGACCCCCAAACCATTCGGGTGACTTTTTTTGAAACCTATCCCGAATATTACAACCTCTTTCAACATATTCTGCCCAAACACTCGTTTCGCAGTAAATTCTGGGATTTTGCCGAAGATCACCCTTGGAACAGTCATCCCGTGGGCTCTGGGCCTTTTGTCTTAAAAGACTGGAAAAAAGGCGAGATGGCGATTTTTGATGCCAACCCTCTCTACCACCAAGCCAAACCCAATTTGGATCAAATTCGCTATCAATTCAAAGAAACAGGCTACCGCGCCATACCAGGTGTGGTCGATTGGGTTCAGGGGGCGGACATTGTTCAGGGTATGTCGATTGTCTCGTATGATTACCTCAAAGAACACCCCGAACTGGAACTGCACCTGCGCAATACCGGAAGAATTGAACATATCGAAATCAATATCAAACAGCCTGTTTTGGCGGATTTACGCGTGAGACGGGCCTTGGCCTATGCCATTGATCGCAAAGCGATCAGCGAACGCCTGCTTGGTTTGGCCCAACCCGCTTGGAGCGACCAGCCTCAAGATTCTTGGAAATACAACGAGCGCAGCTCCAGCTTTTATAATTTTAATCCCCAACATGCCGCCAAGCTTTTAAATGAAGCCGGTTGGAGCCCCAAAGGCGCAGGCCAGCGCTACAACGAAAATGGCGAAGCCTTGACCCTGACTTTGGCGATGGTCAACGGCAATAAGTCCCACCAATTGGTAGGCAGCTATCTGCGTGATGCCTTTGCCCAAATTGGGGTTAAACTCGAACTCAAACCCGTACCTGAAGACATGTTGATCGGTGAAATGTTGCCAGGCGGGCATTACGAATTGGCTTTGTCTTCTTGGAGCAGCCATCCCGATGAAACCTCTTTCAAGCGCTGGCATTCCAGCCAAGTGCCCCCCAAAGGCAATAATTTCACCCGTTTTGTCGATTACCAAGCGGATAGTCTGCTGCAGTCGTTGGAAAACGCCAGTGATATCAACCAACAGCGCCGCCTCTATTTCCAATTGGCTGCGGTTCTGAGCGAGCGCCTGCCTGCCATCCCGCTTTATCACGACACGGTACTCGAAGCCAGTAAAAAAAGGGTACATAATTATTACCCCAATCCCTTTATGGGAGCCACCTGGAACAGCGCCAATTGGTGGATAGAATAATGGCCCTGCTCGATGGCAAAGCCCTTGCTGCCGAGCTGGAAGCGTCCCTAAAAAACGAAGTGGAACGCCTGTCAATTCGGCCTGGTTTGGCTGTGATCTTGGCGGGTG